>NC_008340.1:655188-982783 GCF_000014785.1 Alkalilimnicola ehrlichii MLHE-1
GATGCCCAGCAAGCCGTCGCTGCGCTTCTCCCAGTCGATGATCCGGGCCAGCGTGCCCACCGGGTCCGGGATGGCCGGCGCCCCGGTCTCGCGCCCGTCCACGATGCGGCAGACCCCGAAACCCCGGTCTTCGCGCAGGCATCGGGCCACCATGTCCAGGTAGCGGGGTTCGAACAGGCGCAGCACCAGGGGACCGCCGGGGAAGAGGACCGTCTGTAGCGGGAACAGGGGCAGGAGGGTGCTCACGATGCCCGCCCTCCGCCATGGGCCGTCGGACTGAGTCGCTCGCCCCAGGCCGGCAGCAGGCTCTGGGGGGCACCCAGTTGGTCGAGAATGCGCGCCACCACGAAATCCACCAGCGCCTCCACTGTCTCCGGTTGGTGGTAAAAGCCGGGATTGGCCGGCAGGATAACCGTGCCCATGCGACTGAGCCGAAGCATGTTTTCCAGGTGAATGTCGGAAAAGGGCGTCTCGCGCGGCACCAGGATAAGCCTCCCTCTCTCTTTTAGCACAACGTCCGCCGCCCGTTCGATCAGGTTATCGCTGGCGCCGGTGGCGATGGCCGATAGGGTGCCCATGCTGCAGGGGCAGACCACCATCTGGCGGGGTGCGCCGGAGCCGGAGGCCACGGGCGCCGTCCACTGGCGGTCACCGAATACCGCCAGCGGTGCCGAGTCGGGGAGCCGACAGGCCTCTAGCAGTCGCCGCGCCATGGCGCTTGGCTTGGCGGGCAGTTGCAGGTCGGTCTCCAGGCCCAGCACCACCCGGGCCGCCTCCGAGACCAGCAGGTGCACCGGGGTGTCCGCGTGCAGCAGACACTGCAGCAGGCGCAGCCCGTAGGGCATGCCGGAGGCGCCGGTCAGGGCCAGGGTGACGTGGCCGTGCATCATGCCGAGACCTCCCGGCCATCCAGGGCCGCCAGCAGGCGGCCGTGCAGACCGTCGAAGGCGCCGTTGCTCATCACCACCACCCGGTCCCCCGGGCGGGCCTGTTGCCGGATGCGCTGGACCAGCGCCGGCACGTCCTGCGCCACCTCGGCGGGCGGGGTGAGCCCGGCCAGGGCGTCCGCCACCGACCACTCCAGGCCCTTGCCCTGCAGGGCGAAGACGGCGTCGGCGGGGGCGAGGGCGGCGGCCAGCCGTTCCCGGTGGATGCCCATGCGCATGGTGTTGGAGCGGGGCTCCAGCACTGCCAGCAATCGCCCCGGGCCGGGCCGCATGGCCTCCAGGGTGGCGCGGATGGCGGTGGGGTGGTGGGCGAAATCGTCGTACACCCGCACGCCGCCGGCCTCACCCCGCAGCTCCAGGCGCCGCTTCACGCCGCGGAAGCCGGCCAGTGCGTCGAGCCCGGTGCTCAGTGGGACCCCGACGTGGCGGGCTGCGAGCAATGCGGCGGCGCAGTTGGCCGCGTTGTGCAGGCCGGGCAGCGGTGGTCGGGCGGTCAGCGGGGTGGCATCCCCGCCGCGCAGCACCATTTCGCCCTGCCCGTTGAGGTCGTAGCGCCAGTCGCAGTCGGGCCCGGTGCCCAGGCGCAGGGTGGGGGTCCAGCAGCCCTGGCCCAGGGTCTCGGCAACATTGGCCTGATCGCCGTTGGCGATGATCAGGCCGTTGCCCGGCACGGTGCGCACCAGGTGGTGGAACTGGCGCTGGATGGCGGCCAGGTCGGGGAAGATGTCCGCATGGTCGTACTCGATGTTGTGGATCACCAGGGTGCGGGGGCGGAAGTGGATGAATTTGGAGCGCTTGTCGAAAAAGGCGCTGTCGTATTCATCCGCCTCGATGACGAAAAACGGCCCGTCGCCGAGGCGGGCCGAGCGGCCGAAGTTGGTCGGCACCCCGCCCACCAGGAAGCCCGGGTTCAATCCGGCGTACTCCAGGATCCAGGCCAACAGGCTGGCGGTGGTGGTCTTGCCGTGGGTGCCGGAGACCGCCAGGACCCAGCGGTCGTGGAGGAGGTGCTCGCCCAGCCACTGGGGCCCCGAGGTGTAGCGCAGGCCCTGGTCCAGCACGTACTCCACCGCCGGATTACCGCGCGACAGGGCGTTGCCGACAATCACCTGATCGGGGGGCGGTTGCAGGTGTGAGGGGGCATAACCGGCCCGCAGGTCCACGGCCTGTTCCGCCAGCATGTCGCTCATGGGCGGGTAGATGCCCTGGTCGCTACCGCTCACCACGTGACCGGCCTCCCGCGCCAGCAGGGCCAGGCCCCCCATGAAGGTGCCGCAGATGCCCAGGATGTGTAGATGCATGGTTGCTCCTATCCGGTGCGCACCCGGTCTATTGTGCCAGGGCACTGACAATCTGCAGCACAATAATCATGTAGACCACCGCGGCCAGCACGCCGAGGCTGCGCCGCACGTCCATCGCCTCAGCAAAGACGTGCCCCAGCACCGCCAGGCGCCAGACCCAAAGGGTGAGGGCGGCCAGCAGCAGCCCGGCGCCGGCCTCGTCCACCGCAGCCACCTGGAGTTGGATCAGCAGCATGGGCAGACTGAGCAGCAGGTCGGTGCCGAACACCGCACTGGCGGTCTGGTTGAAGCGCGGGAGCAGCCCGCGCCAGTAGAGGGCCAGGTAGACAAGCCCCAGGGTCACGATCATAGCCGCCAGCAGTTGCAGTTCCACCGGGCCCGGTTGCGGCAGGATCCCCGCCGCCAGATAGCCGATGCCGACGCTGCCGGCGATGAGCAGGATCAACAGGTTCCGCGAGGCGGACAGCTCGGCGGGACTGGCCCGAAAGACGAGAATGCGCAGCAGTGCACGCAAGTTTTCCACGAGAAAAGGCATAGTCTTGAGACACGATCCGAATGGCGGTCAGGCGGGAGCGGCTGGTTTATCCCGCAATGCAGCAAAAGTGAGCCTGATCCTTTATACTCCCCCGTATCCCGCGCCCGGGCAAGGCTCGGGGTCCAGAAACAATCACGAGGAGAGCGCACATGATCCTGGAACGGGTAGGCCCAGGCGAGAAAGCCCCAGAAGAGATCAACGTCATTATCGAGATCCCGTTGCGCGGTGAGCCGGTAAAGTACGAGGTCGACAAGGACAGCGGTGCCATGTTCGTCGATCGCTTCATGGGCACGGCGATGCACTATCCGTGCAATTACGGCTACATCCCCAACACCGTGTGTGACGACGGCGATCCGGCCGACGTCCTGGTTATCACCCCCTTTCCGGTCATCACCGGTTCGGTGATCAAGTGCCGCCCCATCGGGGTGCTCAAGATGACCGACGAGGCGGGCGAGGACGCCAAGGTCCTGGCCGTGCCGGTGGGCAAGCTCACCGCAATGTACGACGACATCAAGGGCCCGGACGACCTGCCGAAGCTGGTGCTGGATCAAATCAGCCACTTCTTCGAGCACTACAAGGACCTGGAGCCCGGCAAGTGGGTCAAGATCGACGGCTGGGAGGGGGCCGAGTCCGCGCGGGAGGAGATCCGCGCGTCCATCGAGAACTACCAGGGCTGAGACCGGCATTCAGTACCGGCGGACGGGGGAACTTCGTGTTGTTTCCCCGCTGTCGGCTTTATTTGCCTGAGGTTTAAAAAAAAGTTGCCGAAGTGGGTTGGCCAACTTTATTTTCGGTCTTACACTAATACCAAGGTCTGTCTCAGGAGATTGCGATGCCGTCCTCCCGGACGCTATTTGCCCATCCTGACGGCCAGGGTAACGCAGAGTGGTGACAGTCTGTTGGACTTGGCATGACAAGTTCGTATACTGCGCCATTCCATTCAAAGACAGGCGACTCGCCGCTGCCCCCGTTAGGGCAGCGACCAGCTAGAGGTGGTGATCATGGCCCGCGCCATGACGGCAGATCAGCTGCGTAGTGAGAACGAGGCCTTTCGGTGTACCGCCGGCGTCAGCCAGCACAACCGTAAGGAGGGGTTTCGTCCGGCCTTTCTCGACAGTGAGACCGGCGTGGTCTATCTGTCGCGGAACCGTGACGGCACCCTGGCACCCTTCCACCGCCTGGACGGTTTGCCGGAGGAGCTGGTTTGGCGGCGCGACGAGCACGGTCGCGTGCTGGCCGTAAAGCCCTCTCTCGTCTCCGGATTCGAGCGCGACGGTCACTTTTTCACCCGTGAGCAGGCCGCCTGTCTGGTCATCGACGCTGGCTGAGTCGCCCTGTGCCCCACACGCAGATCACCCTGGACTGTGCGCAGTCGCAAGTGCCCCGTGTAGAGGCCCTGCTGGAAGCGCTTGGCGCCCTCGCCATCACCCTGAGCGAACCGGACGATGAAGAGATCCTGGAGCCGGGCCCCGGTGAACAGCGTCTCTGGTCCCACCTGCGCCTGACAGCACTGTTCGACGCGGCCACCGTCGACCCGCTGCGCCTGCAGGCCCGGGTTGCCGAGGTGCTGGGCGCACCCCCCAGGGGCTGGCGGGTGGAGCGGCTCGTGGACCGGGCCTGGGAACGGGCCTGGATGGACGATTTTCATCCCATGCGCTTCGGTGACCGGCTTTGGGTGGTGCCCTGGGGGCAGACGCCGCCGGCAGCGGAGGCGGTGAATCTGCGCCTGGACCCGGGGCTGGCCTTCGGCACCGGCACCCACCCCACCACGGCCCTTTGCCTGCGTTGGCTGGACGGCTTGCCGCTGCAGGCGGACACCCGGCTGGTGGACTACGGCTGCGGCTCCGGGATCCTGGCGGTGGCCGGCTGCCTGCTGGGTGCCGGCCATTGCACCGCCGTGGACAACGACCCGCAGGCCCGCCAGGCCACGGCCGATAATGCCCGCCGTAACGGGGTGGGTGAACGGATTCGGGTCCAGGGCCCCGGCCCGCTGCCCCGGGCGGGGGCGGATGTCCTGGTGGCCAACATCCTCGCCCGCGTGCTGGTTGCCATGGCGGGGGAGTTGTCGCCCAGTGTCCGGCCGGGAGGCCGTATCGCCCTGTCTGGGATCCTGCGGGGGCAGGTCGACCAGGTGCGGGCGTGCTATAGTTCCTGGTTCGAAATGGAGCGGCCGGAATACCAGGGGGATTGGGCCCTGTTGGCGGGCACCCGACGGGGGTAAGCGGTGGCAGCAGCGGGTCGGTCGCGGGGGGCGACATGGCGGTTCGGCGCGGTCATCGCCCTGTTGGTCGGTCTGCTGGTGGTGCAATCGGCCTATCTTTGCCGCGACCGATTGTCGCAGGAGCCGCTGGCCAGGCCCTGGCTCGAGGCCGGTTGCGCCGTGGTGGGCTGTGCGCTGCCCCGGTTCTCCGACCCTCGGGCCCTGCAGTTGCGGGACCGGGTGTTTGAACAGCACCCGCGCCGGCGGGACGTCATCCGCCTGGAGGGGCGCCTGGTCAACACGGCGCCCTTCCGGCAGGATTTCCCGAACATACATGTGCGTATCACCGACCTGGATGGCCAGCCTCTGGGGGTGCGGCGGTTCACCGCCACGGACTACCTGCACCCTGCCGTGCCGGGGGGTGCGGGGCTGGCCCCAGGGCAGGCCGAGCGGTTGCGCCTGGAGATAATGGTGCCAGCGGATCAGGTACCCAGTTTTGAGCTGGGCTTTTATTGAGGCGGGACCCGTCGTGCCCTGCACGATCGGGCCGCGCTTGCATTGGCCGACGAACCGCAGGAAACTTTGCAGCCTTTCCTCGTGACGAAAGCGCCCTATGGAACAACAGTCACCTGCCAAAACAACGAACTCCTCCACAGGCGCGCACGGTAACAGCGCGATTGCGCCGCTGCGCGAGGCCGTATCCGAAGCCCTGGGTCAGTACTTCCAGCAGCTCAACGGACACGACTGCTACGGCCTCCACCAGTTGGTGATGCGTGAGGTGGAGGTGCCCCTGATCCAGGCCGCGATGGACTACGCCGACGGCAACCAGACACGCGCGGCCCAGCTCCTGGGCATCAATCGGGGTACCCTGCGCCGCAAGCTGCGCGAATACCAGCTGTAACCCCACGGCCCCACCCAACCAGAAGGACAGCTCCCATGGCCACAGTAAGTGACCTCCGGCCGGTGCGCCGGGCGCTCATCAGTGTTTCCGACAAGACCGGCATCGAGCGGTTTGCCCGGGCCCTGCACGAGCAGGGGGTGGAGCTGCTCTCCACCGGCGGCACCGCCCGACTGCTGCGCGAGGCCGGCCTGCCGGTCACCGAGGTCTCCGACTACACCGGTTTCCCCGAGATCATGGCCGGCCGGGTGAAAACCCTGCACCCCAAGGTCCACGGCGGCCTGCTGGGGCGGCGGGGCACCGACGATGAGGTCATGGCGGAGCAGGGCATTCAGCCCATCGACCTGCTTGCGGTCAACCTCTATCCCTTCGAGCGCACCGTGGCCGATCCGGACTGCCGCCTTGAGGAGGCCATCGAGAACATCGACATCGGCGGTCCGGCCATGCTGCGCGCCGCGGCAAAGAACCATGCCGATGTGGCGGTGGTCACCGATCCGGCCGACCACGAGGCGTTGATCGATGAGCTCAAGCGTGAAGGCGGTCTGGGGCGGGCCACCCGCTTCAACCTGGCAGTGAAGGCGTTCGAGCACACGGCCCGTTACGACGGGGCCATCGCCAGTTACCTGGGTGCCCGGCTGGGCGAGGGTGAACCGGCGCGGTTCCCGCGCACCTTCAATGTGCAGTTCGAGAAGGCGCTGGATATGCGCTACGGTGAGAACCCGCACCAGGCGGCCGCCTTCTACCGCGAGCACGATGTTGTGGAGCCCTGTGTCGCCACTGCCGAGCAGTATCAGGGCAAGGCGCTGTCCTACAACAACGTGGCCGATACCGATGCGGCGCTGGAGTGTGTCAAGGCCTTCGAGGCGCCGGCCTGTGTCATCGTCAAGCACGCCAACCCCTGCGGGGTGGCCGTCGGCCAGGACCTGCTGAGTGCCTATGAGCGCGCCTTTGAGGCGGACCCCACCTCGGCCTTCGGCGGCATCATCGCCTTCAACCGCGAGTTGGACGGCAGGACCGCGGCGGCGATCGTCGAGCGCCAGTTTGTGGAGGTGATCATCGCCCCCAGCGTCACCGCGGAGGCCCGCGAGGCCGTGGCCGCCCGCAAGAACGTCCGCCTGCTGGCCTGCGGCCAGTGGGGGCCGGAGCGGGCCCCGGGCCTGGACTACAAGCGGGTGGGCGGCGGCCTGCTGGTGCAGGAGCGGGACATCGCCCGGGTGCCGCAGGGGGCGCTCAAGGTGGTCACCCGCAAGCAGCCGGACGAGCAGACCTGGCAGGACCTGCTGTTTGCCTGGGCGGTGGTGCGCTACGTCAAGTCCAACGCCATCGTATTCGCCGCCGACGGGCGCAGCCTGGGCATCGGCGCCGGGCAGATGAGCCGGGTGTTCAGCACCCGTATCGCCCGCGACAAGGCTGCCGAGGCCGGACTGGAGGTCAAGGGCGCGGCCATGGCCTCCGACGCCTTCTTCCCCTTCCGCGACGGCCTCGACCAGGCGGCGGAGGCGGGCATTGGGGCGGTGATCCAGCCGGGTGGCTCGATGCGCGACCAAGAGGTGATCGACGCCGCTGACGAGCATGGGCTGGTCATGGTATTCACGGGTATGCGGCACTTCCGGCACTGAGCCGGGCCGCCCCAGCGAGACGGAGTCAGATGCGATGAAGGTGCTGGTAGTGGGTAACGGTGGGCGCGAGCACGCCCTGGCGTGGAAGCTGGCGCAGTCGCCGCGCGTCGATGAGGTGCTGGTGGCCCCGGGCAACGCGGGCACGGCGCTGGAGCCGGGCGTGCGTAATGTGGGCCTCAGCGCCAGCGACATCCCGGCATTGGTGCAGTTGGCGCGCGATGAGGAGGTGGCGCTGACCGTGGTCGGTCCCGAGGCGCCGTTGGTGGCCGGTATTGTCGACGCCTTCCAGGAGAACAACCTGCGCTGCCTCGGGCCGACTCGCAGCGCGGCGGAGTTGGAGGGCTCGAAGGCCTTCACCAAGCACTTTCTCGCCCGCTACAAGATCCCCACGGCGGCCTACCAGGTGTTCACCGACCTGGAATCGGCCCAGGCCTATATTCGCGAACAGGGCGCACCCATTGTGGTGAAGGCGGACGGGCTGGCCGCGGGCAAGGGGGTCACCGTGGCGCGGACCCTGGGCGAGGCGCTGCTGGCCGCCGAGGACATGCTCACCGGCAGTGCCTTCGGTGAGGCCGGACAGCGGATTGTGGTGGAGGAGTGCCTGGAGGGGGAGGAGCTGAGCTTCATCGCGCTGGTGGATGGCGAGCACGTCCTGCCGCTGGCCTCCTCCCAGGACCACAAGCCCCGCGACGAGGGCGACCGGGGCCCGAACACCGGTGGCATGGGGGCCTACTCGCCGGCTCCGGTGCTGACACCGGAGCGCTATAAGCAGGTGATGGACGAGGTTATCCACCCCACGGTCAAGGGGCTGGCCGAGGAGGGGCGGCGTTACACCGGCTTTCTGTATGCCGGCCTGATGGTGGACGCCCAAGGTGGCGTGAAGGTGCTGGAGTACAACTGCCGCATGGGTGACCCGGAGACCCAGCCCATCCTCATGCGCCTGGACAGCGACCTGCTGGAGCTTTGCGAAGCGGCGCTGGATGGGCGGTTGGACGAGGTGGAGGCGCACTGGAAGCCGCGGGCCGCCCTGGGTGTCGTGATGGCGGCTGGCGGCTACCCCGGCAGCTATCAAAAAGGCCACGAGATCACCGGGCTTAGGACCGAGTATCCGGCCGGTCAGAAGGTGTTCCACGCCGGCACGGTGCTGGGCGACGATCAGCGCGTGCGGACCAACGGCGGGCGGGTGCTGTGTGCCTGCGCCCTGGGGGATACCGTGAGCGAGGCCCAGGCCGCCGCCTACGAGCTGGTGGATGAGATCAGTTGGGAGGGGGCCTTCTGCCGCCGCGACATCGGCTATCGGGCCATCGCCCGCGAGCAGGCCTCCTGAGACCGGCTCCTCCGCCGTCGACGCCGGACACAAAAAACCGCCGCGCCCTCGGTGAGGCGCGGCGGTTTTTTGTGTCCGGCGTGCCCCGGTGGGGGCCTGTACCGGTGGTTGCCGCCGTTTAAGCGGACTTGGTGGTACGGCGGGCGGAGCTGCCCTTGCTGGCGGTGCTGCGGGTGGTGCGCTTCGCGCCACTGCCGCCGCTCGTGCTGCCGGTGCTGGCGCTGCTCTGGGCGGGCGCGCTGGCGCTGGGCGCCGCTGCGGCGGCAGCCGGGATGCTGGCCAGCGGGCTGCCGCTCTCGGCGGCCAGCTTGCGCACCTGCTCGCCAAAGTCGCGGCCGAGGTCCACCAGCTTGCCGGCATCCTCGTTGAGCTTCTGGTTGCACTGCTCGGCCAGCTTCTGGCGGCTCTCCAGGTAGTCCGTCAGGCTCTTCTGGTCGCTGATCTCCAGGGTCGCGCGGGCCTGACTGAAGGTCAGGTCAGACCAGGAACTCAGGATGTCCAGCTGCAGCTGGGTGTACTTTTCAGCGCCTTCCAGCATCAGGCCCATCATCCGGCGGACCGGTTCGCCCTGGCCTTCCATCTGCTTGAAAATATCGCCGAATTGCGCCTGGAACTGCTTGTTGAACTGCTCGTACATGGGGTCACCTCCAATTAGGTGTCTTAATGACTTGTGCGATGCAACATAGCACGCCATTTGGTGCGTTGCAACAAGCCGCGAAAAGCCTTCTATACTGCTCTTACCGGGTACGGGTTAAGCGGAGGTCAACCCATGGACAGGCAGCAGCTCTACGTCGGCAATCTGCCGACCGACTGTGAACAGGGGGCATTGGAGGCTCTGTTCCGGCCCTATGGTGAAGTGTGCTCGGCGCGACTGGTGCGGGATCGAAGCAGTGGCGAACCCCGCGGGTTCGCCTTTGTGGAGATGGAGGTCCGGGCGGCGGAGGCGGCCATGGCGGCGCTGGACGGCCAGCCCTACCAGGGGCAGCGGCTGCGGGTGAATCGTGCGCACCAGAAGCAGCCGCGCGGGCCGAGAGCCCTGCGGCTGCGGCGCCGGGCGGTGCACCGCCATGCCTGAGGCGCCGGGCCGGCAGTGGCCGGCGCCCGGGTGACGCGTTACGTGCGGCCCGGGGCGGCCTCCGGCTCCGCGGCGTCGTCGTCCGCCGGCGTGGTGGCCCCGGTGTCGTGGCCGGGCAGGGCGTGCGGCCGTTCCTGCTGGTCGGTGAGGGCCAGATGCTGCTCGTCCCGGGCATGACTCTGGCCGCGGAAGATGCCGCCCGGCTCGATCACGAAGGTATCGCTATAGACATCGCCGTGGACCCTGCCGTTGGCGACAATCTCGAGCGCATGGCAGTCCACGTCCCCCTCCAGATGGCCGCTGACCACCAGTCGTTCGGCCTGGATGGTGCCCTCCAGCCGGCCACTTTCACCAATGGAGACATCGCCGTGGGTGCGGACGGTGCCCCGCACGGTACCGTCCAGATGAAGGGCCACCTCGCAGGTCAGTTCCCCGACGAGTTCGGTACCCGCAGCGATAACTGTCGTTCCTGTAGGCTTAGACTGCGTTTTAGCCCCTTTGCCAATGAGTCCCATTTTACCCGGCCCTCTTTCTCGAAAAGCGCTTCGTAGTTGTCGATGTCCCAGGCGACGAACGGCTCCGGATTGAGCTTGCGCTGCAGGTGCCAGACCTCGTAGTGAAGATGCGGTCCGGTGGCGCTGCCCGTGCTGCCCACGCGGCCGATCACGGTGCCTGCCGGGACGAACTCGCCCTGGCGGACCTTGATGCGGTCCAGGTGGGCGTAGTAGGTCTTGAAGGAGAAGTTGTGGTCAAGGATGACGAGCTTGCCCAGACCGCTGTTATGGCGCGCGGCGAAGTTGACGACGCCGTCGGCGGTGGCCACCACCGGGGTGCCGCGGTCGGCGGCCAGGTCCACGGCGGCGTGGAAAGAGCGCTCGCCGCTGATCGGGTGGCGGCGCCAGCCATAGCCGCTGGTCTTGCGGCTATGCCCCTGGATGGGGTTGCCGCTGGGGATGGTTTGCAGCATCAGCGCCCGCTCCAGGGCAGTCTGGCTGGCGGTGTCCAGGCGCTGACTGCGGCCCACGTCGGGTTCCGGCCGCAGCCCGACCATGGCCTCAATGTGGCCCAGCTCCAGGTCCAGTTGGCTCAGTTCGGCGGACTGCTCCTCAATGACGCGGTTGAGTTCGGCGTTACGCCGTTCGATCGCCTGGATGACCCGGACCTTGTGGTCCTGCAATTGCTCGTACTCCGACTGTGCTTGGTCGCGACGTTCGGCCAACTCGGTGAGGTTGTGGTTGAGCCACCAGATGGTGGCGCCGCCGGCCAGGAAGGTCAGCAGGATGACGGTGACCGTCCCCAGCGCCACCCGCTTCACCAGTTGGTGTAGCGAGAAGTGCCGGGAGCCCCGGTAGTCGGTAATCGTCAGTGTGAAACGATCCCTCAATGTCCTTCGCCCGTTTTTCTGGTGAATGGCCCGGGCACGCTGACTTGGGCCACTTATGCTGTTGAAGGTCTGCTCGGTGGAGAGGGTCCCGACGGGTCAATCCTGCCGCCGGCCTTCCTCCCGCCGGTATTCACCCTCGATCACGCGGCCGCCGGCGGCCGATTGTTGGCGCTGGTGGCGCGCCTGGGCGCGCTCGGCCGCCTGGCGGAGCTGACGACGCAGCCACCAGAGGCGGACGGCGAAGACCACGGCCCCCACCGCGGCCAGGCCCAGCAGGGCCAGAAAGACGAAGACGCCCAGAAAGGCGGTGAAGCCGATCACTACGATCGCCCCGAGCACGCCGATCACCCGGCCGATCAGGCTGCCGGAGGGGTTGGATGTTTGCATGTAAACCTCTTGCTTGCCCCGGAGCCGGGCCCCGGCGCCCAATTTAACACCTTATTGCGGCAGGCAGAATGACGCCCGGGGGGGCATCTGGCCGCAGCCCCGGGCTCCGGGAGGTCAGACCTGGGTCTGGGCCTCCAGTTCCTCCCAACGCTCAAAGGCGCTCATCAGCCGCTCCTCCAGGGCCTCCAGTTGGGCCTGCAGGCGCGGGATATCCTCCGGGCGGTCGCGGTAGATCGCCGGGTTGGCCAGTTGCTGTTGCAGCTCGCTCTGTTCCTGCTCCAGCCGTTCGATGGTCTCGGGCAGGCTGGCCAGCTCCCGCTGGGCCTTGTAGCCCAGCTTGGCGGGCCGGCGACTGCGGCTGGTCGGGCGCTCCGGCCGCTGGGCGGCCTCGGTGCGGCGCGTTTGGCGGCCCTGCTCGGTGTCGCGCTGGGCCTGGTGGCGCAGCCAGTCGCTGTAGCCGCCGGCGTGCTCGGTGATCCGGCCCTCGCCCTCGAAGACCCAGGTGCTGGTGACCACCTGATCCATGAATTCGCGGTCGTGGCTGACCAGCAACACGGTGCCGTCATAATCGGCCAGGCGGTCCTCCAGCAGCTCCAGGGTCTCCATGTCCAGGTCGTTGGTGGGCTCGTCGAGCACCAGCAGGTTGGCCGGGCGGGTAAACAGCCGCGCCAGCAGCAGCCGGGCGCGTTCGCCACCGGAGAGGCTGTGCACCGGGCTGCGTGCCCGGTCTGGGGTGAACAGGAAGTCCTGCAAGTAGCCCAGGACGTGGGTGCGCCGGCCGCCCACCTCGATGAACTCGCGGCCGTCGGCGATGTTGTCGGCGACACTGCGCTGATCGTCCAGCGTCTCCCGAAGCTGGTCGAACCAGGCCACCTCCAGCCGGGTACCGGTGCGGATGCGGCCCGCCGTGGGCTGAACCCGCCCCAGTAGCAGGCGCAGCAGGGTGGTCTTGCCGGCGCCGTTGGGGCCCACCAGGCCAATGCGGTCGCCGCGCAGCACGGTGGTGGAGAAGTCTTGGATCAGCGGCCGGCCGTCGGGCAGGGTGAACCCGACCTGCTCGGCCTCGGCCACGAGCTTGCCCGACTGCTCCGCCGCCTGGATGTCCAGCCGGCTGGTGCCCTGACCAGTCCGGCGGGCGGCGTGCGCCTCACGCAGCGCCTGCAGGGCCCGCACCCGCCCCTGGTTGCGGGTGCGCCGGGCCTTGATGCCCTGGCGGATCCAGGCTTCCTCTTGGGCCAGGCGCTTGTCCTCCCGCGCCTGGGCCTGGGCCTCGGCGTTCAGCCGCTCATCGCGCCGGCGCAGGTAATTGTCCCAATCGCCGGGGTAGCTGTATGCCCGCCCGCGGTCCAGCTCCACGATCCGGGTGGCCACCCGGCGCAGGAAGGCGCGATCGTGGGTGACGAGGACTACCGAGGCCTCGGTGGTGGCGATCACCTCCTCCAACCGCTGGATGGCTTCCAGGTCCAAGTGGTTGGTGGGCTCATCCAGAAGCAGCAGATCGGGGTCGCGGACCAGCGCCTGGGCCAGCAGCACCTGGCGTCTCAGCCCGCCGGAGAGCTGGTCGAAGCGGGCATCGGC
The DNA here is from genome assembly GCF_000014785.1 of Alkalilimnicola ehrlichii MLHE-1. Lineage (NCBI taxonomy): Bacteria > Pseudomonadati > Pseudomonadota > Gammaproteobacteria > Chromatiales > Ectothiorhodospiraceae > Alkalilimnicola > Alkalilimnicola ehrlichii. Next base: position 668,440 of record NC_008340.1, read on the forward strand.
GGGCAGGCCCAGCCGGCTCAGGGTGGCCTCCACCCGATTGTGAAGGGCCCAGCCGCCGCGCCCCTCCAGCTCGTGCTGAATATGCTCCAGCCGGGTCATGGCTGCCTCGTCGCCCATGGCCACCTGGCGGCTGGTCTGGTGGTAACGTTCCACCAGTTCGCCCAGCTCGCCGAGCCCCTCGGCGACGACATGGTAGACGCTACCCGCCATGCGTTCGGGGATGTCCTGGGGCAGCAGGGCGACATCGAGCCGTTCCAGGCCCTCGATGCGTCCGCTGTCCGGGGTGTGTTCGCCCGCCAACAGGCGCAGCAGGGAGGACTTGCCGCAACCGTTGCGGCCGAGCAGGGCGATGCGCTCGCCGGCTTCCAGCTGCAGGCTGACGCCGTCCAGCAGCGTCGGACCGCCGAAGGCCAGGTGGATGTCGTGCAGATGCAGCAGCGCCAAGGTCGCTCCTCTTCGCTCGAGTGGGTGGCCTATTCTACATCCTTGCCCGGACGGCGTAGACCGGTCGTCGGCCAGGCTGCGACACACGGCCCGCTTTGCCCCAGCGAAGACCTGAGGTATCTTTCGCCCGCATGAACGATGACGCCAACGCCTACCACCTGACGGACCACCCCCTGCGTCGCCAGATCCACGACGAGGTCCACGCCCGGCCCTTTGAGATCCTGCGTGCGCCGATGCGGGTCTCCCACCTGGCCATGCTCTCCGGGCGCCATGGCGCGGACGCCGATCGTCAACACGTGGCCGCCCTGTGCGAGCGCTTCGGCGTGGCCCCGCCGGCGTCCGGTGCCAACCACCTGAGCGAGGACTTCGGCCCCTTCCGGCTCAAGTGGGAGCGGCGCACGGAGTTCTCCACCTACACCTTTTTCGTTCACGGGGCCTTCGACCACCCCTTCGAGAACCCGGCCATTGATCAGGTGCCGTTGGACTGGCTTGAACGGTTGCCCGGCAAGCGGCTGGTGGCGATCCATCTGGGCCTGGAGTCCGCCGATATGCCGGCGCGCAGCGTCGCCGACACCGTGGCGCTGTTCAATCGCAACACGGTGGTGGGCAGCGTGGTCTCTGACGGGGCGGCCCGCGCCTGGACCGACTTCCGCATCCACGACGACGGCTATTCGCGCATGTTGGTGCGCGACATCCGGTTGCGCGAGCGCCAGGCCGGCCGTGTGGTGCAGCGCCTGCTGGATATCGAGACTTACCGCATGATGGCCCTGCTGGCCTTCCCGGTCGCCGGGCAGGTGAGCCCGGAGCTCACGGCCCTGGAGGAGCGGCTGGCGTCGATGACCCAGCGGCTGACCGATATTCGGGCCCTGGAGGATGAGCAGGGGTTGCTGGCCGATCTCTCGTCGCTGGCCGCGAAGGTGGAGCGCATCGGCAATGCCACCCATTACCGGTTCAACGCCGCCCGGGCCTATTACGCGCTGGTGGAGCGGCGTATGGCGGAACTGCGCGAGCAGCGGATCCCGGGCATGCAGACAATAAAGGGCTTTCTGGAACGGCGCCTGGAGCCGGCCATGCGCACCTGTGAGTCGGTGGCCCGGCGCCAGGAGTCGCTGGCCCGCCGGGTGGCCCGCACCGGGGATCTGCTGCGCACCCGGGTGGACGTGGCCCTGGAGGCACAGAACCGCGACTTGCTGGACTCCATGAACCGCCGCGCCCGGCTGCAAATGCGGCTACAGGAGACGGTGGAGGGTCTGTCGGTGGTGGCCATCAGCTACTACGGCGTCTCCCTGGTCGGCTACCTGCTCGGTGCCGGCCGCGCTGCGGGGCTGGATGTCTCCGTCGATCTGCTCCGGGGCGCGGCGGTGCCGCTGGTGGTGGCCATGGTCTGGCTCGGCGTGCGCTGGGTGAAGCGGCGCGTGGTCCGGCGCAGCGAGGCCTGAGCCCCCGGCTATGGGTGCTGTCCGTCCCGACAACCCGCTGTTCCGCTACCGCGATGTGGTGGACGACTGGCCGGCCTTCGAGACGGCGGTGGCCAGTCCGCTGCCGGCGACCATCTGGGCCCACCCGGCGCGGATCACCCGCGAGGCCCTGCGCTCGCTGCTGGCTGAGGCGGGTATCGATGCCCGGCCGGTGGCCTGGCAGCCCTCGGCCCTGCGTCTGCCCGCCGGGCTGCGTCCGGGGGCGCATTGGGGGCAGGCCGCCGGGCTTTACCATGCGCAGGAGGAGGCCAGCATGGTGCCGGTGACGCTGCTGGATCCGCAGCCCGGTCACCGGGTGCTCGACCTGTGCGCCGCCCCCGGCAACAAGACCGCCCAGGCGGCACTGGCGCTGGGAAACCGTGGCACCGTGGTGGCTAACGATGTGGCCAAGGGGCGGCTGGCCGCCATCCGTCATCTGATCAAGCGGCTGGGGCTGATGAACGTCTCGGTCACCTGTCGGCCGGCACAGGACTATTCCCCCCACGCGGGCGGTTTCGACCGGGTCATCGCCGACGTGCCCTGTAGCTGCGAGGGCACGGTGCGCAAGTCCAGCCAGCCCTCCGCCCAGGCCCTGTGCGAGACCCGTGAGCGGCTTGTCGCGCGGCAGACGGCCATTCTCGACAAGGCGGTGCGGCTCTGCCGCCCGGGCGGGCGTATCGTCTACTCCACCTGCACCTTTGCCCCGGAGGAGAACGAACAGGTGGTGGATGCCCTGCTGCGCCGCTACCCGGACGAACTGCGCTTGCTGCCGGTGAGCCTGCCCGGGCTGTACTTGGCACCGGGGCTCACCGGGTGGCGGGGCCGGACCTTCCTGCCGGAGCTGGCCCAGGCGGTCCGGCTCTGGCCCCACCACAACAACACCGGGGGGTTTTTCATCGCCCTGCTGGAGCGGGTGGGCGGCGAGTGCCGCGAGGGGGCGCGGGCGGCAGAACGGCCGACGGACGGTCACTGGCTGGAGGGTATTGTCCAGCGCTACGCCATTCCCGGGTCGGCCCTGGCCGGGTTGCGGCTGGTCCACCGTGGCCGCAAATACGCCCAGCTCATTGCCGCGGACCACGAGCCGCCGGCCCGGCCGGAGCGGGTGTTCTTCGGTCTGCCGACCGTCGGGGTGCAGATGAAGCCGCCCAAACTCACCACCGCCGGGGTGATGGCGCTGGGCGCTTACGCCCGGCGCAACGTGGTGGAACTGGACGAAAGCCAGGCGCAGGCCTATACCCGCCGCCAGGTGGTGACGCTGCAACCGGGGCAGGGCATCGGGCTGGGGGAGAGCGGTTCGGTGGTGGTCCGGCGCCGGGGCTATGGGCTGGGCCTGGGCGTGGTCAGCCCGGCGGCGGAGGATGGCAGCCGGCACCTGGCCAGCCTCTACCCGCGAAGCTGGGCCGCTGAGGTGCCCTGAGCCGGCGCCGTCCGTCCGACGGAGGGGACTCGGTGCGACGGTCAGTCACGCTGCCGGCGCCAGATCCGCAGGCGGGTGACGGCGTACCACGCGAACCCGCCCAGTACGAGGGCGTGGGGTAGGGCCGCCTCCCACTCGCTGGCCGGACCGTCGGCGCGCCACTGCAGGAACAGCCAGATCACCCCGGTGATGATGAGCACCAGGGCGCCGATGATGTGGTACAGCAGGGGCTTGGGTGTCGGTTTTGGTTCCATGGGTCAGGGTCGGTGAGCGATCGGGGCGCCTGATTGTAACCGGCCGCCAGCTTTGATGCAGCGGTGCTGACCCTCCAGCGCCGGGTTGCGTCCGGCGTTTTTCCCGCAGAAAATACTCGGCTTTTCTCTCTCCGCCTGTTCGGGGGCCGCAATGTTTGCAGAGTTATTTGCTGTCATGGCCCCCGTGCTGGCCGGGGCCGGTCTGGGGTTTGCCTGGGTGCGACTGGGCCACCCCTATCCGGTGGATTTCGTCACCCGGCTGGTCTTCAATATCGGCACGCCCGCACTGGTCCTGGCCGCGGTCTCCGGGGCGGACATCGACATCAGTGCCTTCGGCCGGACGATGCTGGCAACGGCCCTCGTGGTGCTGGCGATGGGCGCGGTCACCTTCCTGATGGCCCGTTTGCTGGGTCGCGACTGGCGGGTGTTGCTGGCGCCGATGATGTACCCCAATACCGGCAACATGGGCCTGCCGGTGGTCCTCTACGCCTTCGGCGGTACCGGCTTCGCCTTCGGGATCACGGTGATGATCACCGTCACCCTGTTCCAGTTCACCCTGGGGACGATGATGGCCAGCCGCGGGAATCCGTTGCGGGCACTGCTCCGGACCCCCACGGTCTACGCCATACTCATCGTGGTTGGGTTGCTGATCACCGACAGTGAGTTGCCCCGTTGGCTGGACAACACGGTGGACCTGATCTCCGGGTTCACCGTGCCGCTCATGCTGATCACCCTGGGGGTCTCTCTGGCCAGCATTCGGGTGACCGGCCTGATGTCGGGGGTGGGCTTCAGCCTGTTGAGAATCCCGGTGGCCGCCCTGCTGGCCTGGGGGGCCGGCCTTCTGGTGGGGCTCTCGCCCCTGGCCCACGCCATCCTGGTGCTGCAGATGAGTATGCCGGTGGCGGTATTCAACTACCTGTTTGCGGTGCGCGCGGGCCGGGAGCCGGAGTACGTGGCCAGCCTGGTGTTCGTCTCCACGTTGTTGTCGTTGCTCTACCTGCCGGTGCTGCTGGCGATCCTGATGTGACCGCCGGGTGTCAGCGGTCTTCCACCGGCAGGCCGGCCGCCTTCCACTCCGGGTAACCGGCCTCCAGGCGCAGGGCCTTGACACCCCGCTCGCGCAACAGACGGACCGCGTCGTGGGAGAGCGCGCAGTAGGGGCCGCGGCAGTAGGCCACCACCTCCCGGCCCGGTGGCAGGTCGCGCAGGCGCTGCGCCAGCTCCGAGGCCGGGATATTGATGGCGCCGGGGAGGTGGCCGACGCGGTACTCCTCTTCCGGCCGCACGTCGAGCAGGGTCACCGACCCCTCCCGCAGCCGTTCCAGCAGGTCGGCGGTGGGGAGGGCCTCCAGCGCCTCGGTATCGTCGAAGTAGTCCTGGACCAGCCGCTGTACCTCGGAGAGGTTGTTTTCGGCGACGCAGCGCAGGCTGTTGACCAGGTTGACCACATCGTCGCCGGCCACCCGGTAGTGGATGTATTTGCCCTCACGGCGGGTGCGGACCAGGCCGGCGCGGCGAAGGTGCTGCAGATGCTGCGAGACAGTGGCCAGATGCAGCCCGGTGAGTTGGGTGAGGGCCTCCACCGTGCGCTCGCCCTGGGCGACGTATTCCAGCAGTTCCAGCCGGTAGGCGTGGCCCAGGGCCTTGCCGACGGTGGCAATCTGGGCGAGGAGATCGCGCTTGCGGGTGGTCTCGGGGGTGTGGCTCATGATGGTTCCTGTGTGGTGGCGGCCCGGGCCTGGGGGACCGCCCGGGCGAGCCTTGCGATAACCTCGTCGATCTCCTGTTCCGTGGTCCAGCGGCCCAGGCTGAACCGGAGTGCGCCCATGCCCACCCGCTCCGGGACCCCCATGGCGGCCAGCACCGGTGAGAGCGTGACAGAGCCGGCGTGGCAGGCGGAGCCCGTGGAGGCGGCGACACCGTCGAGCCGGTCCAGGATGGCCGCGCCTACACAGTCGGCGAAGGCGACGTTCAGGGTGTTGGGCAGACGGGCCTGAGGGTGACCGTTCAGGCAAAGGGTATCACCGAAATGGCCCTTCAGGCCCGTCCAGAGCCGGTCGCGCAGCGCCTGAACCCGAGCCATGGGGCTGAGGTCACGCGCCTTCTCGGCGGCGGTGCCCAGCCCCGTGGCGAGCAGCGCGCTCTCGGTACCGGCGCGGCGCCCCCCCTCGTGACCGGCGCCGTGGATCAGCGGCGTCAGGTCGATGCCGCGACGGACGTAGAGCGCGCCGATGCCCTTGGGGCCGTAGAACTTGTGGCCGGCGAGCGAGAGCAGATCCACGCCCATGGCCTGGACGTTGATGGGCACCTTGCCGGCCGATTGCGCCGCGTCCACGTGGAAGCGGACACCGTGGTCGCGGGCGATGCGGCCGATGGCCTCCACCGGCTGCAGGGTGCCCACCTCGTTGTTGGCGTGCATGACGCTGATCAGGCGGGTCTCGGGGGTGATGGCCGCCTGGACCGCGTCCGGGTTCACCTGCCCATATCGGTCCACGGGGAGTACGGTCAGGCTAGCACCGAGGGATTCAAGGAAACGGCAGGGGACCAGGGTGGCCGGGTGTTCCACTGCCGTGGTGATGATGTGAAATGGCCCCTCTGTGGCGTACCAGGTGCCCTTGATGGCGTGGTTGTTCGCCTCGCTGCCGCCGCTGGTGAAGACGATCTCGTCCGGCGCCGCCCCGATCAGCCGGGCCACCTGCCGGCGCGCCTGCTCCACCGCCTCACGGGCCGGACCGCCGGCCCAGTGACCGGCGGAGGGGTTGCCATAGGCCTCCTGCAGGTAGGGGGCCATGGCCTTGGCTACCTCGGGGGCGATGGGCGTGCTGGCGTTGTAGTCCAGGTAGATCGGGGTTGGTGCGCTCATGGTGACTCTGAATCAGAAAACAATGACCTTGTCCGCGTCAGCGGTGATCTGCGCCAATTCGTCCATGGTGCTGCGGCGTGGCCCGTCCATGGTGTCGTCGTCGGACATGCCGCGGGCATCCATGCAGGTGCCGCACAGCAGGACACGGCCGCGATCGCCGGCAAGCACCCGACGCAGCATACGCTCGACATTGTAGAAGCCGTCCGGTGTCTTCTGGCCGGCGTTGGCACCCACCACGGCATCGGCCATCAGGAAGACGTCGACCCGGTTGTCGTCGGCCTTTTTGAGCAGCGCGTGGGCCAGACGCAGGCCGTTGAAGACGCGCTCAGTGCCATAAGGGGGATCGTTGATCAGGATGAGGTAGTGCATGTGCTGGCTCCGATTGTCAGGCTGGGTTTCGGGGTGAATCCTTGCTGTGGATGTGTTCAATATAACAATATACGTTCTGATTGACGGTAGAGGATTCCCCGGTTAAGGTCAAACACTGGAGGCCGTGCCCGCATCGGGTTGGGTCCGATGTCTGCCAGTGGGGGTGTCGATGTCAGGGCGTCAGAGCCGGGATCATCCTGCGGGTTACGAGGCCTGGTACCACAGTCCGCGTGGCCGCTGGGTGGCGAAGCGGGAGTTCGATCTGCTCTTTCGGCTGCTGAGGCCGGCCCTGGGGAGCCGGGTTCTGGATGTCGGTTGCGGCACTGGCCACTTTACCCGGCGCTTTGCCCAGGCCGGCCTCGATCTGGTCGGGCTGGACCCGGACGGCGATGCCCTGCGCTACGCCCGCTCGCTGGATGATTCCGTGGCGTATGTCCGGGGTGATGCCCGAACCCTGCCATTCCCGGACGGGGCCTTCGCCAACTGCATCGCGATCACCAGCCTGTGCTTTGTCGAGTCCCCGGAGGTGGCGTTGGCCGAGATGGCGCGGGTGGCGCGTGAGGGGGTGGCCCTGGGGCTGCTCCACCGGCCGAGTCTGTTGCACTGGCAGAAGGCCGGGCGGGGGGGCTATCGCGGCGCGCGCTGGGATCGCGGGGTAGACCTGCGCCGCTGGTTCCAGGCACTGCCGGGCTGGCGGCTGACGGACCTCCGTTGGGGCCTCTTCTGTGCCCGCGGCCCGCGGGCACTGCGCGCCGGCACGGAGCGCATGCTGCCGGATCGGCTGCCACTCGGGGCGTTCATGGCCGCGGTGGGGCGGCCGGTATCCGACGGAAAAGCCGAGTAATGAGACGCAACGGGAGAACCCATGAACGCCTTTCAGATCCTGTCCAAGCTTACCGGTAAGCTGACTATCGCCATCCCCGCGATGATGGCGATGGGGTTCGTTTTCGGGGCCGTGGCGCCGAGCGACTGGCTGCAGGCGCTTATTCTGCCTCTCACCTTCCTGATGGTTTACCCGATGATGGTCAATCTGAAGGTGCGTTCGGTCCTGGAAGGGGTGGACGGTCGCGCCCAGGGCCTGGCGCTGCTGGTGAATTTTGGCGTCATTCCCTTCATCGCCTTTGCCATCGGGCTGCTGTTCCTGGCCGATCACCCCTATTTCGCCCTGGGGCTGCTGCTGGCGGCGCTGCTGCCGACCAGCGGCATGACCATTGCCTGGACCGGCTTTGCCAAAGGCAACGTGCCCGCCGCCATCAAGATGACGGTGATTGGCCTGCTTGTGGGCTCGGTGGCGACGCCCTTTTACGTGCAATGGCTGATGGGCGCCGAGGTGCCGGTGGACCTGCTGACGGTCTTCCGCCAGATCGCCATTATCGTGCTGCTGCCACTGGTGGCCGGGCAGATCACCCAGCACTACCTGCGCCGTCGCTACGGCCAGGAGGGCTACCAGAGGCGGTGGGCCCCGCGTTTCCCGCCGCTCTCCTCCCTGGGGGTGCTGGGTATCGTCTTCGTGGCCATGGCCCTGAAGGCCGGGGACCTGATCGCCTCTCCCGGCGACCTGCTGATTATCGCCGTGCCGGTGGTCCTGCTTTACCTGATCAACTACACCCTCAGCACCGGCATTGCCCGCGCCGTGTTGGGGCGGGGCGAGGGGATTGCGCTGGTCTACGGCACGGTGATGCGCAATCTCTCCATTGCCCTGGCATTGGCCATGAACGCCTTTGGCGAGGCAGGTGCCGATGCGGCGCTGGTGGTTGCGCTGGCCTTCATCATCCAGGTGCAGTCGGCGGCCTGGTACGTCAAACTGACGGACCGGGTGTTTGGTAGCGCACCGGAAACGGACGGGGTCGGCGAACAGGCGCGATGAATGCGGGGCCCGCCTGGCCGAATCCTTCTGGAGGGGCTGTGGGTGATTGCCGTTGTCGATTGGGATCAAGGGCGGATTGGCGTACGATTCCCTGGTAGTGTCAGGGTAAACTTGTCAATCCAGAGTCCCGGGAACAACACCTGTTCCGGCTCTGAAGGAGAGCCAATATGTCCTCCGCTTCACGCGGCGATGCCTCCGTGGCGGCCGGGCTGCCGGAGCGTGTCTCCTCCGGCGTGGCCGGCCTTGACCAGATCCTCGACGGCGGCCTGATCGCCCGTCGCGGTTACCTGCTTCGCGGTGGGCCGGGGCTGGGCAAGACCACGCTCGGCCTCAGTTTTCTCACCGCCGCCGGCGAGGGGGAGCGCACGCTCTTCATCGGCTTCCAGGAGCTGGAGGCGGAGCTCCGTGCCAACGCGGCCACCGTCGGTCTCGACACCCGCGGCATCGAGTTCCTGAGCCTGGCACCAACCGAGGAGTTCTTCGCCGGCTCCGAGACCTACGACGTCTTCGCGGCGTCCGATGTCGAGCAGGCACCGATGATCGACACCGTAGTGGAAGCGGTCGAACGGATCCAGCCGCACCGCGTGTTCATCGACTCGCTGACACACCTGCGACTCGTGTCCGCCGACCGTTACCAGTTCCGCCAACAGGTCGTGTCGCTGCTGCGGTTTCTCGTCGAGCGTGGGGCCACCGTGGTGTTCACCTCGGAGTCGTCCATGGAGAACCCGGATGACGATCTCCAGTTTCTCGCCGATGGCGTTATCAATCTGGAGGCGGGCCCATCCAGCCGCACGATTGAGGTCTCGAAACTGCGCGGCTCCGCGGCCCAGCGCGGCCGACACGAGTACCGCGTCGATAAGAGCGGCATTCATGTGTTCCCTCGCACCGTGCCGCCGACGCGACGTCTGACGGACGGGGCAGGTACGGTGCAGTTCCGCAGCGGCAATGCCGCCTTCGACGAAATGCTCCATGGTGGCCTCGAGAACGGCACCATCACGCTGATTACGGGCCCTAGTGGGATCGGCAAATCGACGGTGGCGGCCATGATCGCGGCCGCGGCCGCTCACGACGGGCATCGCGCCAGCGTGTTCCAGTTCGAGGAGGAGTTGGACGGCTATCTCCGGCGCCTGCGCGCGCTCGATGTCGATGTCGACGGACCGCTGCAATCGAGGGGCCTGGTAGTGGAGCAGATCGAGCCCTTGCGCTATCTCGCAGACGAGTTCATGGGTGATCTGCTGCAGCGTGTCGAGGACGAGGAAATCGACGTGGTCGTGATCGACAGCGTCACCGGCTTCGATATGGCGCTCAATCAGGACGAGGCCGTCCAGCGGCCGTTGCACACGCTCGCCAAGTCCCTGTCGCGCAGGGGTGTCACGGTGCTCCTGGTCAACGAGAACCATTCTTTCGGCGAGGAGTTGCAGATATCGTCGCGCGAGATCAGTCATCTGGCGGACAACGTCATCTTTTTCCGTTACGTGCATGGTGGTGATCGGCTCGAGAAACTCGTCGGCATCCTCAAGAAACGCATGTCCGATTTTGATCGCCAGCAGCGCCGGTTCGAGATCGCCCCGGGTGGCTTCCGCGTCGGGGAGCCGGCGAGCGTGGCGCCCGGCATGGCTACCCGGCGGGAGACCGAGTCGAAATGACGGCAGCGGGCAAACGAGGGGTCATCCTGATCGTGCGCCAGCCGGGCAATGCGCGGGTGCTCGCCGCGGCGGCCGAGGAAGCGGGCATGGCCGCGGCCCGTGCGCCCACGGCCGACGCGTTGCAGGCGCTCCTGAAGCAAAGGGATGGGCACTGGGTCGCGTTGGTGGATCCGACCGGTTTCGGCCAGGCTGTCTGGCCGCTGTGCCAGCAACTGCAGGACTGCCGCGTCCCCTTCGTGGTGCTGTTCGCCAGCCAGGACCGTGACGCCGGCAACCGCTCGCTGCAGTACGGCGCGGCCAGCATCCTGCGCAAGCCCGTGGCCAAGGACGCCTTGCTGAAACTGTTGCAAAGCCTGCCTCCGGGGCCGGGGTCAACGAGGGAGGATACCCATGGCCGCGGAGTCTGACTCGGGCAGCTCGGGGCCGAGGGGCCCGGCCCTCGCCGCCTGGCGGCCGGTGGCGTCGGCGGGCTCTGCCGACACAGACCAGGCCGGACGCATCCTGCTGCTGATGGAAGGGCGGGGCAATCGCCAGCAGCTGGCAAACCTGCTCTCGGCCCGTTACCGCGTGGTCCAGGTCGAGGACGGCCACCTCCCGGCCGAGGGCTTCGACCTTGCCATCGCTGACGGACCAGCGCTGCTGCGCTGGCAGGATGCCCTGTACGAGGCCAAACATGCGCAGCAGCCGGTCTTTCTGCCGGTCATGCTGGTGCTCCCGCGGGCTGACCTCCGCAGTCGGGCCGGCCGCCTGCGGTCCATCGTCGATGAGTTCGTGGTCAGCCCCATCGACCGCGCCGAGTTGCTGGAACGCTTGGAGATGCTGCTGAGGGCCCGCCACCAGGCCCTGGCCCAGCGCGACCAGTTCGTCCGCATCGTCAACTACGACCGTGCCACGCGCCTGCCCAATCGCAACCTGTTCCATGAGCAGGTACGGACCGCGATTGAAGCGGCGAAGGCAAAGGGTGAGTCGGTGCACGTCGTTGCAGTGCATACGCCGTTCACCAGGGTGCTTGAGACCTTCGGCCAGCGCGGCCTCGACCACGCCGCGGCCGCCTGTGCCGAGCGCTTCTGCCACCTGGCCGGGGACGATGTGGGACTGGCGCGGCTGGGCACGGAGCACTGGGGTGCCATGCTGTTCGACGACGCGTCACCGATGGACCGGGTATTGCCCCTCTGCACCCGTCTCAGCAAGGTGGAGCGTCATCCTATCGAGGTTGCCGGTGAGCCGATCCGCCCCCAGGTCCGTATCGGCGTCGCCAGCTACCCCGACGACGGCAGCGACGCCGAGACCGTCATCAGTGCCGCCAACATCGCCGCGACACAGGCGAACGAAGGCGAGCCGGCGTTCTTTTCGCCAAGCTGGCGCGAGGCCGTGCTGGATCACCTGCGCACTGAGGCGGCTCTCCATGACGCCCTGGAGCAGGGGCAGTTCGAACTATGGCTGCAACCCAAGCTCAGGCTTGCGGACAACCGGGTTGCCGGCGCCGAGGCCCTTATCCGTTGGCGCCTGCCATCCGGCGAGCTGGTCCCGCCCGGCCAGTTCATACCGGTTGCTGAATCCAGCGGCCTGATCCGCCGGATCACGCCCTGGATCCTCGCCACCGCCTGCCGCACCGTCGCGGGCTTGCGGGCGGACGGAGCACGCGATTTCGTGCTGGCGGTGAACGTCACACCCGCTGATGTCAGCGCTTCGGATTTCGCGGCGCGGCTGCAGGCGCTCTGCGCGGAGCATGACCTGCCGCCGCAGGCGATCGAACTCGAGCTCACCGAAACCATGCTCTGCGAGACGGGCGCCGATACCATCGGGCGCCTGCGCGCGCTGCGGGAGGTTGGGTTCGGGATCGCCATCGACGACTTCGGCACCGGTTATTCCTCGCTCGGCTACCTGCACCAGTTGCCGGTCGATACCCTCAAGATCGACAAGCAATTCATCGATGGCGTGCCGGGCGAGGCGGGCAGCGACACGGTGACACGGGCGATCATCCATCTGGCACGCGAATTCGCGCTCGAGACCGTGGCCGAGGGTATCGAGAACGAGGACCAGCTGGCGTACCTGCGGGCGGCCGGCGTGGTCTTAGGGCAGGGCTATTACATTGCCCGGCCAATGCCAGCCAATGACTTTGCCCAGTGGTTGGCAGAATGGAAATGAGGGTGGCGCCCCGGGCAGGATTCGAACCTGCGACCTGCCGCTTAGGAGGCGGCTGCTCTATCCTGCTGAGCTACCGGGGCAGGGCGCTGGCCAGGTATGATAGCACGGAAGCTTCCGCCACCCGATGATGAGCCCCTATATGCCCCACAGACCCCACTGGTGTGCCACCAGCGACTGCTACGTCTGCACCATCCGTGACTCCGCCCTGTTCGCCGGCCTCCGGGAGGCGGAGTTGGCTGTGGTCGAGGGCGCGATCGAGGAGGTGCCGCTGGTGCCCGGGCGCTGGTTGTACCGGGGAGGTGAGCCGGCCAACGCCGTCTTTACCGTGCGCCTGGGGCTGGTGAAACTGGTGCAGTATCTCCCCAACGGCGATCAGCGTATCGTCCGCATCGCCCGCAGCACCGACGTGCTCGGGCTGGAGGCGTTGCTGCGTCAACCCTACCAGCACGACGCCATCGTGGTGCAGCGGGGCCTGGCCTGCCGTATTCCCGTCGAGGTGCTGAACGAACTCAATATCCAGAATCCAGGCCTGCACCAGGAACTGATGCGTCGCTGGCAGGGGGCGTTGAGCGAGGCCGAGGCCTGGTTGACGGAGTTGTCTACCGGCTCCGCCCGACAGCGCGTCATCCGTTTGATCCTGCGCCTGGCGGATGCCCGGGGGGTGGGGCATGCACCGCTGTTCAATCGCAAGGACATGGGGGCGATGCTGGGCGTGACCACCGAGTCGGCGAGCCGGGCAGTGGCGGAGCTCAAGCGCGAGGGGCTGTTGAAGGAAGGCGCCGAGGGCTTTACCTGCGACCGCCATGCGCTTGAGACTCTGATCACGGATTGATGATTTTCATCCGCCCGGATTGACGATTTTCAATGCGGAGGAATTCTTTACCTTCTTAGTATCGTTCCTGCTTGTGGAGTCTTTTTGCTCTGCACTGGAGGATGGAACGATGCGCAGTTACTTGTATTTATTAGGGGCCATCGCCTTCGATGAGCCCTCGCCCCGCCGCTTCGAGGCCGCGCGTTCACTGATCATCGCCCTGCGGGAGACGCCGCTTTCGCCGGCCTGCCGCGCAGCGGTGGACGGGCTGGAGCAGCAGCTGCATATGGCCCCGGCGCTGGCCTGTGAGCACACCCGACTGTTCGTTCTGGGCAACCCGACCGTGGTGGCCCACCCCTACGCAGCCTACTGGCTGGAGGGCCGTTTGCTGGGTGACGTCACCATAGAGGTGGGCCGTCGCATGCAGGCCTTCGGCTTCTCCGTGACGCCGGACAGCGGGCTGCTCCCCGACCACATCGTCAGCGAACTGGAGTTCCTGGCGCTGCTGGCGGAGCAGGATACGTCGGAGTCCCGTGAAGCGGCCCAATCCTTTATCACCCGTCATATGCGCCACTGGGTGCCCGAGTTTGTTGACGCCCTGCGCCAGGCCGACCCCTCACTGCATCCGTTCTATTCCGCCTCTGTCGATCTCCTTGACGCGCTGATGGCCTGTGGTGTGGAGAACCGCATTCCCGCCCGGGCCATACAGCGCCCCTATCACGAAACTGTTCTGAACTGATCGAGGTATCTGGCATGAGTGGAAAACAGGCGTTCAACCCCGGGCGCCGGGCCTTCCTGAGCGGCTCTGCCGCCGGGGTGGGCCTGAGCGTGGCCGGAGTGCCCACTCGCGCGCTGAGCCGCATCGAGGTCCCGCATCAGGTGGAGTCACTGAAGGCGACCACCGAAACCTACGGCTTCTGCGACATGTGCTTCTGGCGGTGCGGCATCAAGGTCCGCTCCCGGGATGGCCGTGCCGTCAAGATCGACGGCAACCCGGAGCATCCGCACAATTACGGCATCGTCTGCGCCAAAGGCAATGCCGGGCCCATGTGGGCCTACGACCCGGACCGCCTCAAGTATCCCATGCGCCGGGTCGGCAAACGCGGCGAGGGCAAGTGGGAGCGGATCAGCTGGGACGAGGCCCTGGACGAGGTGGCCGAGGGGCTGAGCCGGGTGCGCGAGCGCTACGGCGCGCACGCGTTGACCGTCATCGGTCACGGCACCTGGATGAAGCCCTATACGCGCCTGGGCGAGGCCTTTGGTACCCCCAATACCTGCAGCCCGGCCTTTGGCCTTTGCTGCGGCCCGCGACTGATCACCAATGACCTAGTGGCCGGCCGGAACCTGACCGGCAATGAGACCGTGGACCTGAAAAACTGCCGTTACACGTTGATGCTGGGCCGTAACATCACCGAGGCCCTGCACAATGGCGAGGTGCGCGGTTGGATGGACGCCATGGCGGACGGCGCCAAGTCGGTCTATGTGGACCCGCGCTATACCGTGACCGCCTCGAAGTCACAGGAGTGGCTGCCCATCCGGCCGTTGACGGACCATGCGCTGGTGTTGGCGCTGATCCACGTCGTGATCGAAGAGGCGCTGTACGATCGGGCCTTCGTCGACGAGTACACCATTGGGCTGGAGGAGCTGCGCCAGCGGGTACGGGGTTACACGCCGGAATGGGCGGAGGGCGAGACGGAGATCCCCGCTGCCACCATCCGCCGCATCGCCCGGGAAATGGCTGAGGCGGCCCCCCGGGTGCTGGTCTATTCCGCCCGCCGGGTTACCCGTACCGACAATCAGTTGGGTATGGGGGTGGCCATCGCCCAGCTCAACGCCCTGTTCGGGGTCTGGGACCGCTACGGTGGCATCTACACCCCGCAGACCTTCGACATCCCGGAGCCGGACCTGCCGCCCTTCGAGTACCCCAAGGCGAATCTGCCGCCGGAGTGTCTGGACGAAGAGGGCCGGGCCCTGCGTGCCGACGGTGCCGGCGTGGCCGGCCGTTACCCCCTGGCCTGGGGCTCGCGCGGGCTGGCCAATCACCTTTGGCGAACGATGGCCGAGGAGAAGCCCTATCCCATCAAGGCCTTCATTGCCGCCGGTGGCAACGGGTTTCTCAGTGGGCCCGACTACGACCTGACCCGGCGGGCACTGGAGAACCTGGATTTCTTTGTCGCCTGCGATGTCATGCCCAACGAAATGAACATGTACGCCGACATCCTGCTGCCCGAGGCCAGCTACCTGGAGCGCTATGACGACCTGCAGACCGGCGGTCAGCGTGAAGGGTACGTGGCCCTGCGGGCGCCGGCGATGAAGCCGCTCCACGAGAGCCGGGATGCCTGGACCATCTGCAAGCAGATCGCCGAGCGGCTGGGTCTGGGGCGCTACTTCCCGCACGACTCGGTGGCCGACCTGGTCGATGAACGGCTGCGCAAGGTGGGCCTGTCCCGCGAAGAGCTGGAGCGCACGGGGGTGGCCAAGATCCCCGAAGACCCGGTGAAGAACTTCCCGCGCGAGCACGGTCTGCGCTCCGAGTTCCCTACCCCGAGCGGGAAGCTGGAACTGGTGCCGAGCCGTCTGAAGGAACTGGGTTACCTGGATGCGTTGGATTACCGCCCGCAGGTCGAACGGGCGCCGGAGGAGTTTCACCTGGCCTTTGGCCGCACCGGCGTGCATACCCACACCCGGACCCAGAACAACCTATGGCTGACCGAGTTCATGGCGGAGAACAGCCTGTGGATTCACCCCGAGGCGGCTGCCGCGCGGGGCATCCGGGAGGGGGACACGCTGCGGGTGACGGACCGCAAGGGGCGCAGCGAGACGCTGCCGGCCAAGGTCACCCGGCGCATTCGCAAGGACACGGTGTTCATGGTGCACGGCTTCGGTGGCTTCGACCCGCGGCGACGGCAGGCCTACGGCCGTGGCGGTGCAACGTCCAACCTGATTAGCAACGACGAGGACCCCTACATCGGCTCCGCGGCCTTGGACCGGGCCCTGGTGCGGGTGGAGAAGCTCGAAGGGGGTGAGGCATGAGCAATAAACGCTACGTAATGCTGGCGGACGTCACCCGCTGCATCAACTGCAAGGCCTGCGTGGTGGCCTGTCGGGCCGAGTGGGAGACCCCGCTGGGGCAGTCCCGCGACTGGGTCGCCGAGGTGGAAGACTGCGATCAGAATGGCATGCCGGAACTGCAGTTCTTCCCCGGGCGCTGCCAGCACTGTGACGACGCCCCCTGTGTCAGCGCCTGCCCTACCGGGGCGGCCTGGAAGCGGGACGACGGCATCGTGCTGGTGGACGATCCGCTCTGCTCCGGTTGTGAGCTCTGTGTGCCGGCGTGCCCCTACGACGCCCGCTGGCTCGACCCGGAGACCGGCAAGATCAACAAGTGCACCTTCTGCCAGCCCCGCGTGGACCAGGGCCTGCAACCGGCCTGCGTGGAGACCTGCGTGGGCGGGGCGCTGCACTTTGGCGATGCCAACGACCCGGACTCCGAGGTCAGCAAACTGCTGGCGGAAAAGGAGTGGGTGCAGTTGACCACCGACGAGGTGCCCGGCAGCACGGCGCACTACTACTACACCGGGGGCAAGCCCCTGCCCCAGGCGGTGCTGCCGCACCCGGTGCAGCAGACCATCCAGGAGAAGGCAATCAGTGACGTGGTGAACCCCGCGGCCAAGGTCGGTCTGGGGGCCATGGCCGTCACGTTTGCCGCTGCCGGCGTGAAGAAACTCATCGACCGCCGCAATCAGGTGAGTCGAGACGAGCACCCGGAGACGAGCGAGCAGGAGGAACGGTGATGGCGGAAGTGAAGAAAATCAGGGTCCGGGACCGATGGACCATCCGGCTGCACTGGTTCAATGCCCTCTGCTGGGCGCTGCTCGTGCCCTCCGGCCTGGGCATTATCACCGGCGACAGCCTGCGCCTGGCACCGGCCTGGTGGCCGCAGTTCCTGCAGAACCTGTTCGGCGGCAACCAGAACCTCATCCTCTTCCATGTGGTGGTGGGGGTGGCCTGGATGGTAGGTATCGGGCTGTTTATGCTGTTGCGCTGGCGCAGCGTGGTGCTGCCCTTCCTGCGCAATGTGTTGGTACTCACTCCGGGGGCGCTCTGGCACGACCTGCGCACCATGGTGATCACCATGGCGCGTCTGTTCGGGCTGATGAAAGCCGCGCCGATACCGCCGCAGGGGCGCTACAATGGCGCCCAGCGTCTGCTGGGGACGATGATCGTCTTCGCCTCCCTGGCCATCGCGGTGACCGGGCTTTACCTCTACTTCGGGCCGATGGTCTTCCATTTCCCCGACAACCCGGTCTATGGCGCCCTCTTCCGGTGGGCCCTGGTGATCCACGCCGCGGCGGTCTTCCTGGTGCTCATCGGGCTGGTGCCGCACATTTACTTCGCCACGGTGGAGGAGCGCGAGTCGCTCGAGACCATGAAGAGCGGCTACGCGGAGGTGGACTTCATCAAGCACCACAATCCGCTCTGGTACGAAGAGCTCAAGCGCAGCGGGCAGCTGCGGGATTGATGGCCCGTGAGTGCCTGCCGGCAGGCCAGGGAAAGCCTGCCGGCAGGCGTCGCCTCACAGCAGCAGTGAGAGAGCCAGCGAAACGGTGACCATGGAGAGTACTGTCGAGATCAGAATGGCCGTCGACGTGGGGCCCGCGTAGAGGCCGTACCGTTGTGCCAGCACGTGGACGTTGGCGGCCACCGGCAGAGTGGCCAGGATGACCAGGGCGGTCTGCAGCGGGCCGTCCAGCCCCAGCAGCCAGGTGGCCAGCCAGACCACCGGTGCGTGGATCAGTAGCTTTGCGGCCACCAGAATGGCGACCTCCGGCCCCGCCGAGCGGACCGGCTGCCGGGCGAGGGTGATGCCCAGCGCGAACAAGGCCGTCGGCCCGGCCGCAGCACCCAGCAATTCCAGGTAACGCAGGAGCGGGGCTGGCAGGCTGAGCGACAGCAGTGCCAGCGTGACGCCGACCGCGCTGGCGATGACCAGCGGATTGCGTGCCACCCCCAGTCCTGCGGTACGCAGCGCGCGACGGAAACCGCTCCCCTCATCCCTTTCCCACTCGATGATCGCCGTGGCCACGGCGATCATGATGGCGCTGTCGACAATGATCACCACCATCGCCGCCGGCAGCACGTGGGTGCCCATGGCGGTGACCACTAGGGGCAGGCCCACGAAACCGACGTTGCCGAAGGTGGCGACCAGCGCCTGTATCGCCCCCTCTCCCGCGCTGCGTCCGAACAGCCACCGCAGCCCCAGCCAGGTGGTGAAGAACAGCAGCAAGGCGGGCAACAGCCAGGAGAGGAAGAGCGCCGGGCGCAGGATGTCCGCCGCCGCCATTTCCGCGGTCCCGCTGAGCAACAGCGCCGGTAGGGCAAAATAGAAGACGAACGTGTTCAGCGGCCGGGTGCTGGTCCCCTCCAGCAGCCGCGTGCGACCGGCGGCCATGCCGGTGAAGATCAGCGCGAAGAAGGGCAGGGCGACGGCGAGGACGACTTCCATGGTGGGGCCGGGCGTCTGATCCTCGGGGCCAGCGGCGGCCGTCGGCCCCGGCGGGTGGCTGGAACGAAAAAGGCCGCCCGGTGGAGGCGGCCCCTGCGGGCGGGCCGGTGGCCCGCCGGGTGGTGTCTGGTGGAGCCGAGGTCTACTCTAACACGGTCGCGTAAAGTCGCAAAGCGTATTGCAAGCCCCTGATCCACCGCCATTTTAATCCTAGCCTCCGCTTTTCCTTGTCTTAAATAGTCGCACCGTGTAGCATCCAATGTCAAGGTTTTTGGTGTGATAGGTGAGCGGATGCCAAAGAAAGCCAAAGAGTTGTCAGCGATCCAAGTTAAGCGACTATCGAAGGTGGGGGTGCATGCTGTCGGCGGTGTATCCGGTCTGCTGCTGCGCGTCTACTCCAGCGGTGCCCGATGCTGGGTTCTGCGCACCAGAGCCGGAGGGAAGCGACGGGACTATGGTCTCGGTGGATACCCAACAGTGACACTCGCTCAGGCGCGTGAAAGGGCGCGTGAGCTGCTGGACGAGCTGTGGCGCGGCAATGACCCCGTTGCCGAGCGTCGGGGGCGTATAGCGGAGCAACGGGCGGCTGAGGCCAAGCGCCTGACGTTCGCTCAGGCCGCCGCCCAATGCCACCAGGCGAAGGCCGCCGAGTTCCGCAACGCCAAGCATAAGCGCGACTGGATAAGCAGTCTTGAGCGTCATGCCTTCCCGGTGCTGGGTGATCTGCCGGTGGCCGACATTGAGTTGGCCCACGTCCTCAAGGTGTTGGAACCGATATGGAAGGAAAAGACCGAGACCGCCACGCGGGTACGCCAGCGGGTGGAGTCGGTTATCACCTGGGCGACTGTCTCCGGTTATCGGGAGGGCGAGAACCCGGCCCGATGGGCTGGCAACCTGGAGGTTGCGCTGCCGGCTCCGAACAAGATCAGGAAGGTGAAGCACCACCGCGCTCTACCGTGGAAGGAAGTGCCGGAGTTCATGGCCGCGTTGAGACAGCGCCAAGGCATGGCCGCACTCGCCTTGGAGTTCGCCATCCTCACCGCTGCCCGCTCCGGTGAGGTGCGCGGTGCCACCTGGGACGAGATCGACTTAGACGCCCGCGTCTGGACGGTGCCAGCCGACAGGATCAAGGCCGGTAAGCCCCACCGCGTACCGCTGTCCGATGATGCAGTGGCGGTGCTGGAGCGCGTGCCACGGATGGAGGGCAGTAACCTTGTGTTCACCGCGCCGCGTGGTGGCCAGTTGTCCGACATGACGTTGGGCGCTGTCCTCAAGCGGATGGAGGTAGACGCCACGGCCCACGGGTTCCGCTCCACGTTCAAGGATTGGGCGCGATCCTGCACCAGCTATCAGGACGAGGTGTCAGAGCTGGCCCTAGCTCACGTCAACAGCGACGCCACCCGCGCCGCCTATGCGCGTGACGAGCTGTTGCCACAGCGCAAGCGGCTGATGCAGGAGTGGGCGCGTTACTGCCGAGACGGCATGCCGGAGACGGCAAGCGTTACTCCTATCGGGCACAACATCTAGTGGGGGTGTCGCGCTACACCCCTGATATATGGTGATAAACGGCACTTGCGCGACCCCCCTCCAGTGCGGTTTAATGGGAACCGTGCGCGACGAGTAGCGCATAAAAAAGCCCGGCCGCTGCTACCAACAGTGACCGGGCCGATACAGCAATTTCACCTTTATAGCTCCACCGTAGGGGTGGAGTGAGGCGCCGCTACCAACGGTTAGCCTCATGGGCAGTGTAGCCAGAGTTGAACATGTGCGCAACACCTGGCCGTATCTTGCCGCCCCCCTACGGCGGAGCCTCGAACATGAGGTTCTGACCAATGACCGCGACAGCACAACAGACCACCTACCTGTCACTACGCCAGATCACCGAGCGCTACAACGTCCACAAGTCCACCGCCTGGCGCTGGGTGGCTGCTGGACGATTCCCTAAGCCCGTTAAGTTGTCCCCCGGCTGCACCCGCTGGAAGTTGTCCGACTTGGAGCAGTGGGAAGCCGAGCAGGCGGGGGAGGGTGCGTGATGGAGGCACAAAAACGAAACCCCGAGACCCTAGAGCTTGGCGGCGGCGGGATCACGGGGCGGGCGATGAGCAAAGCTGATTGTTCTGCCGGTGATTATACCACTACCATTCCCTCCAACGCCATGCCGTATGAGCGGCATATTCCCGATGCCTGGGAGTTGCCCCTTGATCTGGTGGATATGCCGATCTGGTGCGCTTGGAAGCTGGTGCAAAAGCCTGGAAAGCCGAAGCCGGACAAAGTGCCGGTAAGCGCCGCTGATGGCTTGCAGGGTTCCAAGGCATGGGGCGGGAAGAAAAACCCAAAGCCCGAGTTCTGCACCACCGCAGAGAAGGCAATCTATTACGCGAATCAGGCCAAAGATATTACTGGCGTCGGCATTATCCTGATGCCGGGTTTCGGGCTGATCGGTGGCGACCTGGACGGTTGCTGTAATTCAGGTACGGGTGCGCCTACGGAACAGGCCCGCCGAATCATCGAAGCCGCCGACACTTACACCGAAGTTTCCCCCGGCCTGGAGGGATACCGCTTTATTGCCCGTGGTACGTTCGGCGGCCATACCGGCAACAATAGGGCGGAGGGCGTGGAGTTCTACGAGGATGGCCGTTTCCTCACGATCACCGGCTATCACGTCGAAGGCACGCCGCACGCTATCGAGGAACGCGACCTGTCCGAGTTGGGGGCGGAGTACTTCGACAAGGCTAGTTCCGACACCAAGGCCGGAGAGGCTGAACCCGAAACGGGCGGAGGCCGTGGCCTGGAGGCGTTCGAGCTGCCGCCCCATGTGCGCGGCTGGATTACCGATGGCGTAGAGCAGGGCACGCGGTCGGATCGCATATTCCAGTGCGCGAAAGACCTTGTACGTGCTGGTGCCACCGAAGGGGAGGCCGTGGCCATCCTGGCGAACCCTGAGCACGGCATCAGCGACAAGCCGCTTCAGGAGCGCGGCGGAGACATTCAAGGCGCTAGGCAGTGGGTGCAGCGTTACGCCGTCGCGCCTGCCCGCCGTGATGTTGAAGCCGAGCCGGACGAGTTCGACGACGAGACGGGAAGCACTGAGACCGCCGGATGGCCGGAGCCGGTGGACCTGTTTGCATCTCGCCCGGTGCCGCCTTTCCCTGCCCAAGTTATGCCGGAAGCCTGGCAGCGCCACGCGGCTGGCCTCAGTGCGCAAACCGGGTTTGACCCTGGTGGCTACCTGTTCGTGATGCTGGCGCACGCGGGCTGCCTGATGGACCACCGAACGCGGGTGGCCGTTAATTCGAGCTGGCGAGAGCCGCCGCTCCATTGGGCTGCCCTTGTGGATTCCAGCGGCGGAGGTAAAACGCCAATCCTGGGCGCAGCAGGGAAACCTGCGATGAGCATTTACAGCGAGATCAACAAGCGGAGTGCCCGCGAGTTGATGGAATGGCACAAAGCGGCGGACAGCGCCAAGAAGGGCGAGGAACCGCCCCGCCCGATCTGGAAGCAGCGCAATACCGACGATGGGACCATTGAAGGGATGCGCGATGCCCTGGAGGGCAACCCGGAAGGCGTAACCCTCGCCATTGATGAGCTGACCGCGTGGCTCGGCTCTATGGATGCCTTCACGAGCGCGAGAGGCGCAGCCAGCAAAGACAGACCGGCTTGGTTGGAAGCGTGGAGCGGCAAGGAGGATCGCGTTATTAACCGAGCCGGGAAGGTGAAGGTTATTCCCCATTGGGCTGCTGGGGTTATCGGCGCTATTCAACCCGAAGTGTTGGCCCAGCAGTTCAAACGCGGGCATGGCAGCAGTGACGGCATGATGCAGCGTTTCATGCTCTACCAACTGCGCCCCGCCGCCGATGGCGACCTGCTGACCGAGCCGGATATGCTGGCGGATGCCAGTGCTCACAACGTGTTCCAAGCCGTTGCCGATCTTGCCGAGGAAGGGCCGCAGCACTACCAGCTAGACCGCGAGGCGGTGGCGCTGCTACAGGACTACATGCAAGCCATTCGGGTGCTTGCGGCCCGCACGCCGGGAGCACGCTTTGCGGAGCACTTGGGCAAGTTTCCCGCCTTCGCGATCCGCGTTGCCTTGACGCTCCACGTTGTCCACGCCGTGGCCGCCAAAGAGCGCCCCTACACCGTTATAAGCGCGGAGACGATGGAACGGGCGCTAACCATTATGCGCGTGCTCTATCGCCATTCTGAGGCCGTTTATACGGTACTGGATGAGGCCAGCGAGGGAGCCCGCCGCTTGACGGTATCTGCTGCCGAGGCGGTGCTGGCCAAGGGTTGGATGGTGCTAACCCGTGGCGACTTGACCAGGGATGCCACCGGATGGCGAGGGGCTAACAGTGGCGATGCCGAAGCCGCTACCGATCTGCTGATTGAGTTCGGATGGTTCGCGGATATTACCGACCAAGCGCAGAGAGGCAAGCGGGGGCGGCGCAGTGATGGCCGGTTCGCTGTTAATCCGCGAGTGCATGAGGTGTTTATGCAGCACAGCCAGCGGATCAAAAAGGAGCGGGCCGAGCGGTTCCAAGCGATCCACACGGCGGCCACCGAGAGGCAGGGAATTAGTTGAAAAACTTGTATGCGCGTGCGCGAGTACAGAGTTTATACAAGCCCCTTTTTTACTTTTCTTACTCGTGTGCGCGCATACAACTAATTCAACTTATTGGGCACCGGCTCCAGCGCCGCCCGGTGGCCTTCAATCACCAGGCGCAATCAGCGAGGTAACGACGATGATTGATGCGGAAGTAGCGGAAGAGATTCACGACGCGCTCGACCAAGCGGACAGCGCCCTGCGCATTGAGGGCGCGGGGGAGGCGTACAAAACCCGGCAATGGCGGGTGGTGCAAGTCTGAGCTAGTGGGGGTTTCGGGGGTTTCTGGGGTTTCTCACAACGATGGGTTCAAAACTGTCAGTGACAGTTCAGACCTATAGAGCGGAACAAACCCTAGAAACCCCACAAACCCCCACTAGCTACCGGACCCGAATATAACCCCGCGAAAATCAGGGGCAATTACCCCGGCCTACCCTCGTCATCATGCGGTTCGACTGACAATCCCTCCACAAAGCCCATTGCCATGCGGTTCCTGTAGCGGTATCATTGTCCATATCACACCAAAACACACACCAAATGGGCAGGGCATGGGCACGAAACAGACCGACATTCCGAAGCAATACCGACCGGGCTGGCTGGAATCGCTGGACGGTCGTTATGGCCTTGCCCGTGAGCTGCGTGCCCGCTTCGATGAAGTCTGTAATGACCTTGGTGGTGCGGATCGTCTGAGCTACATGCAGCGATCCTTGGTGGAGCGTGGTCTGTGGCTGGAGTACTGGCTGGCCCAACAGGAGCAAGCGCTGTCCAAGGGCGGTGACTTCGACGTGGGCAAGTGGGTGCAGGCCGCCAACAGTCTCCAGGGTATCTACTCCCGCCTTGGTCTGGAGCGCCGTCAACGTGACGTTCCAGACCTGGCGCAATACCTGGCGGCCAAGGCCGGGGAGGCGGGCTAATGGTCATGTGCGCCGCCTGTAAGCACTTCCCTGGCAACGGCCAACTGTGTCCGAAGGCCAAGCGCCACGCCACGCACCACCCGCGCAAGTGTGACAAGTTCACCGGCCACCGTCTGAGCTTCGCGGTGCTGCAAGCCCGCTCCCTCGCCACGTTCGCCCGCCGCCGCCTGACCCCGGCCAGTTACCAGCGGGTATTGCGGGATGCGCACCGTCTGGCGGAAGAGGTGAGGCGATGAGCGCCGCCGCACTCAAGATAGAGCGCGACGAAAACGACGTGCGCAAGGACTTCACCCCGTCCGAGAAGGTCGCCATTGCCCAGCGGATTGAGGAGGCTATGGCGGGCCGGGTTGGCAATCCCCAATTCTGCAACACGTTGCAGAATTGGCAGAAGGCCCCCAAGGGCAACTCCCGAGACATCGCCCAGCGGATTGAGGAGGCGTTGGCGGGGCGTCAGGGTCAGCGGACAGACTTAGGCAACACGTTGCACAAGTCATCTCCGCAAGGGAAGACCCGCGACATCGCAGCCGACGCCGTGGGATGGTCTGGCGAGACCTACCGAAAAGCCAAGGCGGTGGTGGAGTCGGGAGACGGGGAGGCGATGCGATGACCAACATTGTCGAAGCCTTCACCGACCCGCAGTTGCTAGGCCAGTCGTTTGGCGAGGATACCCGCGAGGCTTGGCGTGCTGTCCTGTCAGGCGCGTTCGCCCTGCCGATGGATGATGACCGCCTTGCCCTGTTTAAGCGGCTGTCAGGCGACCGTGAGCCGCCTCAGCGGCAGGCGCGGGAGCTATGGGCCATTGCGGGCAGGCGCAGCGATAAGACCCATACCGCAGCCGGCATTGCGGTCTACCTGGCGACCATCGGGGCGGAGCTGGACGGCACCCTGGCCCGCCTGACCGCTGGCGAGCGTGGTGTGGTTCAGTTGCTTGCGGTGGATCGCCAACAGGCCAAGGTTGCGCTTGGGTACGTTCGCGGCCTGTTCGCTGATAGCCCGGTCATGTCCAGCCTGGTGGAGAAGGAGAACACCGAGGGCGTTTTGCTCCGCAACGGCGTATCTATTGAGGTGGCCACCAACAGTCACCGGGCCGTGCGTGGGCGCACTCTGCTGGCGGCCATTCTGGACGAATGCGCCTTCTTCAAGGATGAGGCGACCGCAACCCCCGATGTAGAGGTTTACCGCGCCCTGGTGCCTTCTCTGGCGACCACCGGGGGCATGCTTGTCGGCATTTCCAGCCCCTACGCCCGCCGGGGGCTGCTCTACAGCAAGTGGCGCAAGCACTACGGCAAGCCCGGTGATGTGCTGGTGGTGCAGGGCGGAACACTGGACTTCAACCCCACCCTTGATCCCCGCGTTATCGCGGAGGCGGAGCAGGATGACCCCGAGGCGGCCAAAGCCGAATGGCATGGGCAATTCCGTGCGGATGTTGAGGGTTTTGTAACACGCGAAGCCGTAGACGCCTGTACCGTGCCGGCCCGGATCGAGCTACCGCCGGTGGCTGGCGAGCGGTACACGGCGTTTGTGGACCCGTCTGGCGGCTCCAAGGATGCGTTCACGCTGGCGATCGCCCACCAGTCTGATGGTGTGGCCGTGGTCGACGCTATCCGCGCTCAGAAGCCCCCGTTCAGCCCGGAGGCGGTGGTTAAAGAGTTCGCCGGTCTGCTGAAGGAATACCGGATCAGCAAGGTGGTGGGCGACCGTTACGGCGGTGAGTTTCCGCGCGAGCTGTTCCGAAAACAGGGCATTGCCTACAAGCTATCTGATCGGCCTAAGTCTGACCTGTATCGTGACATGCTCCCGTTGCTCAATTCTGGGCGCGTGGAGTTGCTGGACAATGGCCGATTGCAAAACGAATTGACGAGCCTGGAGCGGCGCACCAGCCGCGCCGGGAAAGACTCAATAGACCACCCGCCAAATGGCACCGACGATGTGGTTAACGCGGTGGCCGGGTGTATAATTGAGGCAGCAAAACCCAAAGCCGTTCCCCGCGTGCGGCGGATGGGTGATTCGATCAGTTCCGGTTCCAATTCTGGTTCCAGCGTTCTGGATCGAATCGCGCAAGGTCAGAAAGCCAGCGGGAGGTTGGCGAGTACGCGCCGAAGTTTTCTGCGAGATGCAGACGGTTTCGGTTGATTGATGAAAGCGGGTTTTCACTTCAACCGAGGTAACGAGTTATGACGCATCAAGTGAAGGAAATGGTCGAGGGCGTGGCCCGAGACTTCGAGGGGTTTAAGTCCCGCCAGGATCAAGCCCTGTCCGACCTGGGCGAGCGCGTGAAGCGTGCCGAGACCCTGGCCGCCCGCAAGGTGGGCATGACCGTGGACAGCGGCGCAGGCATGGGGCCGGAGACCAAGGCGGTCCGTGAGTGGCTGCGTGGTGGCGACTTCGACCGCAAGGCCCTGAGCATCGAGGATGACGGCCAAGGCGTGACCGTGCGCAGCGATTGGGCGGATCAGATTTTCAAGCGCATTCGGGAATCCAGCCCGGTCCGGCAGGTGGCTAATAACCTGTCCACCAATTCCAACGAATTGGAGGTTCTGGTTGACCGTGGTGAACCGGACTCAGCGTGGGTGGCTGAAAAGGGCGACCGCGATCCGACTGCCGCTAGTTTCATGTCTCGGCATAAGATTGCGGTGCATGAACATTATGCGTATCCGAGCGTAACCCAGCAATTCCTGGAGGATAGCCGGCTCGACCTGGAGCAGTGGTTGCAGGACAAGATCGGAACCCGTTTCGGTCGGCAGGAAGCCGAATCCTTTATCAAGGGTGACGGCAACGGCAAGCCTCGCGGCATTCTGGATTACGACACCGTGCCGGATGGTGATTTCGAGTGGGGCGCTGATCCTGCCGATTACACCATCGGGGCGATCTATACCGGTGAATCGGGTGACTTCCCGAGCAACAATCCCGATAACGTGCTCTACGATGTTGTGGACGCGCTCAAGTCGGATTACCTGGGCAATGCACGGTTCATGATGAGCCGCGCCACGATGAACAAAATTCGGAAGCTGCGGGATGGTGACGACCGTGCCCTGCTCCAGATGAGCCTGGCGGAAGGTCGGCCCAACACGCTTCTTGGGTTCCCGGTGGTGATTGCCGAGGATATGCCGGACCCGGCTGCCGATTCCGAGTCGATCCTGTTCGGTGACTTCGGCCAGGCTTACACCATCGTTGACCGGATCGGAGTAAGCGTGCTGCGTGATCCCTACTCCCTGCCCGGATGGGTCCGCTGGTATGTGCGCAAGCGGATCGGTGGGGCGCTGACCAACCCCGAGGCCGTGAAGGCCGTGGTGTTCGGCGCTGAGCCGAGCTGATGAACACCGCCCGCTCCCGAGGCGGCAATATCGGGAGAGTTCCCCCCAGCCACCGGGGCGGCGCAGGCCGAGAGGGTGGACGCGGCAACGTCCTGGCCGTGTCTCAGAACAAGGGCGGGCGGTATGGTTCCACCGCTGCGAAGAAACGGACCCGCGCCCCCCGAGCGAGATGCTGCGGGGGGCATCTTTTTGTATGGAGGTGCAACCATGCTGACAGCCGAGGAACGTCTATGGGTGGCCGCACTGGCCCGGTATGTACAGGACGCACGCGCTCCCAGTGCCTACGGTGACGAGGGCGAGGCGCTGGCGGACCTGGAGGGCGATGCCGTGATACTGCGCCGCCTGGCGGAGCTGGCGGGCTATGACCCCGAGGCCACGGTGGTGGCGGTGAGGCGGGAGGTGTTGGGTGGTCCGCCTGAACATCCACCGGCGAAACCTGTCCGCCAGCCAGAAGGCCGCCATCGCCACCGAAGCGCTTGCCATGTATGAGGCGGAGGCGAAGGAGAGGCAGCGGGAGAGCGGAAGGTTTGCGGGTAAGGATGCTGAAGGGAACCCGGTTGTTCAGGTTCCGGAAATCTTGCCGGAACCTGAATCCGCACCAACGGCCAACAGCGAACGTGCGGCGGTAGCTGATGAGCCCACGGAACAGCCCAAGCCGTCCCGCTACGAGCAAGAATCCCGCGCCAAGGCCGCCGCAGACTTCGGCACCAATCCGCGCTATGTGTCGGATGCGAAGCGGCCTGAGAACAACGCGGCCACCATCTCCAGGTTGTCGAGATAGCGCTGATAGTCTGCGCGGGCTTGCTCGGTATCCGGGTTGTATCCGTAGTGCTGGCACCAGCGGACGAAGTCGGTGGGATTGTTCATGGCCTTGCTCCTATTCGTAGTGGATGAACAGGGAAGGCGGAGTATCAGGCGCTTTCAGGTTGGATGGCCGGGTGGTGTGATGCCCGTTTTTCCGTCTGTAAGCGCCTGATTTTCCTAGGTAGGTGGTGGAGCCGAGGGGAGTCGAACCCCTGACCTCAGCAGTGCGATTGCTGCGCTCTCCCAACTGAGCTACGGCCCCGGTGCAGCGCAAATCCTACCACCGCTGGCGTTAAGATAAAAGGGCGCCCATATGGGTGCGGCCGAATCGCGCCAGTAGCGCGGGGCGCGGCCCGTGCGCCGGTCGTGTTCGGCGTCCTCGTGAGCCTCGGACTGTGGTGCGGGCATCATGGATGCATACGCACCTTTTGAAGTTTGCAGGATCTGCCGGCGGCGAGCAGCTCGGGGAGTTTGATGTCGGGGTCTTGCTCGCCGGCCTGCACCATGCGCCGGGCGGCGGCCTCCAGTTCGGGGCTGGGCGTGGCCCAGTCGTGCTCCGGGATGGGTTCGGACCAGGCCTGGATCTCGGGGGGAATGGGTGCGCGGCTCTGGTGGTATTCCCAGGTGGCCAGCCGGAAGGGCAGCTTCCAGAAGGTGATCAGGTGGTAGAGGTACCAGAAGAAGACGAAGACCCGGCTGGTGAAGCCATCACGAAGGTCTTCGTGGAGTTTCTTGCGGGCGATCTCGAGGGTGTGGACGCCGTCGTAGGGGAGGTGCTCCCTGGGGTCGATGGGCAAGCCGGAGAAGGTTTTCGTGGGCCGTTCGAGCGTGCCCGGCCCGTGATCCATGTAGCGGCGGATGGCCTCCCACAGGCCCAGGGCCTCCTCGGGGAGCGAGGCGGGGAAGAGGGCGGTATAGGACTGTCCGGTTTCCGCGTCCTCGACGGTGAGGCCGAAGTTGTAGTGGGTCATGGCGCCGTAGGGGGTGGCGCCGCTGCTGGTGGCCATCCAGGCGGTGACGCGCTCGAACGGGGCGACGAGGGTTTGGCCGGTTTCGGGGTCGAAGCAGGCGACCTCCCGGCGCTGGCGATGGAAGCGCACCGGGGGATGCCGCCGGGCCTGCTTCATGCGGTCGACGAAGCCGTAGAGGAGGATCAGAAACAACAGGGTGCCGCCGAAAAGGCCGTAGGGGATGGAGACTATGGCGGCATAGAGGGCATTTGCCCAGAATGGTTCGCCATACACGAGTCCGGCCGCGCCGATAAGCATCGGTGCACCGAGCCCGATAAAGATCACGCCGATGAAGAAGGGCATGCCGATCATGACCTGGTGGGCTTGGGCGGTGTGGCGGCTGGAGTCCAGATCCAGGTAGGTCTGGTCGATGTGGACGAGGAACTGCTTCGGGTCCATGGGGCGCACCGGGAGCGGTAATGGCAGCGGCGCGAGGACCAGCGCCTCGCCGGTGGCGAAGCGGCGCACGTCCCCGGCCCGGGGATGTCCGGAGAGGTCGGGGGCTTCGTTGGTGGGGGCGGGCTTGCTCATGGTTTCCGTGGGGTCCGCTCGTTGTTGCCGTTGCCGTTGCCGTTGCCGCCGTCGTGGTCCGGGTGCCAGTCGGCGATGCCGGCGGCGAGCAGCTCGGGGAGTTTGATGTCGGGGGCTTGCTCGCCGGCCTGCACCATGCGCCGGGCGGCGGCCTCCAGTTCGGGGCTGGGCGTGGCCCAGTCGTGCTCCGGGATGGGTTCGGACCAGGCCTGGATCTCGGGGGGAATGGGCGCGCGGCTCCGGTGGTATTCCCAGGTGGCCAGCCGGAAGGGCAGCTTCCAGAAGGTGATCAGGTGGTAGAGGTACCAGAAGAAGACGAAGACCCGGCTGGTGAAGCCATCACGAAGGTCTTCGTGGAGTTTCTTGCGGGCGATCTCGAGGGTGTGGACGCCGTCGTAGGGGAGGTGCTCCCTGGGGTCGATGGGCAAGCCGGAGAAGGTTTTCGTGGGCCGTTCGAGCGTGCCCGGCCCGTGATCCATGTAGCGGCGGATGGCCTCCCACAGGCCCAGGGCCTCCTCGGGGAGCGAGGCGGGGAAGAGGGCGGTATAGGACTGTCCGGTTTCCGCGTCCTCGACGGTGAGGCCGAAGTTGTAGTGGGTCATGGCGCCGTAGGGGGTGGCGCCGCTGCTGGTGGCCATCCAGGCGGTGACGCGCTCGAACGGGGCGACGAGGGTCTGGCCGGTGTCGGGGTCGAAGCAGGCGACCTCCCGGCGCTGGCGATGGAAGCGCACCGGCGGATGCCGCCGGGCCTGCTTCATGCGGTGGAAAAAGCCGTGGAGGGCAATGAGAAACAACAGGGTGCCGCCGAAAAGGCCGTAGGGGATGGAGACAATGGCGGCATGCAGGGCGCTTGCCCAAAAGGTGTGGTCGGTCCCGAACGCGGTCGTGCCAATAAGCAACGGAAAACCGAGCCCGATAAAGATCACGCCGATGAAGAAGGGCACGCCGATCATGACCTGGTGGGCTTGGGCGGTGTGGCGGCTGGAGTCCAGATCCAGGTAGGTCTGGTCGATGTGGACGAGGAACTGCTTCGGGTCCATGGGGCGCACCGGGAGCGGTAATGGCAGCGGCGCGAGGACCAGCGCCTCGCCGGTGGCGAAGCGGCGCACGTCCCCGGCCCGGGGGTGTCCGGAGAGGTCGGGGGCTTCGTTGGTGGGGGCGGGCTTGCTCATGGTTTCTTCCCGGGTTGCAAGGGCACGGTCGGTGGGCTGCCGGTGGTCCACGCCCGCCCGGACAAGGGTTGGATGGGGCGTTCGGCCGAGCCGTCCTCTCGTCCGCCGGACAGGGCCTGGAAAAAGGTGGGCACCGGGTCGGGGTTGAGGGTGTCCAGGTGGAAGTGGACCTCCCGCTCCAGGCCGGGGACCAACGCGGAGGGGTAGGTCAGGCGCAGGGAGAGGCCGGTCTGGGCGTTGAGTTCTTCCGGAAACAGCGGCAGGCGCAGGGTCGTGGGCGCGTCGGGCGATGCTTCGAGCTGCTCGGCGAGCGACTGGCTCCAGGGGGCCCACCACTGGTCGGGGGCCTTGCGCAGGGCGGCCAGCCGCGCGGCACCGGCGGCGAGATCCTCCGGGGCCAGGTCCGGGATCACCAGTTCCAGTTCCGCCTGCCCGTCCACCCGGCGCAGGGTGAGCCGGGGTTCGACGAGGGCATTCACCCAGCGGCGCCGGTGGGTCTCCAGATCCAGCCCCGCATCGGCCACCCCCCAGGCGCTCTGCTCCAGCCAGGTGGCCAGCGCGTCGCGCTGGTTGCGGCGGTACCACCAGAGGCCGCCGAGATAGACGGGGGTGAAGAGCAGGCCGAGGAGGTTGACGCGCACGAAGATGGCGACGAAGCGGGCGCTGCGGGTGGCCCAGGCGGCGGCGCTGAGTCCGCCCTCCTGGTAGGCGGAGACCACTAACGTGGTATTCCGCCAGAAGCCCCAGCCCTGGGTGGCGGTCAGCCCGCCGGACCCGGCCAGGGTGAGGGTGGCGGCGGCCAGGGCCTGGCCATCGCCCCGTTGCAGGGCGTCGCCCCAGCGGTGGAGGCTGCGGCCGGTCTCCGAGAGCGAAGCAAGAAAGCCCAGGCCGTACGCCCCGGTGCCCAGGTGCCCGGTGAGCCAGCCGAGGCGGGCGGCCACCGCGCCCCGGGCCATCTGGCTGCGCACCCGGGGTAGCTGCACCGCGAGCAGGCTGATGCCGATGCCCTGGGCGGCGGCGAAGGTGGGGGCCGCGGCATTGACTAAACCGCCAAGTACTGCCAACAGGTCGCGCAGGCCCCTTTGCTCTTTGTCGCGAAACTCGACGTACGCACTCCCCAGATTGCGCAACTGCAGCACCGCGATCACCACGGAAAGCCCGTCGCTGCGGAGCACGCGGCCGGCGTCGGCGCGGGTTTGCAGGGGGCGGCCGGCCCGGGCGTCGTCGGCCATGCGGCGGATCTCCCGGTGGGTGTCGGCGTCCAGCCCCCGCAACTGCAGGCCCACGCGGTTGTCCGTCCCCTTCAGGGGGTTGATGGCGCCGGCCAGGCGCCGTTCCACGTAAAGCAACTGACCGCGAATGCGCTCGCGGTATTGCTGCATATCCCGCCGGGTTTCCCGGTAGACCCTGGCGTCGATGACGCCCCGGCGGCGGCGTACCCCTTCGTCCTTCAGGCGGCGGTTCGCGCCGCGTAGCGCCTCGCGGAGGGCGAGGGCCTGGTCCACGTCGGCGTTGAAGCGCCGCACGTGGCGTTCCGTGGGCAGCTCGACGCTGGCGCCGTGTTCGGCGAACCCCCGCACCATGTCCAGCCAGGCGGCGCCGGGCACGCGGCGCAAGATGTCGTCGAGGTCGAGGTTGCCGCCGGCCTGGAATCGTTGCAGCGTTTCGTCCAGGGCCTGGGCGAAACGCAGTTCGCGGGCCGGCCGGAAGGTGGCACGGCGCAGCTCATCCAGCCCCATCGCCGTCTGCCCGAGCTCCCGGGCGGCGGGCAGGGCGTAGGTCTCCCGGATGGCCTGAAGCCGGAGCGCCAGTTGATGGAAGCTTTCGACGGTCTCGGGCGCCTGCAGGGTGCCGGCGGTTACGTAGGTCACCTGCGCGAGTTCTTCCAGCTCCCGGGCGGCCCGGCGCTGGTCGCCCGGGTGGAGCGTGTGGAACAGCGGTTCGTTCCACTGGGGGTGGGCGTCGAGCCAGTCGGCGATGGACTCGGCGGCCTCGTCGGTGCGGCAGATGTCCCGCAGGCAGGCATACTCGGTGTACAGGGCCTGCTGGAGCTGGTCGTCGAGTGCGGGGTCGAAGTACCAGGCCGCCTCGTGGAAGTGGTTGGTCTCGACCAGGCGGACCCGGTCCTCGGTGATGCGATCGAGCAGCGCGTGCCAGCGCCGCAGGTGCGCCCGGTGGGTGTCGAGGAAGTCGCCCATGGCGTCCCGCTCGACAAGCTCGAGCAGCCCCCTGGAGCCGAGCCCGGCACCCTGCAGCCGCGCCCGGAGGGCGTCGCGCTGCTCGTCGATCAGGTGCTGGTGGCGTTCCCGGAGCTCGGGGCCCAGGGTGTCCATCATCTGCTGGCGGGCCTGGGCCACGCGGCGGTGGGCGGGCTCGGCGAACGGGTTGATGGCTTCGAGCAAGCCCTCGCCGCTGCCGAAGGCCCGCCGGGTCGATGCCAGGAACCCGCCGGATTCGTGTTCCAGGCTGTTGAGGTAGTCGAGGATGGCGCGCTGCTGTGCTTCGCTGGTCTCCTCGCGCAACGCCCGGAAGCGGGGGTCATCCACAAAGCCCTCCTCGTCGAGCAGGAAGAGGGATTCGATGAACCCGCCGGCCACGTACCGGGTCTCGTGCTCTCGCGCCCAGCTATCCAGCCACCCGACCACGTGGTCCTGGTAATCGGCGAGCTCCTGGAGCAGGCCCAGGTCGTCGCGCAGTATCAGGCCGTACAGGCGCTCGTCCGGGACACCCTCCGGCGCCCAGTGCCCGAGCAGGTCGTCCAGCGTGGTGCGTTCGAAGGGTGCGGGGGGCGGCCCGGCGGGAAAGGCCGCCCCGTCTGTGTCCGAACCGCCTCCCCCGCCCGATTCGGCCGCCTTTGCCTCGGGTGGCGGCGGTGGCGGGGCCGTCCAGGGGTAGGGGTTTCGTTCCGCCTCCATGGGGCTCTCCGGCGTGCCGCTCGCGGGTGGCTCGTGCAGCTCCGCCACGGCCGGGCGGATCCGGTCGCTGGCGAGCAGCGGCTCCACGCTGGTCGGGTCGTCTCCGTCGAAGCCGGCAGCCGCCCGCGCCAGATCCACGGACTGCATGCGGCGGTTGCGCTCGCCCGGGTTCTCCAGCATGCGGTTGCATCGGGCGGCGCTCCACTGGGCCGTGGCATAGGCGGCCTGGAGACGAGCGGCGGAGCCGAAGGTGAGATGGGGCGCGCCCTGCGCCTTTTCGCGCCGGTCTTCGGTCACGCCCTCGACCCCATCGAGCAGCCGGGTCAGGGTCATCGCCTGCAGCCGGAATTCGTACAGCCGGAGTGGCTGCTCGCCGGGAGCGCGCGGTTGCTCGATCACGTAGAGGTACCCCTCCCGCGCAAGGCGCACGCCGATCGGCCGCGTGCCAAGCGGCGGATAGGGCGCCCGGATCCGGGCGCCGGCGATCGCCTCGGGTTCCACCAGGGCGTAGCGCAAGGGCAGCAGGGTGATCTGCTCGACCGCCACCTCGCACGGTGCGGGGTGGCAGACGTCGCCCGGTGCCCGGCTGTCCGAAAGGCGCTCGCGGTTCTCCGGAAGCCGAACCTGCTGCCCGGGGTAAATGCAGTCAGGGTGTTCGATGTCGGGGTTCAGGGTCATCAGGGTTGCCGGGGGCACGCCATGCTGCCGGGCAATGCCCCAGAGGGTGTCGCCGTCGCGTACGGTGTGTATGGCACTCATCGGGCGCCCCCCAGAACCAGTCGCTCGAGCGTACGGATTCGCTTCCCGGACGGTTGCCCGACGTCCAGGAGTACGGCGAGACAGTCCTTTTCTTCCAGCCGGGCTTCGTGGGCCGCCACGAGCGCGACGAAACGGGCTATCTCGGGCTCGTCGTGAAAGCGGTAGCGCTGCGCGCGCTCGATCAGCCGCGCGCAGCGGTGCTGGCCGCCCGGCTGGCCGGCCAGACCCGAAGCCCGGGCCACAGCCACCCGGAACAGCCAACAGGCCTGGGCCCGTAGGTGAGTCATGTGGGCCTCGCTTAGCTGGAACCAGCCTTCGTCGCGCGGGCCGCGTGCCTGGCCCTGGGATGGCGCGCGGATGGTGATGTCGGTGCCGGGCAGGTGCCAGGCGGTGATCGGCCCACTGAAGGCACGGCGCTCTTCGTAGTCGAGCATGCAGAGCAATGGGACGAGCTGCCCGGGCGAATAGAAGCGACAGTAGGCGCCCTGCCCGGAAGGCAGTCGCACGCTGATCAGGCTGCGCAGGTGGTCGGCCACCACGGCCGGATCGGCCGGGGATTCGAGCAGGATGCCGTGATCCCGCCAGGTTTCCGGGGTGGCCAGGAGCGCGCTGCCGGGCGAGGGTTTGACCAGGCAAGGGCTCACGGTGATCGCCTCCTGGTGCCGGGTGCCAGCAAAGAGTCGCTCGAGTTCGGGGGCGTCATCGTGCTGGTAGGCGAGCCTGGGAGCGTCCGTGGTGGCACCGTCGAGCAGGATCAGACCGTTTTCCGGGGTGCGGGTGATAGCCATATCGGCGAGCTCATTCAGGCGTGATCCGGGTCGTCCTGACCCGTCGGGCACGGGCAATCGGCGAGCGGGCAGTCGCCGTTCGGGCCCCGGTGGCATTGCACCACCAAGGCGGCATCTTGCCCGGCCGCCTGACGCAGCTGGTCGGGTGCCAGCGTTCGTGCGTCGAGCAAGGCCTCCGGTCCAGCACCGGCCTCGCCGTATTGAACCTCCGGGACGGCGTGGCCCGGCAACAACGGCACCGCTGCCTGCTGGGCGCTCCCGGAGCCTGGTCGGCCCCCGGAGTTCATGCGGATGCCGGGGCCACTGAGGGTGATGCCGGAGGGGTCGAGCTTGATGAAACTGCCGCCCGCCTGGAGGGTGATCTCGGCACCGGCGTCGAGAACGACCTTGTTGCCCGCGCTGTAATGGACCTCGCGGCCCGTTTCAACGAGTTGAGAGGTGCCGAAGCGCTGATGCAGCGTGCCCTCCACGGTGAGATGCTGATCACCGGCAGTGCGCTCGCGCCGCTCGCCCTGCACGGTGAGGTGCTCGTCGCCGTGGATCTCCGCGAGCCGGTCGCCGTGGACGCCCAGGTGGCTGTGCCGGCCGATGGTCTCGGAGCGGTCGTTGCGGGTGTGCAGGTCGAGATCGCGCTGGGCGTGCAGGTGGATGCGCTCGGCGTCGCGGGCGTCCTCGAAGTGCAGTTCGTTGTAGCCCTCGCCGCCGTGGCTGCGACTGCGCAGCACGCTGCGGGTCTTGTGCTCGGGCAGCGGATAGGGCGGGGTGTTGTGGCCCTCGTAGACCCGGCCGGTGATCACCGGCTGATCCGGGTCGCCGGCCAGGAAGTCGACGATCACCGCATGGCCCACCCGGGGCAGGAACAGCCCGCCGTAGCCGGGCCCGGCCCAGGGCTGGGCGACGCGCAGCCAGGCGCTGGCGTGCTCGTCGTCGGCGGCGTAGCGGTCCCAGGGGAAACGGACCTTGACCCGGCCGTGCTCATCGCAGTGGATCGCCTCCCCCTCGGGGCCCACCACCCGGGCGATCTGCGGGCCTTCCATCCGCGGGCCGGCGTCCGGGTCGTGGGGCGGGCGCCAGTCGGTGTCGGCGGGCACAAGGGTGAGCCGGTTGTTCAGCCGGGCCACGCCTGCGGCTGCATCGCCCTTGCCCTCGGCGGCCAGCAGCACGGCGTCCTCTTCCAGCGCGGCGGGCTGGCGGGCGGTGTGGCGGGCGCCGACCACCTGCCAGTCGCGGCGCCGTTCGCCGGCGTCGTGGCCATCGAGGGTGAAGCGCACGCCGGGGCGCAGCTCGGCAATATCGCTCTCGGCCTCGGCGGTGTGGGCGTCGGCGCGCAACTGGCCGAGCCGGACCCGGGTGAAGGCCCGGCCGCTGGTCTCGGTCTTAAACCGGCCGGGGTGGTCGTAGTGCTCGTAGGGGGTGGCCCCCGACTCGGCGCCATCATGCCCGGCTGCCCCGTCCACCGCCTGCGCGTGGATCAGCCGCCGCCGGGGGGTGCGGAAATGGCGATCCTCCAGGGTGGCGCGCTGCGCGCGCACCCGGTGGGCCTCGCGCAGGGTGTGCACATGACGGCCCTCGGCTACGCCGCCGGCGCGGGGGCGGTAGACCCATTCGCCCGCCTGCCCCAACCCCCGATGGGTATCGGTGAACACCGGGCGGTGGCCGCCCTCGGGGGTGTCGTCGAACTCGTGGAAGTAGACGATGCCCAACTCGGCGG
The DNA here is from genome assembly GCF_000014785.1 of Alkalilimnicola ehrlichii MLHE-1. Taxonomy (NCBI): domain Bacteria; kingdom Pseudomonadati; phylum Pseudomonadota; class Gammaproteobacteria; order Chromatiales; family Ectothiorhodospiraceae; genus Alkalilimnicola; species Alkalilimnicola ehrlichii. The sequence continues at coordinate 705,740 of NC_008340.1, forward strand.
CAAGCCGCTGGACAAAGGCCAGGTCGCTCTCCCGGTACTGCACCAGGTACTCGCGGGGCTCGGGGCGGTGGCGGACGGCGAAGGCGGCGTCGGTGATGCCATGTTCCGAAAGCAGGGTGTGGAGGACATCCAGCGGGCAGGCGTGCTGGAAGATGCGGGCGTTGCGGCGCAGGGCAAGGCGCCAGAGGGCGGGGCGGACGACCAGTTGGTAGGCGGTGCGCCGGGCGCCGGTGCGGCCGCGCTGGAACTCGGTGACCACGCCGTGGACCCGGCGGGTGACGCGGCCGGCCTGATGGATGGCCAGTGCCAGGCCCTGCTCAAGCCAGTCGTCGGGGGCGAGATCGGGCGAGGGGTGGACCAGGTCCAGGGTCAGGGTGAAGGGCCGGGAGAGGTGCTCATCCAGGGTGAACCCGGTGACCCGGGGCAGGTCGGCCTCCGCCACGCCGGGGCGCGAGAGGGCGAGGTACAGTCCGTTGTCCGTTTGCATGGCCAGTCCGTTGGCATGGGGAATCCGTAGTCGATTAGCCTAGGAGGGTGCCTTTTGGCTTGTCAAGGCATCGACCGTCCGGGTGGTTTCCGCTGCATGGGCGGCGTGCCTGGCTGCCCGGAGGGCCGGTGTACGGCCCGGCGATCCACCGGATCAGCGCCCCATGGCCTGAATGCCGCGCCGCTCCAGCAGGGAGCCGTCCAGACGGTAAAGCTCGACCAGGGCCTGGCGGTAGCCGATTTCAGCGGCCTGTCGGTCCACCTGGGCCTGTAGCAGGTCGCGTTGCGCCTGCGAGAGGGCGAAAGCGGTGGCCTGGCCCACCTCAAAGCGGGCGCTCTCGGCCCGCAGGCGCTCCTCCTGGGCGGCAACGGTGGCCATGGTGGCTGCGATCTGCGCCTGGCTGCGGTCGACCTCCAGCCAGGCGGCCTGCACGTCCATCTGCACTAGGCGGGTCAGGTTGTCGATGCCGAGCAGGGCCTGTTCCCGTTGTAACCCGGCCTGGCGGTGTTCGGCCTGACCGGCCCGGCGGCCCAGGGGGTGTTCCACCCGAAGGCCTGCCACGGCGTCATAGCTGCGGCCGTCCAGTTCCTGCACCGCTGAACCGAAGGAGTCGGCAAAGCCGCTCTTGCCCAGGGTGACGAAAAGATCCAGCCGCGGCAGCAGGCCGTTGCGGGTGCGCACCAGCTCCAGCTCATTGCGCTCCAGAAGCAGCCGGGCCTCGCGCAGTTCGGCCCGGTGCTCCAGGGCGAGCAGCAGGTGGTTGGCCACCGGCTCCGGCTCGGTGTCCCCGGGCAGCGCGGGGGCGGTCTCCGGGGTCAGCTCCGGGGCCTCGCCCGGGGCGTAGTCGGTCCCGGTCAGTTGCAGTAGCTCCAGTCGCGCCAGGTCGCGCCGGTTGCGGGCGTCGATCAATTCCTGCCGGCGGAGCGCGGCCTCCGCCTCCAGCGGGGCCAGTTCGGTCTCCGACAGGTCCCCCAGCCGGATCCGTTCCCGTGTGCGCTCGATCTGTTCCCCGGCCAGCGCCAGCGAGGCTTCGAACAACCCGATCTCGCGTTCCGCCTGCACCAAGTCCCAGTAGGTGCTCTCCACGTCGGCGATCAGGGCCTCGGTAAAGCCACGCAGTTCGTACGCCGAGCGCAGGGTGTCGAGCTCGGCCTGCTGGACGCGCACGAGGTTCACGTCGCGGCCGCGGCCCTGCAGCAGGGGCTGGTTGAGGGTGAGGTTGAGCCGGGAGCGGTGCAGGGCGGTGCCGTCCCGGGCATCTGGGGCGTCGCTCTCGCTTAGCCGCCGGTCCTGGGTGACGCCCAGTTCCACCTCGGTGCCGGGGGCGAACTGCTGGCGGACGCCGGCGCGCACGTTTTCGCGCTCGCTCTCCACGGCAAAGCGGTCGCCGCGGCGGTCATCCAGGCGGTCCTCCCGGTCGCGGCGCACGCTCAGCTCGGCGAAGAGCTCCGGGTCGAAGACCGCCCGCTCGATCTCCTGGAAGGTGGCGGCGATCTCCGGCTCCAGGCGCTCGGAGCGCAGTGCGGGGTTGGATTCCAGGGCGCGCAGGACCGCCTCCTCCAGGGTGAGGGGCTCGGCCTGTACGCCGCTGGCGAGCAGCGCCGCCAGGACGGCCAGAAGGCCGGTGCGCAACGGCCCCCACCGGCGCCGGGGCCGGTTCACGGGGGCGCCCGGGCGGGCCGGTGCAACGAGCGGGCCGGGGTGGCCCGGGTGGCGATCCTGGGTCATGTCGCGCGTTTCCTTGCCGGGTGGAACAGGGTGTAGACCACCGGGATCAGCAGCAGGGTGATCAGGGTGGCGCTGGTCAGGCCGCCGAGCACCGCCCGGGCCATCGGCGCCTGGGCCTCGGCCCCCTCGCCCCAGCCCAGGGCCAAAGGCAGCAGGGCGAGCATGGTGGTGGCGGAGGTCATCAGCACCGGGCGCAACCGGCGCCGGCCCGCCTGCAGGGCCGCGGCCCGGGGCGGCAGGCCGGCGCGCCGGTAGCGGGTGGCCCGGTCCACGATCAGAATGCCGTTGTTCACCACGATGCCCGCCAACAGGATAGTGCCGATGAAGGACTGGGCGTTCAACGTGGTGCCGCTGAGCCAGAGGGCCAGGATGACCCCGATGGCGGCCATGGGCACGGTGAACATGACCACCAGCGGGTCGCGCAGGGACTCATAGAGCGAGGCCATGACCATGTAGACCAGCACCACGGCCAGCACCAGGGTGAGGGTGAGGGCGCTGAAGGCCTCTTCCTGTTCCTCGTAGTCGCCCCCCAGGTGGTAACTGTAGTCGCGGGGCAGGGGCTGCTGGGCCAGCCGTTCGCGCACGTCCGCCACCACCGAGCCCAGATCGCGGTCGGCGATGTTGGCGTAGACCAGGGCGATGCGCTGGCGGTCACGGCGGTCGATGCGCAGCGGGCTGGTGCCGGCCTCCCGGTTGACCAGGCTGCGCAGGGCGATGGCCTCGCCCTTGCCGTTGGTGACGGTGAGATCGAGCAGGTCCTCCAGGTCCAGGCTGCGGGCATCGGCCAGGCGTACGCGGATGTCCACCTCCTCGCCATTGTCCTGGAAGAGCCCGGCCCGGGTGCCGGCCACGGCGGTCTCCAGGGTGCGCGCCACCTGGCTGGGGGAGACGTCCAGGTCGGCGGCCCGGGTGCGGTCGATGATCAGCCGGTTCTCGGGGATGCCGTCGTCCCGCGAACGGCGCAGGTCGGTGATGCCTTCCACCCCCTCCAGGTGGGCGATGGTGGCCTCGGCCAGCCGGTCCAGGGTGTCCAGGTCGAAGCCGCGGATCTCGATGGCCAGTTGCTCGCCCTCGCCGCCGAAGCCGCCGCCGCGGAACAGCATGCCGGCGCGGGCCCGGATGCGCACGTCGGCCCCGGGGATGTCGGCCAGCGCCTGGCGCAGCGCCTGGGCGATGGCTTCGCTGGAACGGTCGCGTTCGGTGACGCTGCCGACGGCCAGTTGCAGGTTGCCCCGGGCACCGCCGCCGGCGTGGTAGCCGCCGCTACCCGCCCGGGAAACCCAGGCCTCGGTCTCTGGCACCCATTCCAGCACCCGGGCTTCGATCTCCCGCACCCGCTCGTCCAGGAATTCCAGCCCGGTGCCCGGTTCGTAGGTGATGGTCACCCGGACATCGCCCTCGTCGGTGGCGGGCATCAGTTCCGTGCCCAGCCGGGGCAGCAGGGCGATGGCCAGCACGAAGGCCGCTGCGCCGATGGCCAGGGCGGCGGAGCGGTTACGCAGGGTGGCGGCCAGCACCCGGCGATAGCCGTGGTCCAGGCCGGTGAGCAGGCGCTCGAGGCCGGTCTCCCGGTGCGCTCCCCCGGCGTGGGTACGGGCCAGGTGCCGGCCCACCCGCCGGGGCATCAGCGCGGTGAGCATGGGCACCAGGGTCAGGGCCACCAGCAGTGAGCAGAACAGGCTGAAGGCCACCACCCAGGCCAGGGGCTGGAACAGCTCACCGGCCAGCCCCTCCAGAAAGACCAGAGGAAGGAAGATGGCCAGGGTGGTCAGGGTGCTGGCGATGACCGCCGGGGCCACCTCGCCGGTGCCCTGGACGGCGGCCTCCAGCGGCGGCGCCCCCCGTTCCCGCCGGGCCATCACCGACTCGAGCACCACGATGGCGTTGTCCACCATCAGGCCCACCCCCAGGGCCAGGCCGCCCAGGGTCATGAGGTTGAGGGTGAAGCCGCCGCCATAGATCAGGGCGAAGCTGGTGACCAGGGAGATGGGGATGGCCACGGCGGCCACGGCGGTGGCCCGCACGTCGCGCAGGAAGAAGAGCAGCACCAGGATGGCCAGACTACCCCCCAGCACGATGGATTGCCCCAGGTTGCGCATGGCCCGCTCGATGTAGCGGGCGGAATCGGTGATCGGCTGTACCTGGACGGTGGGGAAGTCCCGGTCCATGCGGGCCAGCTCCCGGCGCAGTTCCCGGGCCGTGGCCACGGTGTTGGCCTCGGACTGCTTGCGCACTGCCAGGCGGATGCCCGGCTCGCCGTTGATCCGGATGCGCCGGGTCTCGCGCTGGTGGGTGTCGCGGATCTCCGCCAATTGGCCCAGTCGGACGAAGGCGCCCTCCGCCCGCGCGATGGTGATTTCCTGTAGGGCGTCCAGGTCGGTGAAGCGGCCGGGGATGCGCAGGGCGCGGTCGTAGCGGCCCTCCTCCAGGCCCCCGGCGGCCACCTCGAAGTCGGCCTCCACCAGGGCATCGCGCACGCTGTCCAGGGTCAGGCCCAGGGATTGCAACCGGCCCGGGTCGACGCCGACCTCGATCTCGCGCTCGAGGCCGCCCCAGATGTCGATGGCGCCGACCCCGGGCAGGCGCTCCAGCCGGTAGGCCATCTGGTCATCCACCAGGCGGCGCAGCTCAATGGGATCGAGGGGGCCGGAGACCCCGATGATCATGATGGGGGTATCGCCCAGGTCCACCTGGCGCACCCGGGGGCGGTCGGCCTCGTCGGGCAGGCTGGGCACCACCCGGTCGAGCCGGTCGCGCAGGTCGTTGGCGGCCTGCTCCAGGTGGGTGCCCCAGGCGAAGTTCAGGGTGACGTCCGACTGCCCCTCGCCGGAGACGGAGTTGATCCTCTCCACCCCGGGCACCGCGGCCACGGCGTCCTCCACCCGGCGGGTGATCTGCTGCTCCACCTCCCGGGGGGAGGCGTCGGCATAGCCGGTGGAGACGGTGAGGGTCGGATAGGCCACGTCCGGCAGCAGGTCCACCGGCAGCCGGGTCAGAGAGGTCAGGCCCAGGACCACGGCGATCAGGGTGACCATCACCGTGAACACGGGGCGTTGGGCGCAGAAGGCGGCGAGCCTCACCCTTCCTGCTCCTCGTCCTGGCGGGCCAGCGCATCGGTCAGCCGTTCCGGCCGCAGCGGGCTGCCGTCCCGGATCAGGTGCTGGCCGAGGGTGACCACATTGCCCTGCAACGCCGGGCTGAGGATCTGTACCCGGTCGCCGTCCCGCACCCCGGTGGTGACGGTGTGGTAACGGGCCCGCGGCGGCTGGTCGTCGCCCACATCCTCATCCACCAGGAAGATACCCACCTCATCGCCACGTCGCACCAAGGCGTCGCGGGGCACCCAGAGGGCGTCCCGGGTCTCGCCGACGGTGATGTGGAGACGGGCGAAGAGTCCGGGCTGCAGCCGGCCCTCCGGGTTGGGGACGGTCAGCTCCAGCCGGGCCTGGCGGCTGCCGGGACTGAAGCGCGGTGCCAGCCGGTGGACGGTGGCGGGGAAGTCCTCGCCGGGATGGGTGTCCACCCGGAGACGGGCGGCCTGGCCGGGGTTCAGGTGGGCGTAGTCCCGTTCGGTGACGAAGCCCACGGCGCGCAGGGTGCGGGTGTCCATCAGCGAGACCACCGGGTCGCCGGCGTTCAGCGCGGCGCCCTCGTCCCGATAGCGCTCGCCCACCACCCGGGTCTCGCCGCCGCCCTCCCAGTCGGCGCGGATCTCGGTCCAGGACAGGCGTACCCGGGCGGCGGCCAGGGCGGCCTCCCGCTGGGCAATCTGGGCCCGGGCCAGTTGCTCGCGGCTCTGCTCGGCGGCCACCCGCGCCTCGGCGGCCTCCAGCTCCGCCTGGGAGGCCACCTGACGCTCGCGCAGGGCGCGGGTACGGTCCAGCTCCTTGCGCGCGGAGGCCAGCGCGGCGCGGGTCTCGGCGAGCTGGGCCCGGGCCACGTCACGGGCGGCCAGGGCCTCGGCCACGGCCTGTTCCTGCTCCTCGCTGTCCAGACGGGCGATGAGTTCGCCGTGCTCCACCGTATCGCCGATGTCCACTCGCAATTGGCGCAGCCGGCCGCCGGTGCGCGCCGCCAGGTCGAACTGATTAGCCGCCTCCAGGCTGCCGGTGAAACGGCGCACATCCTCCAGCGGGCCGCGGGTCAGCGGGGCGGTCTCGACTGCCACCGGTTGCGCCGCACGCTCGCCGGTCAGACCGGGGCCGGCGCCGTCGGGGCCGGTGAGGTGCAGGGCGTAGAGCCCGAGGGCGGTGATAAGCAACGCGGGCAGCCACCAGCGTAGGGCCTTTATCAGGGCGGATTTCATGGGTTTGTCTTGATCCCCCGGGGGCTTCGGGTGTCACCACCATTAGAGCAATGGCGGGTAATGTCACTGTTGCATGATTGTGTCGGAATGTAACGGGGGGCGAGTCGTGGGCCGTGCCCGGATCCCGCTGCGTTGGATCATCCGGAGGCGGTCGGGGTTCCCGCCGGCCGGGGCTGCGTTACTGGCACTTCCTGGCGCAGCCGGTACAATGCCGCACTGCAATGCCACCGGGTTGGCCAGGGAGTGACCCGTGCACTGGAGAACCATCCTGCGAATCACCAGCCTGCTGGTGGTCATCTTTAGTTTCAACTTTATCCCGCCACTGGGGGTGTCGCTATTCTATGGCGATGGCCAGTGGGGGACCTTCGGGTTGAGCTGGCTCATTGTCGCCGTGCTCGGGGTGCTGTTCTGGTTGCCGGTGCGCGCCGACCGCAAGGACCTGATGGTCCGTGATGGCTTCCTGGTCGTCGCCCTCTTCTGGAGTGTGCTGGGGCTGGTGGGGTCGCTGCCCTTCATGTTCGGCCTGGGCATGACGCCCACCGATGCGGTGTTCGAGTCCATCTCCGGGTTCACCACCACCGGGGCCACGGTCATCGTCGGTCTGGATGACCTGCCGCGCTCCATCCTCTATTACCGCCAACAGCTCCAGTGGCTGGGCGGGATGGGTGTGGTGGTGCTGGCCGTGGCCATTCTGCCGATGCTCGGCATCGGGGGGATGCAGCTCTACCGCGCCGAGGTTTCGCGGGTGACCGCCGACGAGAAGCTCACCCCGCGGCTGATGCATACCGCCCGCGCCCTCTGGGCCATCTACCTGACGCTCACCGTGGCCTGCGCGCTGGCCTACTGGCTGGCGGGCATGACGCCTTTCGATGCCATCGGGCACGCGTACTCAACGGTGGCGACGGCGGGCTATTCCACCCACGATGCCAGCATCGGCTACTTCAACAGCGTGACCATCGAACTGATTGCGGTGGTTTTCATGCTGCTGGGCGGGATGAACTTCGCGCTGCACTTCCTGGTCTGGCGCTCGCGCGATCCCCGGGTCTATCTGCGCACCCCTGAGGCGCGCTTCTTCCTGGGGCTGTTTCTGGCGGCTACGGTGGTGATCGCCAGTGCGCTGGTCTTCATGTCCACCTACGAGTCGGTATGGGACGCGGTGCGCTATGCCCTGTTCCAGACGGCCTCAGTGCTCACCACCAGCGGGTTCTCCACGGCGGTGTTCGCGGAATGGCCGTTGTATATCCCCCTGGTGCTCGCCAGCCTGTCCTTCATCGGCGGTTGTGCCGGCTCCACCGCCGGGGGGATGAAGGTGATTCGCATCATGCTGCTGTTTAAGCAGGGCGCGCGTGAGGTGAACGCCACCATCCATCCGCATGGGGTCTATCGGGTGAAACTGGGAGACCGGGCGGTGCCCGAGCAGGTGGTGCAGGCGGTGTGGGGCTTCTATACGGTCTATATCCTGGCGGCGCTGGTGCTCACCGGGTTGAATATGGCCATGGGCCTGGATATGGAAAGCGCCTTCGGCGCCACCATCGCCTCCCTCAACCTACTGGGTCCGGGGCTTGGCGAGGTGGCGACCACCTTCGCCCTCCAGCCCGACCCGATCAAATGGATGGCCAGCTTCGCCATGCTGCTCGGGCGGCTGGAGGTCTTCACCCTGCTGATTCTGTTCACATTCGCCTTCTGGCGAAACTGAACGCGCTTCCGGGAAAGGCGCGGTGCCGGGGCCGTCGTTGTGCTGGGGGCGGAGGGGGCGTGATTACGGTTCAGGGGTTTAAGCGGCAGGGATGCCGCTTAAAAGCCCCCATGGACGGGTTCACGGCGTCCCCTGAACCGTAATCACGCCCCCTCCGCCCCCAGCACAACGGCGACGTGACACGGGGGCGCGCGTTGGCAGGGGTGACGGCGGCCGGTATCCTTACGGGTGCCCTGGGCCGGCGGGGCGAAACCCCTATCAGCAAGAGGTCGCTCATGTTCCTGGAATGCAACCCCCGCTTCGTCAGCCGCCTCACCCGGGATACGCTGGCGCTGATCATGGCCGGGGGGCGCGGGGGGCGGCTGTCCAACCTCACCGACTGGCGGACCAAGCCGGCGGTACCCTTCGGCGGCAAGTTCCGGCTCATCGACTTCCCCCTGTCCAACTGCATCAACTCCGGCATCCGCCGCATTGAGGTGCTCACCCAGTACAAGGCCCACTCGCTCATCCAGCACATCCAGCGCGGTTGGGGCTTCCTGCGCGGCGAGTTCGGCGAGTTCGTGGAGCTGGTGCCGGCGCAGCAGCGCATGGACAAGCCGCTCTGGTATGCCGGCACGGCGGATGCGGTCTACCAGAACATCGACATCATCAAGGCGCACAACCCCAGCTACGTGCTGGTGCTGGCCGGCGACCACGTCTACAAAATGGACTACGGCGGCATGATCGCCCGCCACGCCGAGTCCGGGGCGGCCATGACCGTGGGTTGCGTGGAGGTGCCGCGCAAGCGCGCCTCCGCCTTTGGGGTGATGAGCGTGAACGAAGAGCGCCAGGTGCTGGCCTTCAACGAAAAGCCGAAGGACCCCACGCCCATGCCCGGAAACCCGGACCGAGCCCTCGTCTCGATGGGGATCTACGTCTTCGACCGCGACTACCTCTTCCAGCTACTGCGCGAGGATGCCGAGAATTTCGACTCCTCCCGCGATTTCGGCAAGGACGTCATCCCCAACGCCATCGCCAACCACAAGGTGCAGGCCTATCCGTTCAGCGATCCGGTCTCCGGTCAGCAGGCCTACTGGCGGGACGTGGGGACGGTGGACGCCTTCTTCCAGGCCAACATGGAGCTGATCGGCGAGGACCCCGAGCTCAACCTCTACGATGAGGAGTGGCCGATCTGGACCTACCAGGCGCAACTGCCGCCGGCGAAGTTCATCCAGGGGCGGGACGGCCGGCACGGTACGGCCATCAACTCCATGGTTTCCGGCGGCGATATCATCCACGGTGCCGAGGTGCGCGACTCGCTGCTCTTCTCCCAGGTGGTGGTGCAGCCTGGGGCCACGGTGCACGAGGCGGTGATCCTGCCCGATGTCCGGGTGGGGGAGGGTTGCCGGATCCGCAAGGCGGTGATCGACGAGGGTTGCCGGATTCCCGCCGGTACGGTGATCGGTGAGGATCCGGCCGAGGATCGGCGCCGCTTTTTTGTCACGCCGAAGGACGTGGTGCTGGTCACCGCCGAAATGCTGGGCCAGGAAGTCGCCCACGTCCGCTGAAGGCCGGCCCTTGCCAGGGATAGCTTAACGAGCCGCCGCCAACCCGCTACCCTGTGAATTCATCCACACGAGACGGGCAGGGCTTTGATGGCGGACGATCAGCGGCAGGGCGAGGCAGGTACCGGATTGCCGGAGGGGGCCGGCAATGACCAGGCCTGGCATGCACTCTCGTGCGAGCAGGTGCGCCGGCACTGGGCGGTCACCCGGGAGGGGCTGAGTCCCGACGAGGCCCGGGACCGGCTCGACCGGTACGGTCGCAACGAGCTCAAGCCGCCCGAACGCGCCAGTGCGCTGGTGCGCTTCCTGCGCCATTTCCACAACATCCTCATCTACATCCTGATTGCCGCCGCCATCGGCACCGCCCTGCTGGGCCACTGGGTGGACACCGGCGTGATCGCCGCCGTGGTGCTCATCAACACCCTGATCGGCTTCGTCCAGGAGGGCAAGGCGGAGAAGGCCCTGGATGCCATCCGCCAGATGCTCTCGCCCATGGCGGTGGTGGTGCGCGACGGCAAGCGCCGGGAGGTCCCGGCCGCCGAGATCGTCCCCGGTGACATCATCCACCTGCAGGCCGGCGACAAGGTGCCGGCGGACCTGCGGCTGCTCGAGGCCAAGAACCTACGCATCGAGGAGGCAGTGCTCACCGGTGAATCGGTGCCGGTGGAGAAGGGGCTGGACCCGGTGGCCAAGGACGCCCCGCTCGGGGACCGCGCCGGCATGGCCTACTCCGGCACCCTGGTCACCTTCGGTCGCGGGGTGGGGGTGGTGGTGGCCACCGGCGAGCGGACCGAGATCGGCCGCATCTCCGCCATGCTGGGCGAGGTGGAGAGCCTGCAGACGCCGCTGGTGCGGCAGGTGGAGCAGTTCGGCCGCTGGCTGGCGGCGGTGATCATTGCCATCTCCGCGGCCACCTTCGCCTTCGGCTACTGGGTGCGCGACTACCCGCTGGATGAGATGTTCTTGGCCGCGGCCAGCCTGGCGGTGTCCAGCATCCCCGAAGGGCTGCCGGCGATCATGACCATTGCCCTGGCCATCGGGGTGCAGAAGATGGCCCGGCGCAACGCCATCATCCGCAAGCTGCCGGCGGTGGAGACCCTGGGGTCAGTGTCGGCGATCTGTTCCGACAAGACCGGCACCCTGACCCGCAATGAGATGACCGTGCAGGTGCTGGCCTTCTGCGACCGGCAGGTGGAGGTGGACGGGGTGGGTTACGCCCCCCACGGTGGGTTTTCCATTAATGATCGCGACGTCGACCCGGAGGATAACCCGGCCCTCTGGGAGACCCTGCGCGCCGGTCTGCTCTGCAACGACGCCCAGCTCTACGAGAAGAACGGCGACTGGGTGATGGAGGGCGACCCCACCGAGGGGGCGTTGCTGACCGTGGCGCGCAAAGCGGGCATGGATCCGCAGCGTCAGCAGGAGCGATACCCGCGGATTGATGTGATCCCCTTCGAGTCCGACCACAAGTACATGGCGACCCTGCACCACGACCACCACGGGCACGAGGTGATCTACCTCAAGGGGGCGCCGGAGCGGGTGCTGTCGCTCTGCCGGCGGCAAATGGGCAGGGAGGGCCCGGAACCGCTGGACGAGTCCCGTTGGAAGGGCCTCATGGACGGGGTGGCGGGCCGCGGCCAGCGGCTGCTGGCCATTGCCGCCCGTGACGGGAAGCCGGGGCAGCGCACCCTGGATTACGAGCACGTGGAGCAGGGCGATTTCACCCTGATGGCCGTGGTGGGGATTATCGACCCGCCCCGGGACGAGGCCATCCGGGCGGTGAAAGAGTGCATCGGGGCCGGCGTGCGGGTGAAGATGATCACCGGCGACCATCTGATCACCGCCCGCGCCGTGGGCGACATGCTGGGGATCAACAGACAGGGCGGCGGTCGGGCGCTGAGCGGGCACCAGATCGACGCGATGGACGACCGTGAGCTGCACAGGGCGGTGGCGGTGACCGACGTCTTCGCCCGCACCAGCCCCGAGCACAAGCTGCGGCTGGTGGAGGCGCTGCAGGCCGGCGGGCGGATCGTGGCCATGACCGGCGATGGGGTGAACGACGCCCCGGCGCTGAAGCGGGCCGATGTGGGGGTGGCCATGGGCCACAAGGGCACCGAGGCAGCCAAGGAGGCCTCGGAGATGGTGCTGGCCGACGATAACTTCGCCTCCATTGCCCATGCGGTGGAGGAGGGGCGCACGGTCTATGACAACATCCGCAAGGCCATTCTGCACATGCTGCCCACCAACGCGGGGCAGTCGCTGACCATCATGATGGCCATCCTCATGGGGCTGGCCCTGCCACTCACGCCGGTGCAGGTGCTCTGGGTGAACATGGTCACCTCGGTCACCCTGGCCATGGCCCTGGCCTTCGAGCCCAGCGAGCCGGGGGTGATGCGCCGGCCGCCGCGCGCGCCGGATACGCCGCTGCTCTCCGGCTTCCTGCTCTGGCGCATCCCCTTTGTAGCGGTGCTGCTCTGGATCGGCACCTTCGGCCATTTCGTCTACATGGAAGAGGTGGTGGGGGTCTCCGACGAGCTGGCCCGCACCGTGGCCATCAACACCCTGGTGGCCGGGCAGGCCTTCTACCTGTTCAACCTGCGGCTGATCTACCAGCCGGTGCTGGTGGGCGGGGAGATCTTCAAGTCCCGCGCCATGTGGATGGCCATCGGCGTGTTGGTGGTGCTGCAGCTCAGCTTCACCTACCTGCCCGTCATGAACACCCTCTTCGGGCTGGAGCCCATCGGGATGGCGGACTGGGGCCGCATCCTCGCCTTTGGCCTGGCGGTCTTCGTGATCGTGGAGCTGGAAAAGGCCGTGCTGCGGCGGCTGCCCTGGGTGGATACCGGTGAAGGCCAGCGGCAGGCGGCCCCGGTGCGCTGACCGCCCGGGCTTGGGTGAGGTGCCGGCCGCGGGCAAGCGGGCGCGGTGCTCAGGGGCGGGAGGATCGGCGCCCCGGGCGCAGCAGGTCCAGTAGCAGGCGGGGCAGGTTGTGTCCGGGCTGCTCAGGGTCGGCCTGGTGCCCGAGGGCCAGGCCCACGTCCGTGACTTCGCGCTTGTCCCGCACCGCCCTCACGATGAGTTCCACCGGTCCGAGCGGTACCCGGTCACCCACTACCGGACGACCCTGTAACGCCCGGCGCATGTGCTCGGCAATGGATTCGTCCGGCGGTAGGTCCCCCAAATCGACGCCGTAGGCCGCCTGCAACGCGGAGAGGGGCTGGTCCGGGTTGATCCGCAACTCGCCGAAGAAGGCCTGGTCGTCCTTGCTCGGCGGGACCGGGCGGGCGAACACCCGGTCCAGCAAGCCGAGGTAATCGGGTGGGATGAAGATGTAGACGTAATCGCCGGGCTGCAGATGGCTGGCATCCTGGTAGCGGATGGTCTGCTCATTGCGCACCACCAGTGACGGCCGCGCCCAACGTGGTAGCGGCTCGCCTTTCCCCACCGGGCTGTCCTCGGTAACCCGGTAAACCGCCAACTCGTGGCGCGGCGCGCCGGGCAGGGCCAGTTCCACCCGTTCCACCGGGCCGAGCTGTTCGGGCACGATCAGGTTCAGGCGCCGGGCGGCGGGGCGGATGGTCCAGCCCTGGATCAGCAGCGAGGTGAGCACCATGATGAAGGCCACGTTGAGGAACAGTTGGCCATTCTCCACCCCCGCCACGATGGGCAGTATCCCGAGCAGGATGGAGACGGCCCCGCGCAGCCCCACCCAGGAGAGAAAGGTGGTGGCCTCCCGTTCCAGCCGAAAGGGCAGTACGCACAGCCAGACGGCCAGCGGACGGGCAATCAGCATCAGGAACAGGCCCAGGGCGATGGCCGGCATGGCCACCGGGATGAATTCCGAGGGGGTCGCGATCAGCCCCAGCACCAGGAACATGATGATCTGCGCCAACCAGGTCATACCGGCCTGGTACTGACGCAGCTTGGCCGCACCCCGGATGGCCCGATTGCCGGCGACGATCCCGGCCACGTAAACCGCCAGGAAGCCGCTGCCCCCCAGGTAGCCGGTGGCAGCAAAGAGGCAGAGCGCCATGGCCATCACGGCGATGGGGTAGAGCGCCTCCTCCAGCTGGATACGGTTGACCAGCTCCACGATCAGAAAGCCCGCCACCAGGCCCATGACCAGCCCCAGCCCCATCTGCTGGCCGAAGCCGAGCAGAAACTGCAGGCCCCACGGCATCTCGGTGCCACCGGCCAGGATTAACTCGATGAAGAACAGGGTCAGGAAGATGGCCATGGGGTCGTTGGAGCCGGATTCCACCTCCAGCACCGAGCGGACCCGCTTGTAGATCTTCACCCCGCCGGCGCGCAGCAGGAAGAAAACGGCGGCCGCGTCGGTGGAACTGACGATGGCGCCCATCAGGAAGGCATAGGGCCAGGGCAGGTCAAACAGGAAGTGAGCCGCCACACCCACCAGCAACGTGGTGAGCAGGACGCCCACGGTGGCCAGGATAATCGCCGGCCCTGCGGCCCGGCGCAGGGTCTGGACCGGTGTGCCAAAGCCGGAATCGAACAGGATGACGGCCAGCGCCAGGCTGCCGACGAGGTAGGCCAGATCGGCATCGTTGAAGACGAACCCCAGCCCGTCCTCTCCGGCGATCAGGCCGATGCAGAGGAAAACCAGCAGCAGGGGCGCGCCGAAGCGAAAGGCGATCACCGAGGTGAACACCGAGAGGGCGATCAGGCCGGCCCCGATCAGGATGAGCGGATAGATCCAGTCCATGCTGCTAGCCTACTTGGAAAGCCCTCGCTGGTGGACCTCAGCGTGGGTCTTGGGGCATGGCCCGAAGCTCGATCGGGCCAGTGAAATTCCATGGTATGCTCCCCGGTATTACGACGGAAGGAGAGGGCTGTGACGGCGAAACTCCTGGTGGCGGTCATCGCCGATGAACTGGAAGAGCGGGCTGTGCGGATCGCGAGGGAAGAGGGGGCCCGCGGGGTCACGATACTCTCCGGTCGCGGTATCGGTTTTCCCGAACGCATCACCTTCTTCGGCCTCACCTACCGGGGCCTTACCAAGATCCTCCTTTGGGTGCTGCCCGACGCGGCCGCGGAACTCATCTCCGAGCGCCTCAACCGCGAACTCGACCTGATCAAGCCCGACCAGGGCCTGGCCTTCGTCCTGCCGGTGAGCGAGACCGGGGGGATCGACGTGGAGGCCATCCGCCGGGAGATCATTGCCGGCACCCGGGCCGACGATTGACCGTCGACCTTTCCGCTCATCCCACGCGAGCTAAGAAGACAACGAATCAGTGAATCAGCTCAAGGAATTTTACGGGATACTCAAGCACGCCTTCCGCAACCTGCTGCCGATCATTGCGGTGGTGGCCTTCTTCCAGTTCGTGGTGATGCAGGAAGTGCCCGAGGGCATGATGTCCATGGTGCTGGGCCTGGGCATCGTGGTGCTGGGTGTGGCGCTGTTCCTGCAGGGGCTGGAACTGGGCATCTTTCCCATCGGCAAGAACATCTCCAACGAGTTCGCCAAACGGGGCTCGCTGCCCCTGCTGATGGTCTTCGGCTTCTGCCTGGGGTTCGCGGCGGTGATCGCCGAACCGGCCCTGATCGCGGTGGCGGATCAGGCGGAGGTGATCAGCGAGGGGCGGGTGAATGCCTTCACCCTGCGGTTGCTGGTGGCCGGTTCCGTGGGCGCGGTGGTGGCCCTGGGCGTGGTGCGCATCATCCTGGGGCACAGCCTGCACTGGTACATGATCATCGGCTATATCATCGTGGTTGCCGTCACCTTCTTCTCGCCCGAGGAGATCGTGGGCCTGGCCTACGACTCCGGCGGGGTGACCACCAACATCGTCACGGTGCCGCTGATCGCCGCCCTCGGTATCGGGCTGGCGGTCTCCCTGCGCGGGCGCAACGCCCTCACCCACGGCTTTGGCCTGGTGGCGCTGGCGGTGATGGTGCCCATGATCACCGTGCAGCTCTACGGCATCATGGTCTACACCTTCGGCGAGACGGGCGATGTGGCCGCCAATGGGCTGCAGATGGAGGCCGAGACCGAGGGGGTGGCCGATCCGGTGGCCGGCAGCGTGCTGCTGGGCATGCTCACGGATCTGGGGCTGATGGTGCGGGACGTGTTGCCTATCATCGGGGTCATCCTGATCTTCCAGTACCTGGTCATCCGCAAGCGCATCGCCCACCTGCACAAGGTCGTCGCCGGCTTCGTGCTGGTCATCGTCGGGCTGTACGCCTTCGTGGTGGGGCTGAAACTGGGGCTGTTCCCCATCGGCGAGCGCATGGCCGAGCAGCTCATCGCCCTGGAGGGCTTCTTCTGGCTCTACCTCTTCGCCTTCACCATCGGGTTTGCCACCACCATGGCCGAGCCGGCGCTGATCGCCATCGGCGACAAGGCGGAGGAGGCGGCCAAGGGCAAGCTCAAGGGCAACGTGATCCGGCTGCTGGTGGCGGCCGGGGTGGCCATTGGTATCACTATCGGGGTGCACCGGATCATCACCGGCGACTCCATCCACTACTACATCATGGCCGGTTATACCCTGGTGATTCTGCTCACCTGGTTGTCGCCCAAGTACATCGTGGCGCTGGCCTTCGATCTGGGCGGGGTGACCACCTCCGAGGTCACCGTGCCGCTGGTCACCGCCCTGGGTATCGGGCTGGCCACCCACATCGAGGGGCGCAGTGTCATCATCGACGGCTTCGGGCTGATTGCATTCGCGTCGATCTTCCCCATCATCACGGTAATGCTCTACGCCATCGCCGTGGAGCGCATCGCCAAGGCGAGAGGAGTGCAGACATGAAGTTCGCAGTGCTAGTGGCCATCCTGGCCGAGGACCTGGAAGAGCAGGCCATCGACTCGGCCAAGCAGGCCGGGGCGGGTGGCGTCACCATCCTGGACGGGCGGGGTATCGGCACCAAGGAGAAGAAGACCTTCTTCGGGCTGACCTATGAGGGCAGTCAGTCGGTGCTGGTCTTCGTGCTGGAGAAGAAGCTGTCGGTGAAGGTGCTCAAGCAACTGACCAAGGATTTGGACCTGAACTCGCACAGCAAGGGGGTGGTGTTTACCATACCGCTGGAGCATATCGCCGGCATCGATACGGCGCAGGTCCAGAAGTTCGAATCGCAGATCAAGGACGAGCTTTAAAACCCGCCAAGAGCGTCAGGAGCCGACATGCTGGTTAAAGACATCATGAGAGAGGATGTGGTCACTATCTCCCCGCTGGCCACCATCCGTGAGGCCATGAAGCGGATGAAGGACCACGGGGTGAAATCCCTGGTGGTGGAGAAGCAGGGGCCGCACGATGCCTACGGCATTATCACCTACACCACGATCCTGCGCACCATCGTGGCGGAAGAGGGCGATATCGACCTGATCAACGTCTACGACGTCTGCACCAAGCCGGTGATCTCGGTGAGTGGCGAGCTGGAGTGCAAGCACGTGGCCCAGCTTATGGTGCGCCAGCAGTTCCGGCGGGTGGTGGTGCTTAAGGACAACGAACTGCGGGGCATTATCACCCGCAACGACATCGTGCGCCCCATCCTGGAGATTGCCGAGCAGTAGGCAGCGATCTCACGCGAGGAGAGTGTGTGTATGGTCAGCGACAGAGCGCCGGCTGGGGGCGATTCTTGGCGCCGCCAGGGCTGGGACCAGCGCTACCGGCAGGCCGAGCCCGGCTCTGCCGCGGCCGTGCTGGCGGACAACCTGCACCTGCTGCCGCCCCGGGGGCGGGCGCTGGATCTGGCCTGCGGGTTAGGCAGCAACGCCATGCTGCTGGCTGGCGCCGGGCTGGAGACCGAGGCCTGGGATTACTCGCCGGTGGCGCTGGAACGGCTGATGGAGCGCGCCAGGCGCCAGGGGCTGGCTATCACCCCCCGCGAGCGCGACGTGGAGCAGCACCCGCCGCCGGCGGTGTCCTTTGACGTGATCGTGGTGGCCCACTTCCTCCACCGGCCCACCGCGCCCGATTTGTTCCGGGCCCTGCGCCCGGGTGGGGTGCTGTTCTACCAGACTTGGAGCCGGGCGCGGGTCTCCGACGCCGGCCCGTCCAACCCGGCATTCCGCCTGGCCGAGGGGGAGCTGCTGACCCTCTTCGCGGGCCTGCGGCCGCTGCTGTACCGCGAGGAGGGGGACCAGGGCGATACCACCCAAGGCCTCCGCGACGTCGCCTGCCTGGTGGCCCGCAAGCCTGCCTGAGCCGGCCCGACTCCGACTGTCACGTGGCAAGGGCCACCCCCCGTTACTGCGAGCGGGGCCCCACCCCCACCGTCACTGCGAGGAGGCGAAGCCGACGTGGCAGTCCACCGCCCTGGATCGCCACGGGCCTTCGGCCCTCGCGATGACGGTGGGGGTGCCTCCCCCGTCACTGCGAGGAGCGAAGCGACGTGGCAGTCCACCGCCCTGGATCGCCACGGGCCTTCGGCCCTCGCGATGACGGTGGGGGTGCCTCCCCCGTCACTGCGAGGAGCGAAGTGACGCGGCAGTCCACCGCCCTGGATCGCCACGGGCCTTCGGCCCTCGCGATGACGGTGGGGGGGCCTCCCCCGTCACTGCGAGGAGGCGAAGCCGACGTGGCAGTCTACCGCTCTGGATCGCCACGGGCCTTCGGCCCTCGCGATGACGGTGGGGGTGCCTCCCCCGTCACTGCGAGGAGGCGAAGCCGACGTGGCAGTCCACCGCCCTGGATCGCCACGGGCCTTCGGCCCTCGCGATGACGGTGGGGGTGCCTCCCCCGTCACTGCGAGGAGCGAAGTGACGCGGCAGTCCACCGCCCTGGATCGCCACGGGCCTTCGGCCCTCGCGATGACGGTGGGGGGGCCTCCCCCGTCACTGCGAGGAGGCGAAGCCGACGTGGCAGTCTACCGCCCTGGATCGCCGCGGGCCTTCGGCCCTCGCGATGACGGGTGGGGCGCCCCCCTCGCGATGACGACCGAAAACCCGCGGCCCTCGCCATGGCAGCCCCGCTGTTCTTCCCTGATTCGGGCCCGCGCAGCGGGGCCGGCCATGCCCGGACCCGAGCTGTTCGTTTGCCTTCACCTAGGCCTTGCTCAAAGCCTCTTTCAGCGCCTCCACCACCCGCACCTGGGTGGCCCGGTCGATGGCCGGCCACATGGGCAGGCTGATCACCTCGCGCGCGGCGCGCTCGGCCTCGGGCAGACTCACGGTGTAGCCCTTCTCCCGGTAAACCGGTTGGGTGTGCAGCGGCGCGGAGTAGTAACTGTTGGCGCCGACCCCCTGATCGTTCATGTACTGGCGGATGGCGTCGCGCCGGTCCGAAGGCACCCGCAGGGTGTACTGGTGAAAGACGTGGTCACCGTGGGGCGCGACCACCGGCGGCGTTACCTCCGGAAGGGGCGCCAGCAGGTCGTCGTAACGGGCGGCCGCGGCCTGACGGCCGGCGTTCCAGTCGTCCAGGTGGGGCAGCTTGACCCGCAACAGGGCCGCCTGCAGGGCGTCCAGCCGGGAGTTGTAGCCGATGGCGGTGTGGTGATCGCGGCGGCTGGAGCCGTGCACCCGCAGCAGCCGGCAGCGCTCGGCCAGCGCCGCGTCGTTGGTGGTGATCATGCCCGCATCGCCGGCGGCACCCAGGTTCTTGGTGGGGTAGAAACTGTGGGCGGCAATGTCGCCCAGGCTGCCCAAGCGCCGCTCCCCCTGGCGCGCGCCGAAGGCCTGGGCCACATCTTCCAGTACCTTCAGCCCGTGTTTTTCTGCCAGGGCGTTGATGGCCGCCATGTCCGGCCCCTGACCGTACAGATGCACGGGGATGATGGCCCGGGTGCGCTCGGTGATCGCCGCCGCGATGGTCTCGGCGGTGATATTGAAGGTGGTGGGGTCGATCTCGGCAAAGACCGGTTTGGCCCCCACCAGGTCCACCGACTCGCTGCTGGCAAAGAAGGTGAAGGGCGAGGTGATCACCTCGTCGCCCGGCCCGATGCCCAGCGCCGCCAGGGCGATGATCAGCGCATCGGTGCCGCTGTTGCAGCCGATGGCGTGCTCGACGCCGAGGAACTCGGTCACCTCCGCTTCCAGCCCCTGCACTTCCGGACCCAGTACGTAGCCGCCTGAGGCCAGCACGCGCAGGGCGGTCGCCTCGAGCTGCTCGCGAAGCTGGTCATACTGCGGGCGTGGGTTGTAGATGGGGATGAAGGGCTGGTCGGTCATCGTCGGCTCCGTAAGCGGGTCTGGCGGGAAGCTTAATGGAAAGCAGCGGAGCCACGCAAAAGCCCCGTGGTCGCGGGCGCGCCGCTGCGTTACGCGAAGCTGATTCGCACGGCGCAGCGGCGCGTTGGCCGGCGGGCTTTAAGGTCAGATGCGTTCGATCACCGCGTCGGTGAAGCCGGTAGTGGTACCGTGGCCGCCCAGGTCGGGGGTGACCCGGTCGCCGGCAAAGATGGCGTTGCGGATGGCGGTGCGCATTCGGCTCGCTGGCTCGTGCAGCTGCATATGATCAAGCATCAACGCGGCCGCAAGCATCATGGCCGTGGGGTTGGCGATGTTCTTGCCGGCGATGTCCGGAGCACTACCGTGCACGGCCTCGAACAGCGCCTTGTCCTCACCAATGTTGGCCCCCGGTGCCATGCCCAGGCCGCCCACCAGCCCGGCGCAGAGGTCGGAGATGATGTCACCGAACAGGTTGGTGGTGACGATGACGTCGAACTGCTCTGGGTTCATGACCAGCTTCATGCAGCAGGCGTCCACGATCATCTCGTTCATCTCGATGTCGGGATAGTCCTCGGCCACCTCGCGGGCACAATTCAAAAACAGCCCCGAGGTGGTCTTCAGGATGTTGGCCTTATGGACCACCGTGACCTGTTGGCGCCCCAGCCGCCGGGCCATGTCAAAGGCGAAGCGCACCAGGCGCAGGGATTCATCCCGGGTGATCACCGAGCGTGCCTCGGCGGTGTTGCCGTCCTCGCTTAGCGTCTGGCCGATGCCCGAGTACATACCCTCGGTGTTCTCGCGCACGGTGATGATGTCGATGTTCTCGTAGCGGGCGCGGGTGCCGGGGATGGTGATGACGGGGCGGACGTTGGCGAAGAGCTGGAATTCTTTGCGGAGGGTGACGTTGACCGAGGTGAAGCCCTCGCCCACCGGGGTGGTGATGGGGCCCTTCAGGACAATGCCGTTGCGTTCAATGGCATCCAGGGCCTCCTGTGGGATGAGCTCCCGGCCCTGTTCCAGCGCGGTCAGCCCCACGTCGGCGTATTCGTACTCCAGCCCGCAATTGAGTCGGTCCAGGACGCGTTGGGTGGCCTCTACAATGCTCGGCCCTATGCCGTCGCCGGGCAGAACGGTGATCTTACGGCTCGCCATTCGGGTGCCTCCATGTCGGGTTGTAATGTTTATAAGCAGGTTTCATGTGTGGCGTTGCGCCACGGGGGGGTGGAACCCGCTAAGCCTCTCTATTCTACACCCCGTGGGCCTTTTCAGCAGCCTCGTCCGTGCCGGTGGAGGGCGCGGGCAGGCGTCACGGGCCTCCTCTGCGCCGAGGGTTCAGGCCCCATGATGCAGTGGGGGTGGAGCCGCCATCAGTTGGCCGGCGCGCTCCGCATCCAGCGGGCGGCTGTAGTAAAAGCCTTGGATTTCGTCGCAGCCCAGCGCCTGTAATACCCGTAACTCGGCCGCGGTCTCCACCCCTTCGGCGATGACCCCAAGGCCAAGGCTGCGGGCGATGCTGATGATGGCCTGGTTGATCGCTGTGTCGTGGCCGCTGTCGCCTATGCCGCGGACGAAGGATTGGTCAATCTTCAGCTTGGCGATGGGCAATCGCTTGAGATAGCCGAGGTTGGAATAACCGGTCCCGAAATCGTCAATGGCCAGACTGATGCCCATTTCCCGAAGGGTCTGGAAACCGGTGACCACCGCCGGGTCGTCCTCACTCAAAAAGAGGCTTTCGGTGACCTCCAAGTGGAGCCCGTCACCAGGCAGGCCGCTGGTCTCCAGTGCCCGGCGCACGTCTGCGACCACGTCGCTGCGACGGAGCTGGACCACCGATAGATTCACCGAGACCGGTAGGGCGGGAAGCCCGGCCTGCCGCCAGGCGCGGTTCTGGCGGCAGGCCTCGCCGAGCACCCAGCGGCCCAGTGGGACGATCAGCCCCGTCTCCTCGGCGATGGGGATGAAGCGCGCCGGTGAGATGTCGCCCTCGTCCCCGGCGTGCCAACGCAGCAGGGCCTCCATTCCGGTGAGGGTGCCGTCGGCCAGGCTTACCTGCGGCTGGTAATGTAGGCGGAATTCACCCCGGTCCAGTGCGCGGCGCAGCCGGCTCTCCAGCGACAGGCGCTCGCGGGCGCGGCTGGTCATGTCGCTGCTGAAAAAGCGGTAGCCCTCATGGCCACTGGCCTGTTTGGCCATCGACATGGCCGCATCCGCGTGACTGTGCAGGGTCTCGAGGTTATCCCCGTCTTCGGGGTAGAGTGCGATGCCCACGACGCTGGAGGGGGTCAGCTCCTGTCCGCTCAGGTCCAGTGGCTCGGCGACGCAGGCCATCAGGCGTTCGGCGGCTTGGGCCGCCTCGGTGGGCTTGTGGATCTCCGGCAGCAGGATCAGAAACTGATCGCTGCCGATCCGGGAGACCGTGCCCGCCCCGTTCACGTGGTCTTGCAGGCGCTGCGCCACCGTTTGCAGCACCTCGTCACCGGCCACATGACCAAGGGTTTCGTTGATGATCTTGAAACGGTCGAGGTCCAGCGACAGCAGGGCCAGCCGGTAGTGCTGGTCCTGGGCGCGGCGCAACGCCTGTCCCAATCGGTCGGCGAGCAACCCGCGATTGGGCAGCCCGGTGACCGGATCGTGCTGGGCCAGGTAGCGGATGTGCGCCTCGCGATCCTTGGTCTCGGTAAGGTCAAGGCCTACCGCGATATAGTGGGTGATCCGCCCTGCCTCGTCCCGGACCACCGATAGGGTGAGCCAAAGGGGCGCGTTTTCGCCCCCCTTGCGCCGGTTCCAGATCTCGCCTTCCCAAAAGCCGTGGCGGCGGAGCCGGGCGAGTATACGGCGGTAGAACTGTTGCGTGTGGTGGGGGGAGCGGAGCATGTGCGGGCGCCGGCCGAGCACCTCGTCGGGGACATAGCCGGTGCGTTCAGTGAAGGCCCGGTTCACCCGCATTATCCGCTGTCTGGCATCGGTGATGATGATGGCCTCGGTGCTGTGCTCGAACACCTCCTCGGCCAGGCGCATCTGCTCTTCGGCCGCCTTGCGGGCCTGTTCCCGCTCTATGTTGTCCAGCGCGAACGAGAGGTCCCCGGTCATCTCCGCCATGAGCTGGATGATATCCGCGCTAAAAAAGCGCTCCTCGCTGGAGTAGACGGCCAATGCGCCGATGCAGTCGTCGCTCTGGAACAGGGGGAAGGCGGCGACCGAGCGAAACCCGCGGCGGGCCGCGGCGGCCTGCCAGGGGCCGGCGTCCGGGTGATCCAGGAACCGGTCGAACACGCTGGCCCGCCGCTGGCGGATGGCGCGTCCTACCGGGCCCCGGCTCTCCGGGCGCGCAGGATCGGTACTGATACGGATCTCGTCCAGATAACCCATGTCGCGACCGGCCCGGCTCACCGGGGTGACGCGGCCACTGGCCTGATCCACCAACCCGATCCAGGCCATGTCGAGTCGGCCATACCGGACCACCACCTCGCAGGTCCGCTGGAACAATTCCTTGGGGTCGTCGATACGGATGATGACCTGATTGGCCTGGCTGAGGGCAGCGTAGAGATCGCGCAGTCGGCTGATCTCCTCGCGGGCCTGGACGTGGCCGGTCACGTCGTGGCTGATACAGAGCACATGGGCGATATTGCCGGTGTCATCGGTCTCCGGGACGATCAGCGCCTCGAAGTGGCGGACCCGGCCCTCGCGGTCCGGATGGGAAAAGGTCATGGTCCCGGGTTCGCCGCTTTCCAGCGCCTGGTTCAGGTGCCGCTCCCAGGTCGCGAGCAGTTTGCCGCGGAAGCCGACCTCCTCGTGTGTTCGGCCCAGGTAGTGCTCCCGCGGGATGCCGGTGAACGCCTCCAGGGCACGGTTGACGTAGAGATGCCGGAGGTCGCGGTCGAGTCGGACGATGATGTCGGGTGAGTTTTCCGCCAGGGTCTCGTAGGCCCGCTCTCGCGCGGCGAGGTCGGCCTGCGCCATCAACTCGGTGCGTAGCCGTCGGGCCTCCAGACCGTGCACATGGCCCCGCCACCAGAGGATGATGCCCGTGCCCGCTGCGACCACCAGCAGCAGACCGGTGGTGAAGCTCCAGCGCGCCAGGTGCCGGATATCCGCTTCCGGCGGGGGCGTGGGGGTACTGGAGACCTGGTGGTAGAAGAGGTAACCGAGCGCCGCCAATCCGCCGGCGAGCCCGGTCAGGATGCCCACGGGCACCCAGTAGTCGCCGGCAACGGGGAGCAGGTCGGAATCAGGGGCGCGAGGGCGCCGGGCCTGCTCTTCCAGCCGGGTGGTGTTGATGGTAAAGCGGATCACTAGGTAGAGCAGCCCGGCGGTCACCAGCACGTAGAACCAGCCCTTGGCGGTTTGCAGCCGGGCCACCAGCTCGGTGTCCTCTATGAGCACCAGCAACAGGCGGTCTGAGCCGAAAATCCACAGCAGCCCGAGCGCCGCGTAGGCCAGGCAGATGGTCAGGGCGGGGCCGTGGCCCGGTTTGCGCAAGGCTGGCATGGGGCGTCCGTTCAGGGGGATTCGTCCTCGCCGGTGGCGGCGCGGCGATCGCCGACGGGGAACTCGCAGATAAAGGTGGCACCGGCACCGGGCTCGCTTTCGACGCGGATATCGCCGGAGTGCGCGTCCATGATGAGCTTACAGATGGCCAACCCCAGGCCGCTGCCCTTGGGCTTGCCCGCCTGCTGGCTGCTCACCTGATGGAATTTGTCGAAGATCTTGCGCTGCTCCGCCTCGCTGATGCCGGGGCCATTGTCCTGTACCCGCAGTTCCAGCTTGCGCGCGGAGACCGGGACCACGGACACCTCCACCCGCCCGTTGTCCGGGTCGGTGAACTTGGCGGCATTGGAGAGCAGGTTGATCACCAGCTGAATGAGCCGGTCGTGGTCGCCGGTGATGATCGTGGGCTGCTCGGGGGCCTTGACCTGGAGGTCCACCCGGGTGTCGTGGAAGATCTGCCGGGTGGCGTCAGCGGCCTCTTGAACCACCTGGTTCAGGTCCAGGGTCTCCAGGTGCCACTCCGCGGCGCCGCTCTCGATCTTGGAGAGATCCAGTACCTGGTTGATCAACCGGGTGAGCCGCTCGCTCTCCTTGACCACCACCTGCAGGAACTCCTTGCGCTGCTCCGCGTCCAGCTCCGGATTGCTGAGCAGGATCTCGCCGAAGGCGCGGATCGAGGTCAGCGGGGTGCGCAGCTCATGGCTGACCATGGAGACGAATTCGTCCTTGAGGTGGTCGAGTTCCTTCAACCGCTCATTGGCCCGGCGCAGTTCGTCGGTGGCCATTTCCAACTCGCGGGATTTCTGCTCCAGGCGACGGGAGTATTCGATGGCTCGTGAGGTGGCGTCGAGGATCTCCATCACCCCCTCGAAGGAGAGCGCCTCGCCCTTGATGATGGACGAGACCATCACCCGCGCCGAGGCGGAGCCGATACTGCCGGAGAGCAGGCGCTCGGCGTAGCCCACCAGTTCCGGACGGGCATGGTCGCGCTCGTGAAGCTGGAGGCCGTGTTCCTCGGCATAACTGGTAAAGGCGGCCCGTGACCGCTCCTGCCCGATGAAACGGCCCAGCAGGTCCTGCAGATCGCCCACGGTCGCGGTGCCTTCCCAGAAGCGGGTGTCGCGCTCGGAGCGCAGGAAGACATCGACGAACAGCGCGCCCTGGATCCGTTCGATATCCGACTGGCGGGCGAACAACGAGACCCCCACCAGCAGCCCGATGTTGGCCAGCAGGCTCCAGAACACCGTATGCGTGATCGGGTCCAGGTCGGTGAGGCCGAACAGGCCGTAGGGGTTGAGCCAGGCAATCCCGGCGGGGCCCTGCTCCAGCAGGGCCCTGGGGATGAGCCCGGAGTCAACGAAGGAGGGCAGCAACAGGGTATAGGCCCAGATGACGAAGCCGGCGATCAGCCCGGCCATGGCACCCTTGCGGCTGGCACCCTTCCAGAAGATCCCGATCAGGATCGGTGGGGCGAACTGGGCCACGGCCACGAAGGAGATCAGGCCGATGGAGACCAGGGCGTAGGTATCCGCAATGAGCAGGTAATAGAAATAACCCAATAACAGGATCAGGCAGATGATCCCGCGGCGCAGGTTGACGATGAAGCGCGAGAGATCGGCGTCGGCGGACAGGCGAAAACCCCGCATGCGCAGGAGCGCCGGTACCACCAAGTCGTTGCTGACCATGATCGACAGGGCGATAGTGGCCACGATGACCATGCCGGTGGCCGCCGAGAAACCGCCGATGTAGATAAACAGGGCCAGCCAGTTATACCCCTCGGCCAGCGGCAGTGCCAGCACGAAGCTGTCCGGATTGACGGTGCCCTCGGAGAAATAGAGCATGCCCGCGAAGGCGATGGGCAGTACGAACAGGTTTATGACCAGCAGGTAGAGTGGGAACAACCAGGCGGCGGTGCGCAGGTGGTCCTCGTTGACGTTCTCCACCACCGTGACCTGCCATTGCCGGGGCAGGAAGATGATGGCCAGCATGGAGAGCAGGGTGAGGCTGAGCCAGTTCACGTAGCCACCCGGCAGGCTGGAGAGCAGCATCAGGTCGCGGATCTGGTCCACCTCGGCGGCCTGCTCGAACAGCGCCCGCGGCCCGTCGAAGAGCATGAAGGTGACGAAGAAGCCCGCCGCCAGGAAGGCCAGCAGCTTGATC
Source organism: Alkalilimnicola ehrlichii MLHE-1 (assembly GCF_000014785.1). Classification (NCBI taxonomy): domain Bacteria; kingdom Pseudomonadati; phylum Pseudomonadota; class Gammaproteobacteria; order Chromatiales; family Ectothiorhodospiraceae; genus Alkalilimnicola; species Alkalilimnicola ehrlichii. The sequence continues at coordinate 732,272 of NC_008340.1, forward strand.
ACCGACTCGAAGGCCACCGCAACCACCATGCCCTCCAGCCGCTCGGTGGCGTCGATGTGCCGGGTCCCGAACAGGATGGCGAAGATCGCCAGCAGCCCGGCCACCCAGAAGGCCTTGTCGTCCCAGAAGCGCAACGGCGTGGCCGCCACCTCCGGTTCCGGGAAGCTCAGCATGACCACGAAGCTGTCGGAGACCGCCTTGAGCTGCAGGGCGATATAGGGGGTGATGCCCACCACCGCGATGAAGGTGGCCAGTCCGCCCAGCGCCATGGATTTCCCGTAGCGCGAGGCGATGAAGTCGGCGATGGAGGTGATGCGGTAGAGCTTACTAATCCGGATGATCCGGCGGAGGATCAGCCACCAGAGGACCGCCATCAGAGTGGGGCCGAGGTAGATCGTCAGGAACGACACCCCGGCCTCGGTGGCCCGACCGACACTGCCATAGAACGTCCAGGCGGTGCAGTAGACCGCGATGGACAGGGTGTAGACATAAGGGTTGTTGACCAGCGAGCGCCCGGTATCGCCCAGCTTGTCCGCCGAGTAGGCGATGGCGAACAATAGCCCCACATAGCCGAAGGAGGTGAAAACGAGCAGCCACTCAGACATGGCCACCACCCTGGCCGTCCTGGCGTGAACCGGCGCGTGGGCGGCGGTATAAGACCAGCCCGGTCAGCAGGATGATCAGCAGCCAGCTGAGGAAGAGGTAGACATAGAGGACGGGCAGGCCGAACACCCAGCCGTCGCGGGCGAACAGGGATAGCAGGGGGTAGTTGAACAACAGCGCCGCAAGCAGGGCCAGGGCGACGATGCGCTCGGTACGTTGCATGTGGGCTCCCGGGCTAACGGAATCGGGCCTGCTCTCTGCGGACCGTGACCACCTGCTCTGAGGCCTGGATTGCCTGGCCCAAAGTGACCACACCCCGTTCACGCAGAAGGGGAATCATTCGGGCGAAGACATCGGCGGTGACCCGCGCGTCGGCCAGTGCGCTGTGGCGCTTCTGGACTTCGACCCCCAGCCTCTCTGCCACGCCCTCCAGCGTGTGGTCGGGGGAATGGTCGTGCAAATACACCGACAATAGTAGCGTATCGAGCACCGGCTGGGGGAACGCCAGCCCGGCCCGGGCCTGTGCCCGGCGCAGAAACCCCATATCGAAGGCGGCATTGTGGGCCACCAGTACGCTCTCCTCGCCGATGAAGCGCGAGAAGGCCCGCAGAACCGGTCCGATCTCCGGCGCCCGTGCCACATCCTCGTTGCTGATGCCGTGGAAGCGGGTGGCGCTGTCCGGTATCGCCCGGCACGGTTTCACCAGTTGCTCGAAATACTCGTCCTGCAGCACCCGTCCGTTGACCAGACGCACGGCACCGATGGCGATGATCTCGTCGCCGCGCGCCGGCGACAGGCCGGTGGTCTCGGTATCGAAGACCACGCAACTGAGCTGATCCAGCGCTCGCTCGGCCCACTCGCCCAACTGCGGCGGTTGCTGCGCCACGGAAAAGTCGTAAAACTCGTGCTGCACGGCGGGTGCGTGGCTGGGCGATTGCCATTGGCGCTCCGAGGCCGGTAGGGGGATGCGCAGAAAGGCGCACCCCGGGTCGCGTTCGCTGTGCTGGCTCCAGGCGACCGTGTGGTGCCGCTCCAGGAGGGTCCGCGCGGAGAGCTCGCCCCCCAGGTCCGGGAGGGGGGCGTCCAGCCATCGATCCAGGGTCTCGCTGGCGACCGGCCTGCCGCGCCAGGTGAGGTCGAGATAGACGCGTTGATCGCCCATCAGGGCCTCCACGGTCACCCGGTCCACCCCGTGCTCCCCGGCCAGGCGGGCGAGCAGATCCTCCAGTACCAGCCCAATCGCATGGCCCTCCGCGTGGACCCACAGCGGCAGCCCGACCTCGTCCACCCGGGGCAGGGCGCGCTGGCTGCGGCGCAATACACTGCCGAGCAGGTCAGCGGTGTAGAGATCGGCCATCACCCAGGGGGTGGAGACGAAGCGCTGCGCCTCGGCGGCCAGTTGCTCGAAGCGTGTCCCGAGGGCGCTGGTCTCCCGGGCCACTAAGGCCTCGAAGGCCTGGCGCTGTTCCGGGGTCATGTCCGCCCGCCGGTCCAGGCTGTCGGTGGCGGCCCGAAGGCTGGCCAGCGGTGCCCGCAAGGCCTCCATGGTCTGGCGTAGTCGTTGCTCCCGTTCGGCCATGCCCCGGAGCTCGCGGGTGATGTCGTCGAAGGTGAGCACAAAGGCGGACTGTAACAGGCTGGAGGCGGGCAGAAGAGCGAGTTGGCAGTGGAGCAGGCTGCCCTGATCCTGGGTGGCGCAGACGAACTCCGTGCTGGCCTCGGTGACCGCCTCGTCGGGCTCGGCCTTGCCTTCGCCCTCGTCGCGCTGGTGGCGCAGCAGCTCGAGGCTGTGCTCCAGCGGCGCCCGGGCGAGAATACCGTAAAGCGACCGGCACAGGCCCAGCGCCGGGTGGTCGCCGAGGATGGCGCGGGCGGCCGGATTGTAGAGCATGATGCGACCCTGCTCGTCGCAGACCACCACCCCCTGGCGCAGCCCGCGCAGGACGATCTCCAGCCGCGCCTTCTGGGCCTCCAGGCCGCGCGGGTCGCCGGTGATGGCCTTGGCCACCTCCTGCCGGCACTCGTAAAGTGCCCGTCCCAGGGTCTCGACCCGCTCGGGGAGTTCGCCCAGAAGGTGCGGGCCGGGCAGCTCGATCCGGTGGCTGGGGTTGCCGTGGCGCATGATGGCGGCGCCCCGGCTGACCGCCGCCGCGGCGGTGGCCAGGCGCTGGTCCAGCACCAGCCAGAGCAGGGCCAGCAGGCCGCCGAAGCCGAGCCCAAAGCCGCCCAATGCCAGGATGGCACGGCCCTGCTGGAGCTCGTCGGGCAGTTGCGGCACCAGGTAGCGGCCCAGCGCCAGCAGCGTAAGGACCAGCACCCCAACGGGCACCAGCAACAGGAGCCAAAACCGGGTGCGGGGCTCCAGTGCACGCGGCGGGCGGTGTGGTGCGGACACGGCGCTGGCGCGGGCCCGTGGTCAGTCCGCGCCCAGGAGCTCTCGCACCTTGTCGATGACCTCCTGGGTGGAAAAAGGCTTGGTGATGTAGTCGTCGGCGCCCAGGGAAAGCCCCTTCTCGCGCTCCACGTCGCGCCCTTTGGCCGTCAACATCACGACCAGAATGTCCTTCCAGTCATCGCTGGCCCGGATGGTCTCGCAGACCTCGTAGCCGTTCTTGCGCGGCATCATGACGTCCAGCAGGACCAGATCGGGCTTCGCCCGCTCGATTGCCTCCAGCGCCTCGTCACCGTCGGTCGCGGTCTCTACCTCGTAGCCCGCCTGTTTCATCAGGAATTCCAGCGACAGGACGATGTTGGCCTCATCGTCGACGATGAGTATGCGTTTCGGCATGTGTGAAGCTCCTCCGGTCACGGCCCGTTTGGGATGGCGCCGCCGCATCGGCGTGTGGGGGCGGCGGGGCCCTGGCAATGGGCCTGTATCCTTAATTGTACCCGGCTTTTTCGTTATGAAAATGCGGTATCGCCCGTGATCCCGGCGGGGTCAGGCCCCGAACCGGGCGTGCATGTTCTCCTGGAAGCGTTTGATGACCCGCATGGCCAGGGTGAGGCTCTGGCGCGCCAGGGGATGGAGATCGTCCGGCGCCACCAGTTTGTCCAGTGGCTCCCCGGCCTCGCACTGGGCCAGTTGGTGGGAGAGCAGCAGGTCGAGCAGGTCCTCGTGGGCGGCGATGATCGACTCGGCCGCATCAGCGCTGAGCACGCCCTGCCGCACCAGCGCGTGTACCCGCCCGCACGTGTTGGTCTCCTGAATCCCGGCTGCTACCGCATGGACCCGGGCGCAGTTGGCGATGATGCGCAGGCCCTGGCGTTTGATGTCGATCTTGCCGCGGTTGGCGCCTCGATCCGGGGTCACCAGGCGGTTGAACAGCCCCAGCGGCGGTCGACCCTCGGCATCGTCCATGGCCAGGGCCCGCAGCGCCCTCGGGTGGGTTGGCAGGGTGTCGAGGACGTGGCGCCAGAGGCTGTCCACCAGCCGGTCCTCGCCGTAGAGCAGCTCGAAGTCGAGCACGATGTTGCTCCAACGGGCCGCCTTGCTCCCGGGGTACTGGGCGGCACGGGTAAAGCTGGTCTGCCATTCCTCAAGGGTCTTCTGGTAAGCGGGGTTACGCGCCATGATCTCGCCCGGGCAGATGGCGTAGCCCACCTCGCCCAGGTTGACATTCACCCGGTCGCAGAAGGTCTCGAACCACTGTTTCTCCGCCGCCGACAGTGGCCCCGGCTCGTCATCGATGATGATGCCGTTGTCCTGGTCGGGCTCGAACAGCATCTCCCGGCGCCCCCCGGAGCCCATGATGATGAGCGCATAGGGGCGTGGCGCCGTGCCGTGGCCCTCGCGCTGGATCTCCTCCAGGGTCAGGTCAATGCAGCGCCTTTGCAGGGCGAGGTGGAACTCGCTGATCACCCAGGCTGCCTGGCTGGCGTCGCGATGGCTTTCGAAGGCGTCGCGCACCACTTTGCCGGTGTTGCGGTAGAGGCGCTGGAGCTGTTTCAGGTTGCCGGCGTTGTAGGCCAGCTCCAGGGCGGTGCTCTCCTGCATCAGCAGGGCGCGGAGGATGTTGGTCTGTGACAGCATGCCGGCGGGTTTGCCCTCGTCCATCACCACCAGGTATTTCTGGCGCAGTTCCGACTGCAGGGCCTCGGCCTTCCACAGGGGGGTGTCCGGGCTGATGGGGATGGTCGGCCGGGTGATGCTGCTGATCGGTGCGGACGGCGGGTAGCCGGTGCCCAGCACCGCGTGCGCCAGGTCCGGCGCCGTGACCAATCCGAGCAGGTTGCCGTCCGGGGCCATGACCCCCATCGAGCCGATGCAGCGGGCCTGCATCTCGCCGTGTACCGACATCAGGGTGTCGGTGCTGCGGCAGGTGGCCAGGGGGCTGTTCATCGCCGTCCGCACCGGGCGTGCCAGCGCACCGGTGGGGGCCTGATTGGCGTAGCTGCGGGCGCGGATGCGCTGGGTGATGACCTGCTCGAGGGCATCGTGCAGGCCGGGGTGCGCCTCCTCCAGCGCCCGCACGCGCTGAAAGGGGACCACGGCGAGCTGCGCGGGCCGGGTGACCACGGCGGTTGCGCTGTAGGGTTGATTGTCCAGGTAACTGGAGATGCCCAGCAGGCAGATGGCCTCGCGCAGCGCGGTCTCGCCGTTGGGGTAGACCAGGTCGGCGGCCCCCTCGAGCAGCACGAACAGCGCGCCGGGGTCGGCTTCGCCCAGCCGGAACAGGGTGTCGCCGGGTTCGGCGTGGCGGATCTCGGCATCCTGGATGAGGGTACTCAGCGCCGCCGGGTCCATGTGGTGCAGGGGGCGGCTCTTGGCCAACTCGGTGATATCGGGCGGTGCCTGCCCGCCGGCGTCTTCGGCCATGCTGTTCTCCCCGGTGATGCCAAGTATGGGTCGTGGTCGGGCCTCTGCCTTGAGCCGTTCTGAAAATATCGCATCATCAACGGTTTTTGTCCAAAGGGGCGACCGGGTGCGCCGTTACGGGGGTACACAGGGTGCTACCCCAGGTAACGCCGAAGGGGTGGTCGGCCGGTGTCCGGTGCCGGTGACCGGGGGTAACTGACTGATCCTGGGGCCGACGTCCGGCCCTGGAGGGTGGCACGATTCTCGCTTCCCTCTCGTACCCACTCGACGGGGCATCCGGTGGGCGCGCCGGGAACGCGGGTGCCGGGATGCCCACGCCCAAAGATGACCGGAGCATGCAGGCAACGCGAGCCGCAAAGCGCCAACGGGGGGCGCACCCGTAAATGGAAGCCAAGGCGGTATGGCTGTTCATCTTTGTGGCCATCTACTGGGGCTACTGCGTGTTCTGGGGGGTGCGGGGCGCCATGGAGGCGCGGACCGCCACCGACTACTTCGTGGCCGGCCGCAGTGTCTCCATGTGGGTGTTTATCCTGGCCGCCACCGCCACCTCCTTCTCCGGCTGGACCTTTATTGGCCACCCGGGGCTGATCTACCAGGATGGCCTGCAGTACGCCTACGCCTCCTTCTACGCCATCACCATTCCGTTCACCGGGCTGCTGTTCCTGAAGCGCCAGTGGATGATCGGCAAGCGCTGGGGCTTCGTCACCCCGGGGGAGATGTTTGCCACCTACTACCGCTCCGATACCCTGCGCATCCTCATCGTGCTGGTGGCGCTGATCTTCGCCGTGCCCTATCTCGGGGTGCAGTTGCGGGCCTCGGGCTTTCTGTTCAACGTGCTCACCGACGGCATGCTGGGGGTGGAGGTGGGCATGTGGTTGCTGTCCGCCATCATCGTCTTCTATGTGGCCTCCGGGGGGCTGCGGGCAGTGGCCTACGTGGATGCGCTGCAGGCGATATTGCTGGCGGCCGGCATCGTCATCGTGGGTGGGGTCGCGGTCTACTTCATGGGCAGCTGGGGGGTGTTCGTGGAGGGCATCGCGCGGCTGGCGGAGCAGTCCGTGGCCAGCGGCGAGTACGTTACCCCCGCCGGACTGAGCGGCTATGTCGCCGTGCCGGGTGTGATCCAGTTCGTCAGTGACGGGCCCTCGGCCACCGGCGGCGCCTGGACCGGGCTGATGATCCTGACCTACATGTTCGCCCTGATGGGCATTCAGTCCAGTCCGGCCTTCAGCATGTGGGCCTTCTCCAACGCCAACCCGCGCCCCTTTGCCCCGCAGCAGGTCTGGGCCTCGGCGGTGGGTATCGGCCTCATCCTGTTCACCTTCACCGCCATCCAGGGCATGGGTGGCCATCTGCTGGGTGCCAACCTGGGCTTCACCGCCGACAACCCTGACCTGTTCGACAGCCGTGATCGGGTGGTGTTGCAGCGCGGACTGATCGCCACCGCTGAGCCGGCGCTCTCCCGCGACGAGGTGGAGGCCCGGATCGAGTCCGGATTGGCGGCGCTCGCCGCCGCGGGGCCGGACGAGACGGTGGACCTGGCGGGCGACCACGGGTGGGTGGACCTGGAGGCCCACGGCGGCGGCGACCCGGCGCTGGTGCCCCAGATGATCAGCCTGCTGGAGGTGGGGGCCCCCTGGCTGGTAGGCCTGCTGGCGGTCTGTGCCCTGGCCGCCATGCAGTCCACCGGCGCTGCTTATATGTCTACCTCGGGGGGCATGATCACCCGCGATATTCTGCGCCGGTACCTGATACCGGAGGCGGATCATGCCACCCAGAAACTCTGGGGGCGGGTGTTCGTGCTGCTGATTGTCGCCGCCGCCTTGGTCACCGCCACCGTCGCCACCGATGCCCTGGTGTTGCTGGGCGGCTTGGCTGTGGCCTACGGCTTCCAGATGTGGCCGGCGCTGATCGGCTTGTGCTTTTGGCCCTGGCTTACTCGCCAGGGGGTGGTCGCCGGCCTGATCGTTGGGCTGGTGGTGGTCACGCTGACAGAGAACATCGGTGTGCAGTTGCTGGCCGCCCTCGGCCTGGAGTGGTGGGGCCGGTGGCCCTGGACGCTGCACTCGGCGGGATGGGGCATTCTGTTCAATATCACCACCGCGATCCTGGTCTCCGCCATCACCCAGGATCGCGGTGAATTGGAACACCGGATGGTCTATCACCACTTCCTGCAGGAGCATGCTGGTCTGCCGGTGGCCAAGCGCCATCTGATCCCGGTGGCCTGGATCCTCACCATTGGCTGGTTCTTCTTCGCTGTGGGACCGGGCACGGTCATCGGCAACACCCTGTTCGGCTACCCCCAGTCCTTCCTCTTCGGGCTCCCTTCCATCTGGGTTTGGCAGCTCCTTTTCTGGGCCGCCGGGTGTCTGCTGCTCTACTTCCTGGCCTACCGCATGGAACTGAGCACCGTGCCACGCAAAGAGGTGGAGGTGCTGGCCGAGGATGAGCCCGGGGACATTCGTCTCGACATCCACCGCCCGTCGTAGGTTGGACCCGGGCCATGGATGAACGGCAATACCGGTTTATCAAGTGGGCGGCGATCACGTTGGCGCTACTCTGGGTGGGCTGGACGGTGTACGACGGTGTGCTCAGCCAGCGGGGGCCCGGCGACAATGCGACCCTGGCCGGTGATCGGGCCTTCTCCGACGGCCACCCCGAACGCGCTGAGCGCCGCTACCGCGAGGCACTGGCGCAGGCACCGAAGCACCGCCGCGCCCGCCGGGGACTGGCGCTGGCGCTGATGGAGCAGGGCCGCTATGACGAGGCATTGGCCGCGATGAATGAGGTCATCCGCGGTGAGCCCGACTTCGCTGGCAACTACGCCAACCGGGGCATTCTGCACGATCGGATGGGCCGCCACTTGGAGGCACTGCACGATTACGAGCGGGCCCTGGTCATGGACCCCGGCCTGGCCGACGGCCCCGGCTGGTTAACCCGTTTTATTCGCTTGCAGAGCGAGCCCCCGCCCACCATTGCCGATCGGGCCGCCTATCTGCGCCAGCAGCTCCAGTTGCCGGAGGCGCAGCGGGAACTTCGCCGCCCGGCGGTGGACGAGGCCCAGCGGCCCTGGCGCCAGTAGTCACTCCAGGCAGGCCGCCCCCATCGGCGGCGGCCCGGCTCGTCCGTCCCTCCCAGGAACAAAAAAACCGGCCGCCCCCAGGGGGGACGGCCGGCTGGCCGGTAAGCCTTCGCGGTACGCGTCTTACTTGTTGGGACGATCCTCGATCAGATTGTCCACGACCGTCGGATCGGCCAGGGTGCTGGTGTCGCCCAGGCTGTCCAGCTCGTTGGCGGCGACCTTGCGCAGGATGCGGCGCATGATCTTGCCGGAGCGGGTCTTGGGCAGGCCCGGGGCCCACTGGATGACATCGGGCTTGGCGATGGGCCCGATCTCGTTGGAGACCAGCTTCACCAACTCCTTCTTCAGCTCATCGCTGGGCTCCACACCGGCCATTAGAGTGACGTAGGCGTAGATGCCCTGGCCCTTGATGTCGTGCGGGTAGCCCACCACCGCGGCTTCGGCGACGGCATCGTGCAGCACCAGGGCACTCTCCACCTCGGCGGTGCCCATACGGTGGCCGGAGACGTTGATCACGTCATCGACGCGGCCGGTGATCCAATAGTAACCGTCCTCGTCCCGACGGGCCCCGTCACCGGTGAAGTACATCCCCGGGTAGGCCGCCAGGTAGGTCTCCATGAAGCGCTTGTGGTCGCCATAGACCGTACGCATCATGCTCGGCCAGGCCCGCTTGATCACCAGGTTGCCGCTGGCGGCACCTTCCAGCTCCTTGCCTTCGGGGTCCACCAGGGCCGGCTCCACGCCGAAGAAGGGCAGGGTGGCGGAACCCGGCTTCAGGTCGGTCGCGCCCGGCAGCGGGGCGATCAGGATGGAGCCGGTCTCAGTCTGCCACCAGGTGTCCACGATCGGGCAGCGGCCGTCGCCCACCACGTTGTAGTACCACTCCCAGGCCTCCGGGTTGATGGGCTCACCCACCGTGCCCAGGATGCGCAGGCTCTTGCGGCTGGTCTTGGTGACGTGCTCGTTGCCCTGGCCCATCAGGGCGCGGATGGCGGTCGGGGCGGTGTAGAAGATGGAGACGTTGTGCTTGTCGACCACTTCCCAGCAGCGGGCGGCGCTGGGGTAGGTGGGCACACCCTCGAACATCAGGGTGGTGGCGCCGTTGGCCAGCGGACCATAGACGATGTAGCTGTGACCGGTAACCCAGCCCACGTCGGCGGTGCACCAGTAGACCTCGCCCTCCTGGTAGTCGAAGACGTACTTGTGGGTCATGGCTGCGCCCAGCAGGTAGCCGGCGGAGCAGTGCTGCACGCCCTTGGGCTTGCCGGTGGAGCCGGAGGTGTAGAGGATGAACAGCGGGTCCTCGGCGTCCAGTTCCTCAGCGGGGCAGTCGGCAGAGACATCGGCCACGGCCTCGTGGTACCAGATGTCACGCCCTTCCTTCCAGTCGATGTCGCCCCCGGTGCGCTTGACCACGAAGACGTTCTTGACGTCGGGGCAGCTCTCAAGGGCCTTGTCGGCGTTGGACTTCAGGGCCACGTTGCGGCCACCACGGACGCCCTCGTCGGCGGTGATGACGGTCTCGCAGTCGGCGTTCTGGATGCGGTCCTTCAGGGCGTCCGGGGAGAAGCCGCCGAAGACGATGGAGTGGATGGCGCCGATGCGGGCGCAGGCCAGCATGGCCACGGCCGCCTCGGGGATCATCGGCAGATAGATGCAGACGCGGTCACCCTTCTTGACGCCGCGGGCCTTCATGGCGTTAGCCAGGCGGCAGACGCGCTCGTGCAGGTCCTTGTAGGTGATGTGCTCGGAGTTGTTGGGGTCGTCACCTTCCCAGATGATGGCGGTCTGATCGCCCCGCTGCTCCAGGTGGCGGTCCAGGCAGTTGTGGGCGACGTTGAGCTTACCGCCCTCGAAGAAGCGGATCTCGCCGTTCTTCAGGTCGGAGTGGTAGACCTTGTCCCACTTGCTGAACCAGTCGAGGAATTTCTCAGCCTGTTCGCCCCAAAACCCCTCCGGGTCATCCAGGGACCGGCGATACATCTCCTCATAGGTGTCCTTGGTGATGTGCGCCTTCTCGCGGATATAGTCGGGTACGGGGTAGACCTTCGTGTCGGACATACTGGATCTCCTCCCAGTTTTGAATTATCGCCTATGACCCGGGTGCGGGCCGAAAAACACCGGCATACAGCCTGATTTGGTGATTCTGAACACGCGCTGCGCAACCCCGGGGATATCCCCTTCTTGTTTGGGTTTGACCCATTTTCCGGGCCCCCGGGCCAATGGACCAACCGGGCTATTCCGGGGGGTCGAGCAGCGCGCAGCCCCTCGTGGGCTTGGCTCTCCCTGTCGATTAAAGCGGGCGCTGCGGCCCGCACGCAGCGTTATGGTAACGCTTTCCACGCCATCTTTCGAAATCGCCATTAGTGAACCGTCCGCCAACCCTACCATTGTAAAACATTATTTTCTCGGCCGTGGGATCCCCAGCCGCTGGCGCTTCTCCCACAGCGCCTTGCGGCTGATACCCAGCCCCTTGGCCAGGGCGGTCTCCGTCATATGGTCCTGGTTGGCCAGAACATACTCCCGGAAGTAGTCTTCCAGCGACAGATCCGGGCGTGCGCCGCCCCCTCCGTTGCCCGGCCGGGCCGTCGGCGCACTGTCCCGTGGGCGGGTGCGGGGCAGGGTGAGTTGGTCGGCGGTGATGGTGTCACCCTCGCACAGGATCACGGCGCGCTCGATGGTGTTCTCCATCTCCCGGACGTTCCCCGGCCAATGGTAGTTGCTGATGGCCTCTATCGCCTCCTCAGCGAGTTGCAGCTGCGGCCGGTTGAGGCGCTGGCAGGTCTTTTCCAGCAGCACCCGGGCCAGGATGGGGATGTCGCCCTCCCGTTCGCGCAGCGGCGGCAGGCGGATCTCCATGACATGGATGCGGAAGTAGAGGTCCTCGCGGAAACTCCCCTCATCCACCAGCGCCTGGAGGTCACGGTGGGTTGCGGCCAGCAGGCGCACGTCCACCTGCCGTTCGCGGGATGCCCCCACCCGGCGGATCTCGCCCTCCTGCAGCACCCGGAGCAGACGGCCCTGGGCCTGAAGGGGCAGCTCGCCGATCTCATCCAGGAACAGGGTGCCGCCGTCGGCCGACTCCACCAGACCGGCGCGGGCGCCCACCGCCCCGGTAAAGGCCCCCTTCTCGTGGCCGAAAAGCTCTGCCTCGATCAGGGTCTCGGGGATGGCGGCGCAGTTGACCGCGATCAGCGGCCCATCCTTACGCTGGCTGTGCTCGTGAACGGCCCGGGCCACCAGTTCCTTACCGGTCCCCGATTCACCCAGGATCAGCACGGAGGTGTCGGTGGGCGCCACCTTGTGGATGCGCTGGAAGACGGCCTGCATCGCCTGGCACTCGCCAATGATGCCGCTCACCGGGTAGTCGCGCTGGATATCGGCCTTCAGGGCCGCATTCTGGCGCTGAAGCCGGTGGTCCTTGAGCACCTTGTCGACGGTGAGCAGCAGCTCATCGTGGTCGAAGGGTTTGGCGATGTAGTCCACCGCCCCCTCGCGCATGGCCTCCACCGCTGAACGGACGCTGGCGTAGCTGGTCATGATGATCACCGGCACCTCACTGGCCAGGGGGATGACGCCGGTGCCGGGTTCGCCGGGCAGGCGCAGGTCGGCGATGATCAGGTCGTAATCGGCAAAGCGGTGGCCTTCGCGCGCCTCTTCCAGGGACTCGGCCTCGGCCACGCGGTAGCCATTGCGCGTGAGCAGGCGTCGCAAGGCCGAGCGGATGACCGCTTCATCCTCAATGATCAGCAGATGTGCCATGGTTTATGCCACTCCCTCCAGGGCGGGCAGTTCCAGCGTCACTGTAGTGCCGCCCACGTCCGATTCAATGTCCAGGGTGCCCCCGTGATCGGTGATGATGTTGTACACCAGCGGCAGGCCCAGCCCTGTGCCCTGTCCCGCCGGTTTGGTGGTGTAGAACGGGTCCAGCACCTTCTTCAGGGCCGACGCGGGGATGCCCGGCCCGTTGTCCGCCACCCGCACGATGATCCGGTCGCCCCGCTCCCGGGCGGTGAGCACCAGCCGGCCCTGCTGGGCGCAGGCGTCGGCGGCGTTGGAGAAGAGATTGACGAACACTTGGACCAACCGCTGGCTGTCGCCGGCCACCTCCAGGTGCGGCGGGATCCGGTTGTCGAACTCCATCTCCTTGCCCCGGCGGCTCAGGACCATCACCTGGCGGGCCTCCTCCGCCGCGTCGTGCAGCCGCACCGGCTCCGGCGGCGACTCCTCGGTGCTGCCGGCATGGGCGTAGCTGACCAGGGTGTGCACGATGTTACTGATCCGGTGGGTCTGTTCCAGGATCTGTTCCATGCTCTCGCGGATCAGCTCCGGGTCATCCTCGTCGCGCAGGTTCTGCGCCAGGCAGGCCACGCCGGTGACCGGGTTGCCAATCTCGTGGGCGACGCCGGCGGCGAGCCGGCCGATGGAGGCCAGCCGCTCGCTGTGAGCCAGCTCCCGCTCCAACACCCGCAACTCGGTGACGTCCTCCACCAGCAGCAGACTGTCGTTGGTGCGGCCCTTGTCCGGCTCCCCGATACTGGTGCGGTGCAGGCTCAGCCAGCGGGTGCCGTCGCCGGGAACCTGGGCCTGGTCGTGGGCGTGGGCCTGGCCCAGCGCCATGAACCGTCCCAGTAGCCGGCCCCAGGGGTGGGCCAGATCCTCCAGCCGGTTGCCCAGGGCATCCCGGGCACAAATACCGGTGAGCTGCTGCATGGCACTGTTCCAGCGCACGATCCGCTGGTTTGCCGTGACCGTGATCACGCCCAGCGGCAGGTCCTCAAGGATCTGGCGGTGGTAGCGGCGCAGGCGGTCCAGCTCGGCGGTCAGCCCGCGGAAGCGGCTGCTGGAGGACTCCAGCCGTTCCTCGATCTGGCGGATGCTCTGGGTATGGGCCTGATGGGCGGAGTGGTCCAGTTCCAGGCGCTCGTCCACGATCATACGGGCCAGGACCGGGCCCATCATGCCCGAGAGATTGCGCTCGATCTGGTCGCGCAGGTGCTTGAGCCGGTCCGGCCGGTTCTCCGTCCAGTCCAGTCCCAGGTCCTCCAGGGCCTTCCCCACCTCGGCGCGCGCCGCCTCGTCGCCGGTCACCGGCGCCAGTTGCACCACGAATTGGGCCGGTGAGTCGGCCACCAGGGTGCCGAAGGTCATGGGGTGGCCCAGGTCGCGACAGGCCTCGGCGGCCTGGCGCTCCGGCCCGGTTTGCGGGGTCAGGACAGACACCGCGGCGAACAGCAGCGAATTGAAGGCGATCGACCAGAAGGTGGCCAGGCCGTAAATGGCGGAGGCCGACTCCGGTGCGGTGGGGAAGCCCAACAGGAAAAAGGGCTCGGTGCCCACCAGCGCGGGCAGGAAGAGCGCGTCGAGCCAGACCAGCGCCCCACCCAAAAGCCCGGCGATGAAGCCCCAGACGTTGGCCCGGGTCCACCAGAGCACGCCGACGATGCCGGGGATGAACTGGGCCATGGCCAGGAAGGAGATCAGGCCCCAGTCCACCAGCCCCTCGCCCGGGTCCAGCATCAGGAAGAAGTAATAGCCGGCGGCGATCATCAACAGGATCAGTGCGCGCCGGGTCCAGCGCAGGGTGGCGTACAGGTCCAGGTCCTGGCGTGGGCGGGCCCGGGTCAGGGGCAGCACCAAGTGATTGAGGGTCATCGAGGACAGGGCGAGGGTGGAGATGATGATCATCGCGCTGGCGGCCGAGATCCCCCCCAGGTAGGTCACGATCACCAGCACGGGGGATTCGCTGAGCACCGCCATCCCCAGCACGTAGTATTCCGGCCCCGTGCCCGGTTGCAGCACCTGTCCGGCCCAGAGGATCGGGGGAATGCAGATGGCCAGGGCCAGCAGGTAGGCGGGGAAGCCCCAGCTGGCCTTGAGCAGGCTGCGTGGTTTGAGGTTCTCGGTGAAGATCATGTGGAACTGGCGGGGCAATAGGAACGCCGCCGAGAAGGCCAGAAAGAGCAGGCTGATCCAGGGGCCGTCCAGGGCCGGCTGGTAAAAGGCCTGCAGGCGCTCCGGATTGTCCGCCAACCAGCGGTTCAGGCCGATGGGTCCGTCGAAGGCCAGGCTCATGGCCACCCAGGCGATCACCATCAGCGCGGCCAGCTTGACCACCGATTCGAAGGCAATGGCCACCACCAGACCGGTGTGTTTCTCCCGCGGGGTGACGTGGCGGGCGCCGAAGATGATGGCGAACACCGCCACGGTCATGCAAAACACCACGGCGAGCACGTGCGGCGAGGTCTCGCCACCCACCAGCCACTGGGTGGACTCGGCCACGGCGCGGATCTGCAGGGCGATGTAGGGCAGGATGCCGGTGAGCATCAATAGCGTCACCAGCACCCCGGCGGCCTGGCTGTGGAAGCGGAAGGCAAAGACGTCCGAGAGCGAGGTGAGCTGCTGGTCGCGGGTCAATCGCAGCAGCGGCATGAGCAGGACCGGCGTGAGCAGAAAGGCAATGGTCGCGCCCAGGTAGATGGGCAGGTAGGCGATACCGTAACGCTCGGCAAACCCGACACTGCCGTAGAAGCTCCAGGTGGTGGCGTAGACGCCCAGGGCCAGGACGTAGAACAGCGGATGCTGGGCCACCGCCCGTGGCAGCCAACGGCGTTCGGTGCCGTGGGCGATGACGAACAGCAGCAGCAGGTAGGCCGCGGCACTGAAGAAGAGGGTGCTGAGGTTAAAGTCCATGTGGCCTCAGCCTTCTGACCACCAACCAGCAGAGCACCAGCATGGCCGCCCAGCCCAGGAAGGGGAGATACCAGGGAGGGGCCTGACTCAACCACCAGGTGGCGAAGGGCGTGCACAACAGAAACACGGCCAACAGGCCGAGGATCACGCTGTTACCCCGGGCCCCTGGGTCAAACGTGCCTGGCATGGACTCCTCCCTCCCGCGGGGTTGGGCCACCCCGTCTGATCATTTGTTACCTAAGGTAGCATGGCCCTGTGGCTTTTGCCCATACGGCCCTTGAGAGGCCCTACGGGAGGGGGCTGGCCGGGGTCGGGGACCCGACCTGGGGCACGCGGGTGTCGTCCCAGTGCGCCAGCGCCCAGTCCAGGACTGTCTGCGGGGGGGCGTGGCGCAGTGCCGCCGGAGGGGATTGGCCGAGAAAGCGCGCCGCCCGCAGCAGGTTGCCGGTGGCATCGGCATCGTTCAGGGCCGGGGCGTGGGTCTGTTTGCTGAGTTTCTGGCCCTGGGCATTCACCACGATGGGCAGGTGTCGGTAGCGCGGAGTGGGCAGGTCCAGTGCCCGCTGGATCAGGATCTGCGGCGGGGTGCACCAGAGCAGGTCGGCGCCGCGGACGATGTCGGTGAACCCAAACTCACCGTCGTCCACGGCGCAGGCCAGGTGGTAGGCCCAGAGGCCGTCGGCCCGGCGGATGATGAAATCGCCCACGGTCGCGGCCGGATCGCACTGGATCGGGCCCTGCAAGGCGTCCTCGAAGCGCAGCGGGGCGTGCCCGCAGCGCAGCCGCCAGGCGCGCGGCGTGCGGCCCGCCGGCAGCCCCCGGGCGCAGGTGCCGGGGTAGATGGGGCCATTGGGGCCGCGCCGGGCCACGGCCATGATCTCGCGCCGCGTGCAGCCGCAGGGGTAGGCCTGGCCGGCGGCGCGCAAGCGGGCCAGCGCGGCCTCGTAGGCGCTGCTGCGGCGGGACTGGAAGACCACCGGCCCGTCCCAACAGAGGGCGTGGGCCTCGAGGCTGCGGCGAATCGCATCGGCGGCACCCGGCTGTTCCCGCGGTGGGTCCAGGTCGTCGATACGCAGATGCCACTCGCCGCCCTTGCGGTGGGCATGCACATAGCTGCCCAGCGCCGCCACCAGCGAGCCGAAGTGCAGCGGCCCGGTGGGGCTGGGCGCGAAGCGGGTTCGGCAGAGGCGTTCCGGGGCTTGGGTCACGTCGGCGTCCATCGGCCAGGGGTTACGGGGTTGCCAGCGCTACCCTAGCGGATTTCCAGGCCCGACATAAACTGCAACGGGGACGGACCTTGAAAGGGGCGCCGTCGGGCCCCAAGTCTACTGTTAAAGGGCCAAGAACATTCTCAGGTGCCTTGTGGCCAAGGGGCCGCCAAGCAGGAGGTTACACTATGTCCCGTTATTGGGTCGTCGCGGCGGACGCCAGCTATGCCCGGATCTTCGCCCGGGATAAGAAATTCAGCCCACTGGTGGAGGTGGAGACCCTGGCCCACCCCGAGTCGCGGCTGCACCGCCAGGACTTGGCCAGTGACAAGCCGGGCCGGCTGTTCGAGTCCTACGCCTCCAGCCGTAGCGAGGCGGAGGAGCCCACCGATCCCAAGGTGCGCGAGGCGCAGGCGTTTGCCCGGCAGGTGGCCGAGACCCTGGAGGTCGGGCGTAACCAGGGGAAGTTTCAGGAATTGATTATTGTGGCGGACCCGAAGTTCCTCGGATTGCTGCGTAAGGCCCTGGATGCTGAGACCCGGGGGAAGGTCGTCCACGCGGTGGACAAGAACCTCGCCCGGGAATCCGTGGAGGTCATCACTCACACCGTGGACGAGATGCTCTGAGGCCCCCGGGGCGGGGCAGCGGGGGCCTTAGGCCAGCTCCACCTTCGGCGCCGGTGCCCAGCCCGGTTTGCGGTGCTCCGCCACCACCGTGGTATAGATCCCC
Organism: Alkalilimnicola ehrlichii MLHE-1; assembly: GCF_000014785.1. Classification (NCBI taxonomy): domain Bacteria; kingdom Pseudomonadati; phylum Pseudomonadota; class Gammaproteobacteria; order Chromatiales; family Ectothiorhodospiraceae; genus Alkalilimnicola; species Alkalilimnicola ehrlichii. The sequence continues at coordinate 749,403 of NC_008340.1, forward strand.
CCCCGCACGTAAAACTCGGCGGTGACCTTCATGTACCGGGGCTCGGTGGCCCGCACCAGGTCATCGAGGATCTCGTTGGTGATGGCCTCGTGGAAGGCGCCCTGGTCGCGGAACGACCACATGTAAAGCTTGAGCGACTTCAGCTCCACGCAGCGCTCGTCCGGCACATAATCCAGGTGGATAGTGGCGAAGTCCGGTTGCCCGGTCTTGGGACAAAGGCAGGTAAACTCCGGGATACGCATGTGCAGCACGAAATCCCGCTCCGGACGGGGGTTGGGAAAGGTCTCCAGGTCTTTGCTGGGCTGAGTGCTCATGGGGGCAAGGGCCTCCTGTTCAGACGGCAATCGCGGACTATAATGGGCCGCTATTGTACCGGCTCCGCGGCCGTGAGGCCGCCCCGGATGACCCGATTTGTACAGGCCCGGCCCGCCCGACGCCGGCTCTGCTGCATCTCTCAGGCACCCGACACGCCCCGGATCCCGATGGGCCAAAGCGCCAAATGCGACTGAAGAAGATCAAGCTCTCCGGCTTCAAGTCCTTCGTCGACCCGACCCAGGTGGCCATGCCCGGCGACCTGGTGGCGGTGGTGGGACCTAACGGCTGCGGCAAATCCAATATCATCGACGCGGTGCGCTGGGTGATGGGTGAGAGCTCCGCCCGCCACCTGCGCGGCCAGTCCATGGCCGACGTCATCTTCAACGGATCGACCGCCCGCAAACCGGTCAGCCACGCCTCGGTGGAGCTGGTGTTCGACAACAGCGATGGCCGCCTGGGCGGGCAGTACGCCCAGTACGGCGAGATCGCCGTGCGCCGCCAGGTCAACCGCGAGGGGCAATCGCAGTATTTCCTCAACGGCACCCGCTGCCGGCGTAAGGACATCACCGACGTCTTTCTGGGCACTGGGCTGGGGCCGCGCGGCTACACCATCATCGAGCAGGGCATGATCTCGCGGGTGATCGAGGCCCGGCCCGAGGAGCTGCGCGTCTATCTGGAGGAGGCCGCCGGCATCTCCATCTACAAGGAGCGCCGGCGGGAGACCGAGCGGCGTATCCGCGATACCCGCGAGAATCTGGAACGGCTGGAGGACGTGCGCGAGGAGGTGCGCCGCCAGTTGGAGAAGCTGCGCCGCCAGGCCGAGGTGGCCCGCCGCTACCGGGAGCTGAAACAGGCGGAGCGGGATACCCGGGCCGAATTGATCACCCTGCGCCAGGCCAGCCTCAAGGCGCAGCTCGAGGAACAGGAGGCGGTGATCGCCGCCAAGGTCAATGCCCGCGAGTTCGCCCTGGCCACCCAGCGTCAGGCCGAGCGGGAGATCGAGGCCATCCGCGCCACCCAGGGCGAGGCCGGCGACCGGCTGAACGCCATTCAGGCCGACTATTACGGCGTGGGCAGCGAGATCGCCCGCATCGAGCAGCAGATCAGCCACCGCCGCGAACTGCGCGACAAGCAGTTGCGGGAGCTGCGTGACAGCGAGGGGGAGGTGCAGGCGCTGGAGCGCGGTCTGGAGGAGGACCGGGAGAAGCTGGCGCTGCTGGAGGAGCGCCTGGAGGCCCTGCAGCCGGAGCAGGAGGAGCAGGCCCAGTCGGAGGCCTTCGCCCAGGAGGCGCTGGATGACGCCCGCGACCGGCTGGAGGCCTGGCGCGAGGCCCGCGAGGGCTTTCAGCGCGAGCGGGCCGAGGCCGAGCGTGCCGAGCAGGTGGAGAAGGTGCGGGTGGAGGGGCTGGAGCGCCGCGCCGACGAACTGGCGCGTCGCCTGGAGCGGTTGGAGGTCGAGTACGAGGCCGAGGACCTGTATGCCCTGGAACAGGCCATCGGCGACCTGGAGGCGGAGGAGACTGAGCTGGCCGAAGAACTGGCCGGGATGGACGAGGCCCAGGCCGATGTGGCCGAGCGACTGGAGAGCGACCGGGCCCAGGCGACCGAGCTGGCGGACAAGCTGGAGGCGCTGCGCGGCGAGCTGCATCAGCAGCGCGCCCGCCTCGCCTCGCTGGAGACCCTGCAGCAGTCGGCGCTGGGTGAGGACGGGGGGCCGCTGGAGGACTGGCTGAGTGCCCGGGAATGGCAGCAGCGCCCGCGCCTGGCCCAGCAGCTGGTTGTCACCCCCGGCTGGGAGCGCGCGGTGGAGACCGTGTTGGCCGAGGGGCTGCAGGCGGTGTGCGTGCGCCCCGAGGAGCTGGAGGGCGCCGCCCGGGAGTTGCCGGAGCAGGGCGATCTCACCCTGGTCAGTGCCGGCGCGGTCGCTTCAGGCGGTGCTGGCGGCGGCGACTGGCTCGCCGACCAGGTGCGGGACGACGGCCGCACCGCCGCGCTGTTGGCCGGGATCCGCTGTGCCGATGACCTGCCCACCGCCCTGGCACGCCGTGGCGAACTGGCCGCGGGTGAATCCTTCATTACCCCGGACGGTGTCTGGCTGGGCGCCAACTGGCTCCGCCTGCGAGCCGGCGACGACGCCGAGCGGGGGGTGATCGCCCGTGAGCGGGAGATCCACCAGCTCCGCGACCGGGTGGCCGAGGGCGAGGCGCGGCTGGTGGAACGGGAGGAGGCGCAGGACCGCTTGCGGCAGGCCGTCCGCAGCCTGGAGGAGGAGCGCGAGGCGCTGCAGCAGCGCAGTGCCCCGATGCAGCGCCGCCAGGCCGACCTGCAGGCCCGCATCGAGCACCGCCGCGACGCCTTAGAGGCGGCCCGGGAGCGCCGTGAGGCCCTGCACGAACAGCAGATCGAGCTTCGCGAGGAGCGTGAAACGGTCGTCGAGGAACTGGACGGCGCCCAGGCCCGACTCGCCGAGGCCGCCGCCCGGGCCGAGGCCCAGGCCGAGCGCGGTGCGGCCCTGGAGGATGAGCGCCACGCCCTGGAGCGTGCCGTCGACGACGCCCGGGAGCAACTGCGCCAGTGCCGTGAGGCCCGCCACGAGATCTCCCTCAAGCTCGAGAGCGCCAGCACCGCGCGCCAGGCCCTGCGCGAGGGCCTGGACCGGCTGCAGGCCCAGCACCGGCGTCTGCTGGACCGGCGGGAGGAGCTGGCCGAGGGCCTGGAGGGGCTCGCCGACCCCGGCGAGGACCTGGAAGCGGAGCGGGACGAGCTCTTGCAGCGCCGCCACCAGCTGGAGCAGGGGCTGGCCGAGGCCCGCAACCACGTGGCCAACCTGGAGCAGAAGCTGCGTGACTGGGGCGAGCGGCGCCAGACCGCCGTGCAGGAGACGGAGACCCTGCGCGAGGAGCTGGAGGGGCTGCGCATCACCGCCCAGGAGTACCGGGTGCTGCAACGCCGCGAGGCGGCGGAACTGGAGCAATTGGGCGAGCACTTGGAGGTGGTGGCCTCCCGCCTGCCCGAAGGGGCCGAGGTGACCGACTGGGAGAAGCGCCTGGAGCAACTGGGTCGGCGCATCGCCCGGCTGGGTACAGTCAACCTGGCCGCCATTGATGAATGCGCCGCCCTGGAGGAGCGCCAGCAGTACCTGGATGCCCAGTACGACGACCTGTTTGAGGCGCTGGAGACCCTGGAGAACGCCATCCGCCGCATCGACCGGGAGACCCGGGCCCGCTTCCGCGATACCTTCGAGCAGGTCAATCAGGGGGTGCAGCGGCTGTTTCCCCGCCTGTTTGGTGGCGGCCGGGCCTACCTGGAACTCACCGACGACGACCTGTTGGCCACCGGCGTGGCGGTCATGGCCCAGCCGCCCGGAAAACGGGTCACCAATATCCACCTGCTCTCCGGTGGCGAGAAGGCGCTCACCGCCGTGGCCCTGGTCTTCGCCATCTTCAATCTCAATCCCGCGCCCTTCTGCATGCTCGATGAGGTGGACGCACCGTTGGACGAGGCCAATGTCGGCCGCTTCTGCGAGATGGTGCGGGAGATGTCCGAGCAGGTGCAGTTCATTGTCATCACCCACAACAAGACCACCATGGAGGCGGTCTCCCACCTGGTGGGGGTGACCATGCACGAACCGGGCGTCTCGCGCCTGGTGGCGGTGGACGTGGCCGAGGCGGTGGAACTGGCCGAGGCCTGAGCCGCTGTCGCCCCGTCCGGCCCGGGAAAATGGCATAATCCCGGACCCGCTGCCGGTTCAAAGTCGGCGGTGCAGCGTATAAAGTGGTGAGCGAATAACGCTCTGCAAGGCGCTGAATCCCAAGCCCACCAATTGCTCGGATGCATCCATGGACCCATTCCGCTGGCTACTGATCATTCTCGGCCTGCTGCTCATCGCCGGCATCTACGCCTGGGGACGCTGGCAGGACAAGAAGCGTGCCCGGGGCACCGGGCGGCATGAGGATTACGACTCGGCCTTCGACGCTATGGACAGCGCCGTGGGCGGTCCCGACGACTTCGAGGTCATCGTCAAGAAGCCGCGTCGGCACCCGGGTGCCGACGCCCCTTCGGACGGGGACGACGCGGATTTCCCCGGCCGTCCCCGGCGCCGCGAACCGACGGGCCTGGACGCGGACCTGGACTGGCCGGACGACGAGCCGGAGCCCAAGCTGGGTCTGGATGACGAGCTCGATGAGTCGGGCGAACCGGACCTGGAGCCAACGGGGCAGGGGCCCGGCAGCGCCCGGCCGCAGCCGAGTGCGGAGCCGGCGCCTGAACAACCGTCTGAACCCCGCCGCGACCGGGGCGGTGCTGCCGCCACCCCGCCGACCGGGGGCAAGACCGGCGCTCGGCGGGAACCGGCCCGTCCCGCCGAGCCGCCGGTGCGCGACCGCCCCGACCTGGCCGCCCTCGGCACCAACGGCCCCGGTACCGCCGGCCGGGACGAGCCCGTCGTCGAATTGCCCGCCGGCCCGCAGGTCGATATCGAGGCAGCGGACCTGGAGGACAAGATCGTCGCCATCCACGTGGCGGCGCCCGAGGGCCATGTCTTCGTCGCCGACGCGCTGGTGGATGCGCTGCAGCGGGCGGGTCTGGAGTACGGTGAGCACGGCATCTTCCACCGCCACGTGCGCACGGAACGGGGCCCGGCGCGGGTCTTCAGTGTCGCCAACATGATCAAGCCGGGCTGGTTCGATCTGGACCGGGCCGCCGAGGATGAGACCCCGGGGGCGGCCTTCTTCCTGCAACTGCCGGGCCCGGTGGACGGCATGGCGGCCTTCGACGACATGCTGGGGGTGGCCCGTCGGGTGGCTGATGAGCTCGGCGGTCGGCTGCTCGACGGCCGGCGGTGTGACCTCTCCCGTCAGGCCATGGAGCACATCCGCGAGGAGCTGCGCGAGTATCGTCGCCGGCTGCACCTGGCGGCCCGCAAGCAGCAGGGGTGAGCGGGATGGCGCAAACGGGAACCGACCCGCAGGCCCGCATCGAGGCCCTGCGCCGGGAGATCCGCGAGCACGACCACCGCTATTACGTGCTGGATGCGCCGGTGATCGCGGATGCCGAGTATGACGCCCTGATGGCCGAGCTCCAGGCCCTGGAGGCGGAGCACCCCGAGCTGATCACCCCGGACTCCCCCTCCCAGCGGGTGGCCGGGCGCCCCGCCGAGGGGTTCGGCGAGGTGACGCATGCCGAGCCTATGCTCTCGCTGGACAACGCCTTCGAGGAGGCGGACCTGGCGGAGTTCGACCGCCGGGTACGCCAGGCCCTGGGCCTCGACCCCGTGGTCTATGTGGCCGAGCCCAAGCTGGACGGGCTGTCGGTGAGCATCCGCTATGAGGACGGCCGGTTGGTGCGGGCCGGTACCCGCGGCGACGGCCGGGTGGGGGAGGCGATCACCGAGAACGTCCGCACCATCCGCAGTGTGCCCCTGCGTCTGCGCGGCGAGGGCTGGCCACCGGTGATGGAGGTGCGCGGCGAGGTGGTGATCCGCCGCGCCGATTTCGAACGCCTGAACGAACAGCGCCTGGCGGACGGCGAGCGCCCCTTCGCCAATCCGCGTAATGCCGCCGCGGGCAGCCTGCGTCAGTTGGATCCGCGGATCACCGCCCGCCGCCGACTCACCTTCTTCACCTTCGGGGTCGCCGCCGCCGGGCGCCTGGCCGCCAGCCACCATGAGGTGCTGGACAAGCTGGCCGGGTGGGGCTTTCGGGTCAATGAGCGGGTGGAGCGGGTGCGCGGCCTTGACGGCTGCCGCGAGTATTACCAGCGACTGCTGGCGGATCGCGACGAACTCTCCTTCGAGATCGATGGGGTGGTCTACAAGGTGGATGACCTGGATGCCCGCGAGGAGCTGGGCTTCACCGCCCGCGCCCCGCGCTGGGCCATCGCCTGGAAACTGCCGGCGCAGGAGGCGACCACGGTGGTGCGCCGGATCCTGCCGTCGGTGGGGCGCACCGGGGCGATCACCCCGGTGGCGGAGCTGGAGCCGGTGGGGGTGGGCGGGGTCACGGTGAGCCGCGCCACGCTACACAACCTGGATGAGGTGCGGCGTAAGGATGTGCGTAAGGGCGATACGGTGATGGTGCGCCGGGCCGGCGACGTGATCCCGGAGATTACGGCGGTGGTGACCGAGAAGCGGCCCGAAGGGGCGGAGCCCTGGGCGATGCCGGCGGAGTGCCCGGTCTGTGGCTCGGAGGTGTTGCGCCTGGATGACGAGGCGGTGCACCGCTGCATGGGCGGTCTCTATTGCCCGGCGCAGCGCGAGGGCGCCCTGCTGCATTTTGCCTCGCGCAAGGCCCTGGATATCGACGGCCTGGGCGAGAAGGTCGTCAGTCAGTTGGTGGAGCGGGGCATGGTGCGCTCGCCGGCGGATCTGTTCACTCTGGAGCACTGCCAGCTCGCCGGCCTGGAGCGGATGGGGGACAAGTCAGCCGACAACCTGGTCGCGGCGCTGGATAAGGCGCGGCGGACAACGCTGCCGCGGTTTCTGTATGCGCTGGGGATCCAGCACGTGGGGGAGGTGACCGCGCGGCGGCTGGCGGAGCACTTCGGGTCGCTGGAGGCGATCATGAATGCCGATGAGTCGGCGCTGGCGGAGACCCCGGACGTGGGCCCGGTGGTGGCGCAGGCGATTGCCCATTTCTTTGCCGAGCCGCATAACCGTGAGGTGGTGCAGGCGTTGCGTGCGGCCGGTGTCACCTGGGAGGAGGTGGATCCGGCGGAGCGCGGCGAGCAGCCGCTGGCCGGCAGGACCTTTGTCCTGACCGGGACGCTCTCGGGGATGACCCGGGATGAGGCGAAGGCGGCCCTGGAGGCGTTGGGGGCGCGGGTGAGTGGCAGTGTCTCGAAGAAGACGGACTATCTGGTGGCCGGGGAGAAGGCGGGGAGCAAGCTGGCCAAGGCGGAGTCGCTGGGGGTGGAGGTGTTGGACGAGCAGGCCTTGCAGGCGCTGCTGCAGGAGCATGGTCGCTGATTACCAGAGTGACTTGCCTTTCGGCAGCAAAGGGGGCTGGCTATGGCTTCGATCTGGGGGCCCTTGAGCTGGGCGTCGGCCCTGCGATTCAGGGGACGCCGTAAACCCTTGCAAGCTGCGCTTCCTGCTTCGCTTGCAAGTCCAGCCCGACCATCCATGGTCGGTCGTTCGCCGCAGTGCGGCTCACCCCTGAATCGGTGCCCCTGCACCCGGCACGGGCGGCGGTGCCACCTTTTCGGCGAGGTGGCATGGTCCTGCCCCTTTTTCAGAACACCATCTCCGAGAAGTCGTAGCTCATCTCGCGGGTCGGTTCCTGCAGGAAGTCGCCCTGCACGTAGTCGGCGCCGTATTCCCACATCAGCGCCAGTGCGGCCGGGCTGCCCAGGTAGCCGGCCACCACCTGTTGGCCCATCTGGTGGGCGGTTTCGATGATTTGACGGACCAGGCGCTGGTTCTCCTCCGTCTGTTCGATGTCGGCGGTGAGTGAGTCGTCCAGCTTCACCAGGTCGGAGTGCAGGTGCTTGAGCAGTTGGAAGGGGTTCAGGGCGCTGCCGAAGTGGTCCAGGGAGAGCTTGCAGCCCAGGCGGTCGAGCCCCTGCTGTAGGGCCTTGGCCTGATTGAGCTGGGTGACCACCACCGGTTCGTTGAGCTGGAAGACCAGGGTCGCCGGGTCGGCCTGGTGGTGTTCGAGTTCTTCGCTCAGCAGGTCGAGGAAGCCCGGGTCGGTGAGTGTGGCGCCGTCGAGCTTGACGAACAGGCAGACGCGCTTGCCCAGGCGCCGGCGCTCGGCCGCCAGGGCCACGGCCCGCCGGGTGACCCAGCGGTCGATTTCCCCGAGCAGCCCGGCCTGTTCGGCGTGGGGCAGGAACTCCAGCGGCTCGATCTCCCGGCCCTGCTCATCCGGCATGCGGATGCGCAGCTCGTAGAGTTCATCCCATTGGTGGCTCTCGGTCAGGGCGATGACCGGTTGGAAGACCAGGTAGAACTCGTCCTGCTCCAGGCAGTGCCGGACCCGCTCCCGCAGCCGTGCCTCGCGCTGCTGGGTCTCCATCACCTCCTGGCTGGAGGCGTGAAGCTGGACTTGGTTGCCACCGGCGCGCAGGGCGGTCTCGGAGGCGGCATAGGCCATGTCGATGGCGGCCTGGGCATTGTCGGCGTTGGTACCGACCATGGCGACGCCGATGGCACAGGTCACGGCGAGGGTGCTGCCGTCCACCTCGATCACCTGTTCCTCGATGTCCTGGCGCAGGGTCTCGGCCAAGTCCATGGCGTGGTCGATCTTGCTCCGCTCCAGCAGGATGGCGAATTCCTCGTCACTCAGCCGGCAGGGGATGTCCTCTTCGCCGACCTGTGCGCTGATTCGTTGGGCCACGTGCGCCAGGACCCGGTCCACCGCGGCCAGCCCCATGCGCTCGCGGATGTGGCTGAGCTTTTCCAGCTGCAGGTAAAGCAGGGCGTGACTGTTGCGGCCGCCGGCGTCGAGGTTGCGGGCGATGAGGCTGTCCAGGTGGTCCAGGAAGTAACTGCGGTTGTAGAGGCCGGTGGTGGTGTCCTGGCGGTTGAGCTGTTCCAGGTCGGCCTCCAGCTCGCTGACCTGCAGCAGCACCTGGGTGCAGGGCTCGTCCTCTACCATGGCGGGGGTGAGCGCCATGGTGACCTCCTCCGGGCCATCGGCGGTGAGAAGACCGATGGTGACCTCGTGGCGGGTGAGGTCGCCGCGGCTGAAGCGGCGCAGCGCCTCCTTGCACTTGCCCTGGTCGGCCTCCACCACCATGTCGAGGATGGGCGTGCCCTCAATGTCCGCCAAGTCGTCGTGGCCGAACTTTTCCAGGTAGGCCGGGTTGGCGTAGATGTGCATGCCTTCATGGACGTAGGCAATCGGGTCGCGCGAGCTGTCCAGCAGGGCGCGGCAGCGGCGCTCCGTCTCCCGCACCGAGGACTCCAGCCGGCGCAGGCGGCGGCGTTCCTGCAGGTGGTGCAGCTCCCGTTCGATGACCAGCTTGAGGTGCTCCAGGTCGCTCTTGCTGACCAGGTCTTGGGCACCCATCTGCATGGCGTAGCGGCGCTGCTCCTGGCTCGGTTCGTCGCAGGTGGCGATGACGGGGATGTCCTTACCGAACTGTTGGATGAGCTGGCGCGCGGTGTCCACGGGGACCTGGCGCAGGGCCAGGGAGCAGAGCATCAGGTCGGCCGGTTTCTCCTGGAGGGTCTCGCGCAGGTTGTCGATGCCGTCGATGCGCCGGGCACGCACGGCGTAGCCGCTGTTGCGCAGCACGCTGACGTAGATTTCGGCGTCGTTGGGCGATTCCTCGGTGATCAACAGCCGGACCAGCGGGTTCTGTCTCATGCCGGGGCGTCCTTATGGGCGTGAGTCGTTGATGTTACACGATGACCCGGCCAGCGGGGTGACCGGGGTCTTGGCGGGTTCCCCGGCCTCCTCCCGCACCAGTCGGGGCACCAGGTAGCCGGGCAGACGGGCGGCGAGTTCGGCCGCCAGGGCGCGGGCCCGGAGTTCCGTCACCTCGAAATGGGCCGCCCCCTGCACCCGGTCCAGCAGGTGCAGGTAGTAGGGCAGCACCCCGAGCTGGAAGAGCTGGCGGCTCAGCGCCGCCAGGGTGTCGGCGTCGTCGTTGATCCGGCGCAGCAGCACCGTCTGGTTGAGGAGCCAGTGACCGGCCTCCCGCAGCCGGGCCAGGGCGCCGGCGACCGTGCTGTCCAGCTCCTGGGCGTGGTTGCTGTGGATCACCCAGACCACCTCCCAGGGCCCCTTCAGCAGCGCCATCAATCCCGGGGTGATGCGGTCCGGCAGCACCACGGGCAGACGGGTGTGCAGCCGTAGCCGCCGGACCTGCGGCCGCTGCGCCAGGGCCTCGGTGAGCGTGGCCAGGCGCCGATCACTGAGGGTCAGCGGGTCGCCACCGCTGAGGATGACCTCGTCCACCTCCGGATGGGCGTCCAGCCAGGCCAGGGTCGCGCGCCAGTCGTCGCGCCCGGCTTGCGACTCGGTGTAGGGGAAGTGCCGGCGGAAGCAGTACCGGCAATGGATGGCGCAGGCGCCGGTGGTGATCAGCAGCACCCGCCCGTGGTACTTGTGCAGCAGGCCGGGGTTGGCCTCGGCGGCGGCGTCACCCACCGGGTCCGCGGTGAAACCGGCCGGGGTCTCGTGCTCGGCCGCCAGCGGCAGGACCTGGCGCAGCAGCGGGTCGTCCGGGTCGCCGGGGCGGATGCGGGCCAGCCACGGCTCCGGCACCCGCAGCGGGAACAGCCGGGCCGCGGATTCCGCCGCCGGCAGCAGGGTCATCGGCAGGTCCAGTCGCTGCAACAGCTCGCGGGGGTCGCGCACGGCTCGGGCCAACTGGCGCCGCCAGTCCGGAGGGGGCGAGGGTTGCGCTGAAGGTCTCGGCATGGCAGCCCGTGTTCTAAACAAGGCGGATTTCCGTTAGGATTCGGCGTCACTTTACATGAATCGGGGCTCGGGGAGGGCCCAGCCGCTGCCTTCCCGCCCGGTAACCGCAAGCGGACAGCAGGTGTCGAATGGCTCAGTACAGTACCAACGAGTTCAAGGGTGGCCTCAAGATTATGCTCGATGGTGATCCCTACACCATCGTGGAGAATGAGTTCGTCAAGCCGGGCAAGGGCCAGGCCTTCAACCGGGTGAAGGTGCGCAACCTTAAAACTGGTAAGGTCATCGACCGCACGTTCAAGTCCGGTGAGTCGGTGGAGGCGGCGGATGTCCTGGAGACGGAGATGCAGTTCCTCTACTCCGACGGCGAGTTCTTCCACATGATGGATCCGGAGACCTTCGAGCAGAAGGCGGCACCGGCCTCGGCCGTGGGTGACGCGGCCAAGTGGCTGAAGGAGCAGGCCATGTGCACCGTGATCCTGTGGAATGACGAGCCCCTGACGGTGGAGCCGCCGAACTTCGTCGAGCTGCGGGTGGTGGAGACCGACCCGGGCGTGCGCGGTGATACCTCCGGCGGTGGTGGCAAGCCGGCCACCCTGGAGACCGGTGCGGTGGTGCGTGTGCCGCTGTTCATTGAGGAGGGGGAGCTGCTTAAGGTGGACACCCGCAGCGGCGAGTACGTCGGCCGCGTCAAGGGTTAGGGCGTCCGCAGCGGTGACTGACTGGCGCCCCACGGCGGGGCTGGCGGCGCTGCGCCGGCGTGCGGCCTTGATCCGCCGTATCCGCGTCTTCTTCGACCGGCGTGGCCTGCTGGAGGTGGAGACCCCGCTGATGGCCACCGCCCCGGCCATGGATCCCAACCTGGACAGCCTGGCGGTGAGCCGGCCCGACGGCTGCCCGGCCTGGCTGCAGACCTCGCCGGAGTATGCCATGAAGCGGCTCCTGGCCGCCGGCAGCGGCGATATCTGGCAGCTTACCCGGGCCTTCCGCGGCAGCGAGCGGGGGCGCCTGCACAACCCGGAGTTCACCCTTCTGGAGTGGTACCGCGTGGGCTGGGACCACCACGCCCTGATGCAGGAGGTGGCCGAGCTGGCTGCCGAGCTGGCCGGGGAGCGGCCGGTGGAGCACTGGACCTACCGCGACGCCTTCCAGCACTTCGCCGGGCTGGACCCCTTCCAGGCCCCCCTCGACGTGCTCCGGGCCCGGGGCGGCGATAAGGGGCTGACCGCCGCCCTGGGGGAGGACCGGGATGCCTGGCTGGACCTCATCCTCTCGCGCGAGGTGGCGCCCCGGCTGGGCCGTGGGCGCTTGAGTTTTCTCACCGATTTCCCAGCCAGCCAGGCGGCGCTTGCCCGGCTGCGGCCGGGCGACCCGCCGGTGGCGGAGCGCTTCGAGCTCTTTATGGAGGGCATGGAGATCGCCAACGGCTACCACGAGCTTGCCGACCCGGCGGAGCAGCGCCGGCGCTTCCGCGCCGAGCAGCAGGCCCGCGACGCCAGGGGCGAGCGCTTGCCGGTGGATCAACGGCTGTTGGCCGCCCTGGAGGCGGGCCTGCCGCCCTGCGCCGGCGTGGCCCTGGGGGTGGACCGGTTGGTGATGGTGGCGCTGGGGGCGGAGTGCATCGACGCGGTGTGGGCGTTCCCCGACGAGCGGGCCTGAGCCGCGGTCAGCCGTCGGAGGGCTGCGCCGGTGCGCGCGGCCGCTGGTCCGGCCCCATCACCGTCCGGCCTTCCGGCATATCCAGTTGCACTCCCCGGCACTGTCGCCCCAGTAGTTGCACATAGCCGGGGCGGCGGTCAGCGCCGTCGACGCTGAATTCGAAGCGGTACTCCCGGCGCCAGGTCAGCCGCCCCGACGGGCCGCGGGCCGGACGAATGCGGGCGAGCGACACGGTGACATCCAGCAATTGCACGTCCAGACCACGGCACGCCCGGCGGGCGGCCCGCACCGCCTGGTCCCGGGCGCGCAGGGCGTCTGACCAGTAGAGGCCGACGGCAACGACGATCAGCAGGGTGACAAGGGCGGTTTCCATGGGTTCCGCTGCGGCTGATGGGGGCCTCCATGATACGCTGCCCGGCACCGAAACGAGACCCCGGACATGAGCGCCTGTATCGACCTGCACAGCCACTCCACCGCCTCCGACGGCCGCCTGACCCCGACGGAACTGGTGACCCGGGCCCGGGCCAAAGGGGTGGCGACCCTGGCGCTCACCGACCACGACACCACGGCCGGTGTGGCCGAGGCGCAGGCCGCAGCCGAAGAGCAGGGCCTTCGGCTGATTCCGGGGGTGGAGATCTCCACCACCTGGGCCCGGCGCGACTTCCACATCGTTGGCCTGGGCGTGGCGGCCCAGCACCCGGGGCTGCAGACGCTGCTGGCGGAGATCGACGCAATCCGCCGGGAACGGGCCCTCACCATCGGTCGGAAGCTGGCCCGGCACGGGATGCCCGGGGCCTGGGAAGGGGCCTCGGCACGGGCCGGGGCGGCCACCATCACCCGCAGCCACTACGCCGGCTGGCTGGTGGCCGAGGGCCATGTGAATACCCCCAACGAGGCCTTCCACAAATGGCTGCGCAAGGGCCGGCCAGCCGGGGTGAGCGTGCGCTGGCCCGGCATGGAGCGGGCGGTGGCCTGTATCCGCGAGGCGGGCGGGGTGGCGGTGCTAGCCCATCCGCTGGCCTACGGGCTCACCGGCGCCTGGATGCGCCGGGTGCTCACCGCCTTCCGCGATGCCGGGGGTGAGGCCATGGAGGTGGCCTGTGGGACCCGCCCGCGGCCGGTCGACGTGGCCCGTCTGGCGGAATGGGCCCGCCGTTATGCCCTGCTGGCCTCGCAGGGTTCCGACTTCCACCACCCGGACAACCCCTGGGTGGATCTGGGCCGGTTGCCGCGCCTGCCGGCTGATCTCACCCCGGTATGGCACCACCCGCGACTGTGCAATGCAGCATCCTGAGGTCTTCAGGGGTTTTTCTGACCGGGTAAATCAGGGATGCTTGGTTATACTGTGGTGCGTTAGGCTCGCAACCGAGGCCGAGAATAACGTATTCGAACTGGCGCCGCCGGCACTGTCCGGGGGGCGGTACTGGCAAGACTGCCAAATCAAGCAGGAGGAGTTGTATGTCTGACAGAGAAGTGGTTGTCCTTAGTGCGGCACGTTCCGCCATCGGTACCTTTGGCGGCACCTTGGCCGGGTTCGAGCCCGCTGACCTGGGTGGCCTGATCATCAAAGAGGCGGTGGCGCGCTCCGGTGTCGACCCCAATCAGATCAACTACACCACCGTGGGCAACTGCATCCCCACCGAGAGCCGCTCGCCCTATGTGGCCCGGGTGGCGGCGGTGCAGGGTGGGCTGCCGCACAACTCCACGGCGGTCACCGTCAACCGGCTGTGCGGCTCCGGCATGCAGGCCATCGTCTCCACCGCCCAGTCCATCCTGCTGGGCGATGCCGACTTCGGTGTCGGTGCCGGCACCGAGGTGATGTCCAAGGGCGGTTACCTCACCCCCTCGGCCCGTTTCGGCGCCCGCATGGGGGATGCCAAGATGGTCGACATGATGGTGGCCACCCTGACCGACCCCTTCGGCGTCGGCCACATGGGCATCACCGCCGAGAACCTGGCCGAGAAGTGGAACATCTCCCGCGAGGAGCAGGACCAGTTCGCCGCGGAGTCCCAGCGCCGTGCCCAGGCGGCCATCGAAGGCGGCTACTTTAAGGACCAGATCGTGCCGGTGACCATCAAGAGCCGGAAGGGCGAGAAGGTCTTTGACACCGACGAGCACCCGCGCTTTGGTGTCACCGTTGAGGATCTGGCCAAGATGCGCCCGGCCTTCAAGAAGGAGGGCGGCACCGTGACCGCCGGCAACGCCTCCGGTATCAACGATGCCGCTGCCGCCCTGGTGCTGGCCGACCGTGCCGCGGCCGAGAAGGCCGGTCACAAGCCCGTGGCGCGGATGGTGGCCTACGGTATTGCCGGGGTGCCCAACGACATCATGGGGGAGGGGCCGATCCCGTCGTCCAAGGTGGCGCTGGACAAGGCCGGACTGAGTATCGAGGACATGGACGTGGTGGAGTCCAACGAGGCCTTCGCGGCCCAGGCGCTGACGGTCATGAAGGGCCTGGGGCTGGACCCGGCCAAGACCAACGTCAACGGCGGCGCCATCGCCCTGGGCCACCCGGTGGGGGCCACCGGGTCCATCCTGGCGGTCAAGGCAATCCACGAGCTGCACCGCATCCAGGGCAAGTACGCCCTGGTCACCATGTGCATCGGTGGCGGTCAGGGCATCACGGCCATCTTCGAGCGCATGTGATCGCCCGCCCGCCCCGATACCGGGGTTGGCCGTGAGA
Organism: Alkalilimnicola ehrlichii MLHE-1; assembly: GCF_000014785.1. Classification (NCBI taxonomy): domain Bacteria; kingdom Pseudomonadati; phylum Pseudomonadota; class Gammaproteobacteria; order Chromatiales; family Ectothiorhodospiraceae; genus Alkalilimnicola; species Alkalilimnicola ehrlichii. The sequence goes on from NC_008340.1 coordinate 764,427, forward strand.
CGGGGCCCTGCCGTGGCGATGCGGCAGGGCCCCGTTCGGTTCAGGGTTCGGTTCAGGGCGGTGCGGGCGGGTCAGTGGCGGCTGGCCAGGTGTTCGCGCGCCCAGCCTTCCAGCAGGTCGACCGCCTCGTGGCCGCTCAGCGGATAGCTGAAGTAAAAGCCCTGCATGCGACCACACTGCAGGCGGCGCAGGTAGTCGAGCTGGCGTTTTGTCTCCACGCCCTCGGCCACCACGTTCAGCCCCAGTCCATGGGCCATGGCGATGATGGTCTCCACCAGGGTGCCTTTCTCTTCATTCTCGCGGATGGCGTGGACGAAGGACTGGTCGATCTTTAGGGCGTGGATGGGCAGCCGCTGCAGGTAGCCCAGGGAAGAGTAGCCGGTGCCGAAGTCGTCGATGGTGATGGTGACGCCGAGCCGGCTCAGGGTGCGCAGCTTTTCCACCACCGACTCCACGTCCCGCATGAGCAGATTCTCGGTGATCTCCAAGTCGAGCCGTCGGAGCGGGAATCCGGTTTCGTCGCAGATGGCCCGTACGCGGTCGACAAAGTCCCGTTGGTGGACCTGTAACGGCGAGAGATTGACCGCCAGGCGCAGGCCCTCGTTGCCATCCGGCCAACGCAGCAGCTCCTCGCAGGCGCTGCGCAACAGCCACTCACCGATCGGAAGGATCAGGCCGGTCTGTTCTGCCACCGGGATGAATTCCCGCGGGCTCACTTCGCCGGTCTCAGGGTGTTGCCAGCGGATCAGCGCCTCCATCCCCGTGACCCGGCCGCTGACCACGTCTACCTGCGGCTGGTAGGCCACACGGAACTCGTGCTGCTCCAGGGCCCGGCGCAGGCCGGTCTCCATGTTCAGATGGTGGTCGATGCGGCTGCCCATGGCCTGGTCGAAGAAGGTGTAATGGCCCTTGCCGTGCTCCTTCACGTGGTACATGGCCACATCGGCGTGCTTGATCAGGGTCTCCAGGGTCTCGCCATGCTCGGGGAACAGGGCGATGCCGATACTCACCCCCAAGAAGAGTCGGTGGTTGTGCACCATGAAGGGCTGTTCCAGGGCATCGATACACTTCTGCGCCACCCGCTCGACGGCCGGTCGGTCCGGGATGGCAGGCAGTAACAGGGTGAACTCATCGCCACCGAGCCGTGCCAGGGTATCGCCCTCGCGCAGACAGGCACGCAGGCGCTGGGCCACCTGCTGCAGGAGTTGGTCACCCACCGAGTGGCCCAGGCTGTCGTTCACCACCTTGAACCGGTCCAGATCCAGGAAGAGCACCGCCACTTCCTCGTTCCCGCGGCGGGCCCGGGCCAGGGCCTGAGCCAGGCGGTCCTTGAGCAGGGCGCGGTTGGGCAGGCCGGTGAGCAGGTCGTGGTGGGCCTGGTAGTGGACGATGGACTCCGCGTGTTTCCGATCAGTGACGTCGCGGGCGATACCGTAGGTGCCCAGGAACTGACCGGGGTGGGGTGCATCACCGTCGGCGTAGATGCCCATGGCGGTGAGGTCCACCGTGCGGGTGGGTTGTCCGGCGGCGCCGGGCGGGGCGAGCTGCAGCTCCAGGTTGTGGGTGGCGCGTTGGCCGGTGCGCCGCTCGTTGAAGCGGCGCTCGGCCACCGCGCGGTCCTCGTCGGCGATGAGGCACTGAAAATGCTCGCCGAGCAGGGTATCGGGGGTCATCCCCAGCAACCGCTCGGCGCTGCGGTTGATGAAGGTGAACCGGCCCTCGGCGTCCAGCACGTAGATGAAATCGGGGGAGTTGTCGACAATGAAGCGGTAGAGCCGCTCGGAGCGCTTGAGCCGGTGGCGGATCTGCTCGTTCTGGCGGGACAGGCGGCGCCGTTCCAGGGTGTTCTCCAGGGTCGCCAGCATGGCCTCGGGGGCGAAGGGCTTGCGGATGAACTCGCTGGCGCCCCGGCGCAACGCCTCAATGGGGGCCCGGCAGGTGGGGTCGGCGGTGAGGGCGATCACGTCCATGCCCGCGCGATGGTTGTGCAGCCACTCCATCAGGTCCAGGCTGGCGGTGTCCTCGGCCTGCATGTCCACCAATACCACCCCGTACTCCCGCTGCCGGACCAGGGTCCGGGCCTCCGCCGGGGTCTCCGCCGTGTCCAGGGGTATGCCGCGGGCGTTGGCCAGCATGTCCAGGCTCTCCAGCAGGCGCGGGTGCCGGTCCACGGCCAGGATCCGCTCGCTGCGTTCGTAGGCCGATGGCAGGGTGTCCATCTCTTCGGGTGGCGTCGGTGGCATGGCTTTCACGGTAAGCTGTCCTGACAGGCGCGACCCGTTCGGGCGGGCATGATGGGTTCAGGGGTTTGCCGGATTTCCGTCGACCGTCGGTTCCAGTTCGCTGATCAGCTCGCGGATCCGTTCGACCTCGTCGCGAAGGGCGCTGACCCCGCTCTGTCCGGGGTGGTCCGCCTCAAGCTGCTGTTGTAATACGCTCAGGTAATTCTGCATCACGGTAATCGGGTTTGCGGTTGCCTTGACCAATTCCGCTTCGCGGCGCCGCTGTTGCGCAGAGGCCTCCTCCCGCGCCTGCCGTACGGCCTGGTCCTCCCGCTGGCGGCGGGCGAGCAGGGCGCCGGCCTGGGCGGCGAAGGTGCGGAGCAGGGGGGCCTCCGCTTGCAGGGCCTGGAGTTGCCCGTGGCTCAGCCCCAGGATGAGTGCCGCCACCGGCCGGCCCTCACTGTAAAGGGGCAGCCCCAGGGCAGCTTCGCCAGGGAGCCGGTCGAGTACCTGGCGGTCCGCCACCGGCTGGTCGATGGCGCCGGGGTCGGGGGTCTTGAGTGGGGCGATGCGGTCCTCGAGCAGTAACGCGGCAATGGGGCTGGCCGCGGTTTCCAGCGGCAGGGAGAGTTCGCTGATGGCCGGGTCGTTGGCGGGCATGGCGGTAGCGCTCAGCCGCTCGCCGGTCTCGTCCACCTCCAGCACCAGCAGGTGTCGTACCCCGAACAGCAGGGCCACACAGATGGCGAGGCTCTCCAGGGTGTCGCCCTCGGCCAGCGCGGCCCCGAGCCCCCCGGTCAGCGCCGCGGTGCGGACCTGGTCCCCCAGCCGTTGCACCACCCGCTCATGGGCCCCCTTCAGGTCCGATGCCGCGTCGTCCTCGCCGAGCGCCGTGCAGGTCTTGGCCAGCTCGTGCTGCGCCGCGGTCACCAGGGTCTGGGTGTCCTCCCGGCCCAGGTCCAGCAACCGGGCGGCGGCCTGGCGACCGGTCACGTCCACTTCCGGGTGGTGACAGAGCAGGTTCGCGAGCGCCACGCAGCGGACCAGCGGGTGGGCGTGTTCCAGCGCCGGTACCGGCTGATGGTGGTAGCGCACGGCATCAATGAGCAGGGCCGGGAAGCCCCAGTCGGCGAGCAGTTCCGCCCCCACCTGGCTGTGGTCGCAGCCCCAGCGCGCCTGTTCCAACCCCTGTAGGCCACGGTCGGAGGCCTCGGCGTCCGCCAGCAGTCGTTGGTATTCCTCCGGGCGGGCCAGACCCATGACTGGTTTGCCCACATCGTGCAGCAGGCCGGCCAGGTAGGCGGTTTCCGGACAACTGTTGGCCCGGGCCCGGGCCAGTTCGCGGGCGAGCTGAGCGCAAAGCAGCCCGTGGCGCCACAGGGCCTCCACCCAGACCGGCTGGCCCCTGTCCAGGGCCTGGAAAAAGCCGCGCACGGCGGTGGCGACCGCCAGGGTGTTGATCCGGCTCAGCCCCAGCCGCGCGATGGCCTCGCGCAGGCTGTCGGTGGGCGTGCTGCGGGTATAGGCGGCGGCATTGGCGGCGCCGAGAAGCCGGGCGACGAGGGTGCTATCGCGGGCGATGATGGTCTCGATCTCCCGTGGTCCGGCGTCGCCCCGGGCGGTGGCCTCCAGCAACGACAGCACCACGGCCGGGAACGCGGGCAGTTCAGCCAAGCTGCTTCGGTGCAGGAATTCATTGGCGGGGACAGTCATGATGGTCAGTTTAGTAGACCATGAAAATAATCAAGTTTTCGCCGGACAGCGCCCCCCGGTGCGGGCCTTGAGGCCGCGCAACGCCGGGATGTCGGTGGATGTCCATCGGGTCGATGGGTAAAACCCAGGGTTGACGTCAGGGTTTTTCTCTTTAGAATCATCGCAAATTAAGCATATAGTGACTCCGGATCAGTCCTCGTCAGCCCGCCGCGCCACGGCTGGTGGTACCCACGTGAAGCCTGCTTTAAGAACCCGACTCGCCCGCCGCGTCCTGCTGCCGATCCTGCTGGTTGCCTTCCTGCTGGCCATTCTGGCCGGTTCCCTCTCCTATTGGCAGAGCCAGGAAATGATGCGTGGCAAATCGGAGAGTATGGCGACACATTTGCTCCGCGCCGCGGGGATCGCGCTGGCCAACAGTAGCTCCAGCCACCAGTTGCAGCGTGTGGTGGAGGCGCTGGGGGCGAACCCGGAAGTGCTGGAGGTGCTGATCGGCCGGCCGGGGGAGGGCCGGCTGCTGGCCGCGCACGACCCCGGGCTGCTCGGCCAGGACTGGAGCGATGTGATCGAGACACGGTTCTCCGCTGAGGAGTACCAGCGCCTGCGCCGCGAAGGCGGCCCCATGCTGTTGCAGGGGGACGGGCCGCTGTTGGCGCTGCGCGAGATCCCCGCCGGGGTCATCCGACTGGTGGACCGACCCTCGGGCGAGGCCTGGGTGCTGCTCAGCATGCGGCGGGACTGGGAACCGGGGCTGTTCAGTACCGATACACTGTATCCGGTCTGGTGGGCGGTGGTCGTAGTGCTGCTCTACGGCCTGGTCTCAACTTGGGTGGTGAAGCGGTACGTGCTGCAGCCGGTCTGGTCACTGGAGCGTACGCTCAAGGCCCGCGAGGGCGGCGACCGGAGCGCCCGCACCGCGCTGCAGGGGTGGGATGAGCTGGCCCGGCTGGGGCGCACTCTGGACCACCTGCTCGATGTGGAGGATGAGCGCCTGGGGCTGTACCAGCAGATCTTCGAGCGTCACGACGCCATCCAGTGGCTGGTGGACCCCCGCGAGGGCGTGCTGGTGGATGTCAACGAGGCGGCCGCCCGGTTCTACGGCTTCCATCGGACGGAAATGCGCGGGATGCCCGTCTCGAAGATCAACCAACTGTCGCCCGAGGCGGTGCGCGAGGCCATGGCCCGGGTGCAGCGCGGCGAACAGAAGGTGCTCTACTTTCCCCACCGCCTGGCCAGCGGCGAGATCCGCGAGGTGGAGGTGCACTCCGGCGCGGTCGATGTGGGCGGACGGGAGTATCTTCACTCCATCATCCATGACATCACCGAACGGCGGGAGCTGGCACGTAACCGCCGGCAGCTGGTGGAGATTCTGGAGGCCTCGCCGCAGTTTATCGCCATGGCAGAGGCTGAAGGCAGACTGGTCTATCTGAACCGGGCCGGGCGCGCGTTGTTCCGGGAGTGGCTGCCCGGGGTGTCACCGGAAAGCAAGGACCTGACGGTGAACTTTGCCGAGGTTTTGCGTCTGGCGCACCCGCCCTGGGCGGTACGGCGGATCCTTGAAGAGGGCCTGCCGACCGCGGCGCGTGAGGGCCATTGGATGGGGGAGACGGCGTTCCGCCGGGCCGATGGCGGCGAGACCCCACTCCAGCAACTGATTGTGGCCCACCGCGATGAGACCGGTCGGGTGGAGCGGTACTCCACCGTGGCGGAGGATATCACCGAACGCAAGCGCCGGGAGCAGGCGCTGCGCTACCGGGCCAGCCACGATGGCCTCACGGGCCTGTATAATCGCCGCCACACCCAGCGGGCTTTGGAGCGGGAACTGCGCCTGGCAGCCCGCACCGGCCACCCCGTGTCCGTGGTGCTGTTCGATCTGGACCACTTCAAGCGCGTCAACGACACCCACGGCCATAATGCGGGCGACCAGGTGCTGAGGCAGCTGGCCGGCCTGGTCACTGAGCGGGTGCGGGATACGGATATCGTCGGCCGTTGGGGGGGGGAGGAGTTCTTGCTGGTGCTGCCCGGGACTGACGAGACCGGGGCGGGCCAGTTGGCGGAGGTGCTGCGGGCCTACGTCGCCGAGGCCCGCTTCCCGATACCGGACCCGGTCACCATCAGCCTCGGGTACGCCCAGGCGGGCGCGGACGAGGGCGCTGACGCGCTCTTCAAGCGCGTGGACCAGGCGCTCTATGCAGCAAAGGCGAATGGCCGCAACCGGGCGCAGGCCGCCAAGGCCCTGTAGTAGGCCCGGGGCTGAGTGGCGTCCGCCGGGTCGCGGGCGGCTCAGTCGTCGTCGAGGTCATCGACGTCGAGATCGAGCGCCCGGAGTTCGCGTTGCAGGCGCTGCTCCTCCCACATGCGTTCGATAACGCGCCGGGCATCGGTGGGCGGCGCGGCCCCTCCGACATCCACCTCGTCCAGGTCCTGCCCGTCGTTGTCGCTGAGCCGGTCGATCAGTTCGTGGTAGTTCAGCTCGTTGCCCATGGGTGCCCTCCAATGTCCGAAGCGTCGGGGGTTACAGCCCTGTACACGGTTTGGACAACGAAACTAGCGAATCTCTGGCGCGGGATTAAATGAATTGTTCCGATGGATCCGATCGATGGTGGGGCTGGAGCTTATGACGGGCGTGGTGCCACCGTCACTGTTTGCCACCCTCCGGTTCGCCGTGGACCCGCTCCACCCGGCAGTCCAGCTGCCCCCGGTGTAACCGGACTCGGACGGCATCACCGGGTGCCACTTGGGTGCTGTCGCGCAGCACCGGCCCGTCAGCGCCCTGGCGGGCGATGGCGTAGCCGCGGGAGAGGGTGGCCAGCGGACTGACCGCATGCAACGCACGACCGAGCCCGGACAGCCGCTGCTCCCGGGCCTGTAGCTGCTGGCGTACGGCCGCATGCAGCCGTCGCTCCAACGCCAGGCGCTGTTCCTCGCGCCGGCGGATGGTGAGCCGCGGATCACCCTGGCGTAACCGGGCGCGCAAATGGTCCAGGGCCTGCGTGTGCCGGGCAAGGCGCTGCGCCATAGCATGGCGCAGGCGTTGGTCCAGCTCGTCCAGGCGCTGACTGCGGTCGCGCAGAAGCTGGCCCGGGTGCCGGGCCTGCAGCCGGCGGGCGAGGCCGTTCAGCCGATCACTGGCCCGCCGGTGGTGCTGGGTGGTCAGCTGCAGCAGTCGGTCCCGCAGACCCCGGACTTGGTGCAGCAGCGCCGGGCCGTCCGGCGAGATGAGTTCGGCGGCGGCCGACGGCGTGGGTGCGCGCTGGTCGGCCACCAGGTCGGAGATGGTGACATCCACCTCGTGCCCCACGGCACTGACCACCGGCAGGCCGCAGGCGTGGATGGCCCGCGCCACCACCTCCTCGTTGAAGGCCCATAGATCCTCCAGCGAGCCACCGCCCCGGGTGACCAGCACTACGTCCACGTCGCGACGGCGGTCGGCCTCTTCAATGGCGGCGGCGATCTGTCCGCCGGCCCCCTCTCCCTGCACCGGCACCGGGTAGATCAGCACCGGCAGGGCCGGAAAGCGGCGCCGGAGCACCGTCAGCACGTCGCGGATGGCGGCCCCGGTGGGCGAGGTGATTACCCCCAACCGGCGGGGGAAGGCGGGAAGCGGCCGCTTGTGGGCCGGATCGAACAGCCCCTCCTGCTCCAGCCGGGCCTTCAGGGCCTCGAAGGCCCGCCGCAGGGCCCCCTCGCCGGCCTCCTCCATGTGGTCCACCACCAGCTGGAACTCGCCGCGGGCGGGGTAGAGCCCGGCGCGGGCCCTCACCAGCACCCGCTGACCGTCGCCGGGCTGGAAGCGCAGCAGCAGGTTGCGGTTGCGGAACATGGCGCAGCGCACCTGGGCGGCGCTGTCTTTGAGGGTGAAATAGAGATGGCCCGAGCGCGGCCGCGCCAGGTTGCTGATCTCGCCCTCCACCCAGAGCGGCGGCAGGGTCGTCTCCAGCAGGCTGCGGACCTCCTGGTTGAGCTGGCTGACGGTGTAGACCGTGCGCGGGGCCTGGGATGCGGTGGTAACCATGGGGGGATGTTAGCCCGGATACTGGTGCCGACGGAACTCTTGGGCTTCAATTAGGGTACTGCTGGACAAAGCGTCATTCGCCATCGGGTGGCGAGCTACGTGTCACTGGGAGCCCCGCAGGGGCGCGGCAGTCCAGGGCGGCGTATGGATTGCCACGTCGCTGCGCTCCTCGCAATGACGGGGGTGGGCCCCCACCGTCACTGCGAGTCCCCGAAGGGGACGCGGCAGTCCAGGCGGCGTGTGGATTGCCACGTCGCTGCGCTCCTCGCAATGACGGGGGTGGCGCCCCCAATGTCACTGCGAGGAGCGTAGCGACGTGGCAGTCTACCGCTCTGGATCGCCACGGGCCTTCGGCCCTCGCGATGACGGTGGGAATGGCTTCGGCCCTCGCGATGGCGGTTTGTGAAGCACTAGGGCATAAGTTATAACCTGGAGACAGTGCGCCCCAGGGCGGGATGCTCCAGTCTGTCGAGTCAAGCGAGGATTAGCCATGTTTGAAACCACGCTGGGCGCTGCCCTGGCGGGCCTGCCCCTTGTGCTGGTGATGATGGTCGCCATCTGGCTGGACACCCTTACCCATGACGATGTCAGCCTGGTGGACCGCTTCTGGGGCGCGGGCTTTGTGCTGTTGGGGCTGTTCTGGTACCTGGAGGCGGCGGCCCCGGCGGGCGCCTGGCTGCCGCTGCTGATGGCGGTCCTGTGGGCGGTGCGCTACACGGTCTACGTCACCTGGCGCAACTGGGGCACCGGAGAGGACCCCCGTTACGCCGCCATGCGGAACTACCATGGCGAGGCCTTCCGCTGGCTCAGCCTGCGCAACGTCTTTCTGCTGCAGGGGGCGATCCTCTGGGTGGTGGCGCTGCCGCTGGTGGTCGCCCTGCGCGACCCGGCACCGCTGACCAGCGTGCTGCTCTGGCTCGGTGTACTGGTCTGGCTGGTGGGGCTGGTCTACGAGACCGTGGCGGACTGGCAGCTGGCGCGGTTCCGCAGCGAGTCCGGCGGGGTGGGGGTGTGTGACCAGGGCCTGTGGCGTTATAGCCGCCACCCCAACTACTTTGGCGAATGCCTGGTCTGGTGGGGCCTCTTCCTGGTGGCGCTGGCCGCCGGCGGTTGGTGGACGGTGGTCTCGCCGGTACTCATGACCTGGCTCCTGCTGCGCTTTTCCGGGGTGCCCCTGCTGGAGGAGCGGCTGCAGGCCACCCGTGAGGGCTATCGCGACTACATGGCGCGCACCAACGCCTTCATCCCCGGGCCGCCCAAGCGTGGCGCGGCCCGGCCGGATGACGGCCCGGAGCCCCCGCTGGCGGGGCAGACCGCCGGGGCTCAGTCGGCCGGTGCCGGTGGGTCCGGGTCCTCATCCCAGCCCTCCTCCGGGGCCGGATAGCGTTTGAGCCACTCCTCGATGAGCTCGGCGTGCTCCGCCTCCTCGGCCGTGAACTCCTCGGCCAGGGCCCGCACCTCGTCGTTTCGGGTGCTGCGGGCCACTTGGCCGTAGAAGTCGCGGGCCCCGGTCTCGGCGGCCAGCGCCAGCTTGAGGGCGTGGTGCACGGTCATCAGGTAGTGGCTCTGGTCCAGCTCCCCCGACTCGGGGCTTTCCTCGCCCGGCCACTGGAACTCCCACGGTTTGAGGTCGGGCAGGCCGCCGGCGTGTTTCTCAGCGTGCTCGGTGGCCTCCTGCAGGTGCAGCCGAGAGTAGCCCGCCATGCGCCGGAACAGCTCGCACACCTCCGGGTTGTTGTGGGTCTCCATGGCGTCAGCCAGCTCGTCGTAGCGTTCCGCTGCGTCATTCTCCAGTACCACGGCGTGGGCCAGAAAGGTGCGTACCGTATCCATCATGCCACCCTGAATTGCTGTTCGATGGTGTCCAGGTCGGCGGCCTTCGCCTGTTCCGGCCGGAATGCCGGCCTGTCGGCCCGGTAGAGTACCCCGGTGGTGAAGCCGTCATCGTCCATCAGCTGCAGGAAGGCCTCGCGGCGGTCGCCGGTCGCTTCGAAGTCGGGGTGAACAATCTTCTTGTAATCCTTCTGCTCCGGCCGGTAGGTCACGCAGGGGCTCAACACCTGGATGAAGGCGAAGCCGGGGAACTGGAGCGCCTCGCTGATCAGTTTCGCCAGGCCGTTGGGATTGCCGGAGAAACAGCGGGCGATATAGGGGGCACCCGCCGACAGGGCGATCTCCAGCGGTTGGAACTGGGCCAGCCCGGGGCCCTCCGGAGTGAGCTGGCTGCCGGTCCAGTCGGGCTCGGTGGTGGGCGAGGCCTGCCCCTTGGTCATGCCATAGACGGCGTTGTCCATGACCAGGTAGGTCATATTGACGTTGCGCCGGCAGGCGTGCAGGAAGTGGTTGCCGCCGATAGAGAAGCCGTCGCCGTCACCGCCGGCGGCCAGCACCGTCAGGTCCGGGCGACTGACTGCCAGCCCCGTGGCCACCGGCAGCGCGCGGCCGTGCACGCCGTGAAAGCCGTAGACGCTGGAGTAGGCCGGTATGCGCGATGAGCAGCCGATCCCGGAGACGAAGGCCACCTGCTCGCGGGGCAGGGCGAGGGCCGCCAGCGCCTTGGTGATGGCGTTAAGCACGCCGAAGTCGCCGCAGCCCGGGCACCAGACCGGTTTGATGTCCGATTTATAGTCCTTGGCCTTGAGGACCGAGGGTCTCGCGTGGTCTGCACAGGTGCTCATGCCGCCTCCTGTTGCGCCAGTTGGCGCAGCTGTTCCAGAACCTCACCCGGCCGGATGGGCAGCGGCCCGGGGTGGTGAAAGGCCCGGACGGTGCCGGGCAGGTCGTAGTGGGCGCGCAGGTAGCGGTGGAACTGGCCGTCGTGGCTCTGCTCCACCACCAGCAGCCGGCTGACGCCGTCCAGGGCCGCGGCCAGGGCCTCGGGCTGCGCCGGTGAGAGTAGCCGGACGGAGACCATCCGGGCCGTAATGCCCTCGGCCTGTGCCCGCTCCAGCGCCTCGCGGACGGGGCTGGTGCTGGAGCCCCAGGTGATCACCGCCAGCTCGCCGTCGCCCTCGATGTCGGCCCAATAGGCACCGTAGTCGTGGCCGGTGAGCTTGCGCAGCCGCTTGTCCAACTGCGCCTGGTGGTGGGAGGCCTGGGTGGAGGGGGTGCCGCGCTCGGCGTGCTCCAGCCCGTCGGCGGTGTACTCGCCGCAGGGGGTGCCTGGAATGGCCATGGGTGAGACCCCATCCTCGGTGATGGCGTAGCGAAGGTAGCCCTCGCCCGGCCGGTCGGCCGTCTTGCGCTGGGCCCGATAATCCACCCGCTGCGGACGGTCGATGACTGCGCGCGCCTGGCCCAGGGCCTGGTCGCTGAGCACGATGGCCGGGCTCTGCAGGGCCTCGGCCAGGTGTACGGCCCACTGGGTGGCGGCCAGGCAGTCGGCGATGCCGTTGGCGGCGACCACCAGGTGCGGGGCGTCGCCATGCAGGCCGTAGAGGGCGATGTTCAGGTCGGCCTGCTCGGACTTGGTCGGGATGCCGGTGGAGGGGCCGCCCCGCATCACGTTGACCACCACCACCGGCGTCTCCGAGGCCACCGCGAGACCCAGCGATTCCACCATCAGCGACAGCCCCGGGCCCGAGGTGGCGGTGAGCGCGGGAGTGCCGCCGAAACTGGCCCCGATACACATATTGATGGCGGAGAGTTCGTCCTCCGCCTGCACCAGGCAGCCGCCCACCCGGGGCAGGGTCGGGGCCAGCCACTCGACGACGTCGGTGGAGGGGGTGATGGGGTAGGCCGCGCTGAAGCGCACCCCGCCGCGCACCGCCCCCATGCCGGCGGCCTCGTTGCCGGACAGCGCCCACCGCTCTCCCTGCGCTGTGCCGTTCGACGCCAGGCGCAGGTCCACACCCACCGTGTCCGCCTGCGCCCGGCCGGCGCTCAGGCAAGCCTGTGCCGTTGCCAGCGCTTCCTCGCCCTTGCGGCCCAACACCTTCTGCAGGGTGCGGAGCAGGGCCTCCTCGGGTAGCCCGATCAGTTCGGCCACCAGGCCCAGGCCCACCATGTTCGCCCGGCCGCCCTTGACGCCTTTGGTGACCTCCTTGATGGGGATCATGGACTGGCTGGCGCCGGTGCGCACCACCACCTCCGGGACGTCGCCCTGGGAGGGGTCGGCGATGACCACGCTGTCGCCGCCCAGGGGCAGTTCGGCGATAAAGCGCTCGATGTTGCCCCAGTCGAAGGCGAGTAAGAGATCCAGTTGGTCGTCCTGGCATCCCACCGGCTGGTGGGCCAGGCGCAGGATTGCCGCCGCCTCGCCGCCGCGGATCTGCGGGCCGAAGGAGCGGGTCATCAACCCGTACCAGCCGGCCTGCGCCGCCGCGTCCAGCAGGATCTGCCCGGCGGTCATGACCCCCGTACCGCCGCTGCCGGTGAGTGCCAGGGAGAGGGAGTGTGTTTTCATCGGGTGAGCGTCTCCGCTTACGCGTTATAAGAATTCACGTTTCATTATGCCAGAGGTGTCAGGGTGACGACGCTGATCTGGCGCAAAGAACCGCTGCTGGGCGCGTTCGAGCGGCAGGGCCTTGCCGTTTTTTCGGCCGGGTCGGTTCGTGCTTGCCGCTTTCTGCCGAAAAACCACCCCCAATCAAGCACTCCCGCGCCCGGTCGTTAGCCTGAGTGCACGGAGGTCGGGCCGGCTGGCATGGGCCCGTCACTGACAACAAGCGGCACAGCCGCAATCGATGCTTGAGGGGTGAACGTCATGGCACAGGTCATCAACACCAACATCGCTTCCCTGAACGCCCAGCGCAATCTCAACGCCAGTCAGGGCCAGTTGGGCGTGGCCCTGGAGCGGCTGAGCTCGGGACTGCGGATCAACAGCGCCAAGGACGACGCGGCGGGGCTGGCCATCAGCAGCCGCTTTACATCGCAGATCAACGGCCTGGACCAGGCCGTGCGGAATGCCAACGACGGCATCTCCTTTGCCCAGACCGCGGAGGGGGCACTGGACGAGAGCACCAACCTGCTGCAGCGGATCCGCGAGCTGGCGGTGCAGGCGTCCAATGACACCAACTCCGCCTCCGATCGCGATGCCCTGGACCAGGAGGTGCAGCAGGCCATCCGCGAGATCAGCCGCATTGCCGCCTCCACCCAGTTCAACAACCAGAACATCCTGGACGGCTCGCTCAGCGACCTGATCTTCCAGGTGGGCGCCAACCGGGGGCAGATCATCTCGGTGGACGGGGTGGATGCCCGGGCCCAGTCGCTGGGGGCGCAGGTGGCAGACTCCGGTGCGGTGGCCACCAACACCTTGTCCGAGGGTGGAGAGCTCTCCATTGCCGGGGTGACCATCGATATGGATGGTGCCGAGAACATCAGCGATGTGATCAGCCGAATCAACGACAACTTCTCCGAGACGGGGGTGCAGGCCTTCCAGACCTCCGGTGGGTCCATCGTTGCGGAAACGGGGCTAAGTGAGGATGAGATCTCGTTTACCGCGGATCCCGACCCGGTGCAGCTGATGACCATCAATGGGGTCAATGTCTTCTCGGAGGCCGGGGCGGGCATCGACAATCCGCAGGCGTTGGCGGAGCGGATCAATGCCTATACGCCGTTGACCGGCGTGTCGGCGGTGGACGTGGACGGGGAACTCGTCCTTGAGAGCCAGGCGGATCAGGAGTCGATCCGGGTTACGGATGTCAATGCCGACCTGTTTGAGGCAACCACCACGGATTTCGGTGAGGAAACCGTCTTTTTCGATGAGAATGACGACCTCCGGACCGAGTTGACCTTCGAGCGTGGCTTCGACCTACGGGTGCCCCTGGAGGCCGACCCTCCGGTGATTGCCGATGACAGCGATGGGGATCTCCTTCAGCGCCTGGGTCTGGTCGGTGGCGCCGATCGCTTCGAGACCTTCAGCGCGGACACCGTCAGTGTCGCCACCCGCGGCGAGGCGCAGGACGCCATCCGCACGGTGGACATCGCCCTGCAGGAGATCAACGGCATCCGCGCCGACCTGGGTGCGGTACAGAACCGCTTCGAGGCCACCACCGCCAACCTGACCATCACCTCGGAGAACCTCAGCGCCTCGCGCAGCCGCATCATGGATGCCGACTTCGCCGCCGAGACCGCCGCACTGACCCGCGGCCAGATCCTGCAGCAGGCCGGTACCTCGGTGCTGGCGCAGGCCAACCAGCTACCCAACAACGTCCTCAACCTGCTGCAGTAAACCAACGCCAGACCGAACCTCAAGCGGCAGTACTTGGCCCGGGTGGCATACGCCTCCCCGGGCCTTTTCTGATGTTGCCGGTGGTTACACTTTACTCTGCTTCAGGGCGTTGTTGAAATATTTGACGGTTCCCACGCCGCTGGCACCCATTACGGTGCAGTCATAAAGCTGAAAATCGGAGAGCAGACGGTCCAGTGCTCGTCGGTCGGCCTCGCTGTGGTATTCGAGCATGACGATCGATACTTTCGGCAGAAACGGTACGAGTGTCTGCACAACGGGGACCTCTGAACCTTCGGTATCGATCTTCAGGACATCGATATGATCCACTCCCGCCGCGGTCAGCGCATCCAGCGCGTTTCGGACGGGCACTTGGACTTGGGTCGCGCCATCCGAGCGTCTCGCCAGTGAGGTCTCCCCCGTGTTCCTGGGGTGCTGCCAAAGGGTCAGCTCGCCATCTTCGTCGGACAGTGCGAACGGATGGATCTGGATGGTGCCCCGCGCTTCCTGTTTATTGCGCTCGAGCAGCGGCAGGACCTGGGGGTTGGGCTCGAAACAATGGACGATGCAGTGTGGTGACCAAAGGTCCGCGTACAAGGCGAACGCGCCGATGTTCGCACCGACATCCACTACCACCATCTCAGGCGATATGTGGAAACCCGCTGGCAGCGCGTACTCCTCCTCTTCGAAGATGTTTTTCAGGCGGAAGGTTTCCCCCTTGGGGATCAATAAAGAACGGGACTGATTGTCGGGACCAGTGACCGTGGCTTTGACTGCTTCCGATGGCAAGGTGGGTGCGACATCGCCGTTTGTTTCATCCCGGTCATTGGGCTGCTGTATTGCCGCAGCCTCCAAGCCAGCCAGCCTGAAGCGAGGTGCCGTTCTGCTGTTCCCGGCTCGTTGCGAATCCCGGTCCTGCAACTCGGCCTTCATTCGGGCCGTGATATGGGACGGGATGCGCGCCGGCTTGGAGAAATGCAGGTGTGCCGGTTGGGCGTCGGCGCACCACCGCCGCCAGATGGTCCGGAAGGCCCGGTCCAGGTTGGTGGCAAATTGGGCGTGATTCCCCAGCGGAGAGTTCTGGCACTGTTTCCGCAGTCCCGCGCGCAGTGCTTCCAGCTTTTCGATGTCACCCGCCGTCTCAACGGCGATCTGCTTGTAGTCGTGGAAATCGGCGGCGATGAACTGGTCCAGGCCTGAGTTGTGAAGGTGACTGGCGGCATGACGGCCCGCAAAAGTTGGTCCGGGGCACGTGATCACCGGCACCCCCATGTATAACCCCTCAATAGTCGTCAACCCGCCGGAATAAGGCCAGGGGTCAAGGGCGATGTCCACCCGATGATAGGTCTCTAGCAGGTACCGGTGGGGCGCTCCCTCCTCCAGGATCAGCCTTGTGTCCGGAACCCCCGCCTCCACCAGCATGTGCCAAAGCTGCTTCCGGGCGCCGGGGTCGGATAGCTTCTTGTCCTTGATAAGCAGGCGGCTGTCCGGAACTGCTTTCAGGATCCCTGCCCAGACGCCGGCGATTTCCCGGTTGACCTTATGCAGGTTGTTCATGCACGCGAATGTGATGTACCCATTCTCCTTTGCGGGTAATGGGGCGATGTCCGGCAGGTAAGGGGGTGGGGCATAGGTGACATACCCCGTTGGCAGCCGGATCAGCTTTTCGGTATAAAACTCTTCGACCCCTTCCGGGGTCTCCATCCAATCGGTGAGCAGGTAATCGATGGTTGGCACTGCTGAGGTGTTGAAGAGCCCGCCGACCCATTTGACTTGAACCGGGGCGGCCCTTCTCGCTATGGCGGACAGTGCCGAATACCCACTGTGTCCGGTCATGTCCACCAGGATGTCGAGTCGGTCCTTCAACAGTTGCGCATGGATGGCCTCTTGCGACCAATGGACCATTTGGCACCAGTGGCCGGTCATGTTCTGGAAGCGGTGTGATAGGAAGTCCTTGGGTCGGGGTGGTGCAGTGGAGTAGAGATGCAGCGTGTGATCAAAATACCGGGCAAGGGTATTGATCGCACCGAAGCTGAGCCAGCCGGCGGGATGCGAGTGGAACCCATTGGAAATGAAACCGATGCGCAGTGGGCGCTCCGGGTCGCGATCCCGCTCGAAATGGCGTTCTGTCTCTAGATGGGCGGCGCAGTTTGCGTACCAGCGCGCATGCAGTTTGCGTAGGTCCCTGGCACTTTGAGATGGCAGGTAGTGGGCCATCATCAGTATGTTAGACCAGAGGACATGATTTCCTGGCTCAAGCACCCCGGCCAACTGCAACTGCTGAAACCCGGCCTCACCGTCACCAAGGTCGAACAGGACGTGCCCCAGGCTGTTTAAGGTATCGGCGTCGGGTTGCGTCTTGATCAGCTCCACAAGGATGTCGCGCGCCTGTTCGCGGCGGTTGGCCTTGACCAGGGCCTGCGCGAGGAGGGCTTGCAAGCGACGGTGCTCAGGGGCCTTCTCCGCCGCCCGGCGGAGGAACCCGAGGGCGTCGTCGGTGTGGTTGAGTTCCAGGAGGAATTGTGCGTGAATCGCGGCCGCATCGGCTGCGCCTTCCCCCCCTTGATCCAATGCCTCCCTTGACGCTGAGAGCGCCTCTTCGGGCCGTCCCTCTTGCCAGAGGAGGCGGGCGTGCAGGGTGAGCACGCAGCCGTCGCTGCTGTTGCGCTCAAGGGCCTTATCGCAGAGGATCCGTGCCCCGTGGATATCTCCGGCATTGAGTGCTTGGGCGATGGCGCGGTACGTCTGGATGGGAGCTGAATGTTTGGGCATGCCGGTTGAGCCTGTAGTAATCCCTTGGTGTGTATTCGGGCACTGTAAAGGAAAGTGGCGCTGGATTGCATATCCGGCCATGGCGGCGATGCATGGCCGGAAGGGAGTTGCCGGTGGGAAGCCGAGGTGTCTTACCTGCGTGGTCCGGCCGTTGCCTCCTGCGCCTCGCAGGCTTCCTTGTTGGTGTGTGTTTTTTCTGGGAAAGCAACAACCTATGAGAGCGGAAGATTCTTTCCGCCCAAAGGCTAAAGGTTTCCGGTGGCTTGCCGCTACAAAGGGCGAACGGGGAGGATAGCGGCCAGCGTCGCCCCCAGGTCAGCAACCCAGTCGGGGCATCAATGGCCCCATCGGAAACGAGGATGTGAGCCATGGCACAGGTAATCAACACCAACATCGCTTCTCTTAATGCGCAGCGGAATCTGAACGCATCGCAGAACCAACTGAATGTGTCGCTGGAGCGGCTCTCGTCCGGGCTGAGGATCAACAGCGCCAAGGATGATGCCGCGGGTCTCGCCATCTCCGAGCGATTCACCGCTCAGATCAACGGCAACAACCAAGCGGTCCGGAACGCCAACGATGGCATCTCCCTCTCTCAGACCGCCGAAGGGGCCTTGGAAGAGATCGGGAACATCGGGCAGCGCATTCGTGAGCTGGCCGTCCAGGCAGCCAATGACACCAACTCCGCGTCGGACCGCCAGGCGTTGAACAACGAGGTCCAGCAGCTGATTGCGGAGGCCGGGCGTATCGCCCAGGCGACCCAGTTCAACGATCAGAACGTGTTGGACGGCAGCCTGGAGGAGATCCTGTTCCAAGTGGGTGCCAATCGTGGTCAAACCATTTCGGTGGATGGCGTGGATGCCCGCAGTGACCAACTGGGTGCCCAGCTCTTTGCCGGTGATGACATTGACTTCACGGAACTGGTGGATAACGCGAATGCCACCACCGCGAGCTTTAACATCACCGATGATCTGACCATCAACGGTGAAGCGGTGGATCTGTCCGGCATCGAGGCCGAGGACGGTTTCGCGGATGTGGATGACATCGTTGCTGCGATCAACGCCGTCTCTGGTGATACCGGCGTCGAGGCCGATAGGGCGCTGGAGGTCGAAGCCACCATTGATGCCAGTGGGCACACTGCCAGTAATACCGGGCTGGCCTTCTCGCTCAATGGGGTTGATATCACCGTGGACGGCACGGCGAGCCAGACCGAGGCCGCTACCAGGCTGGCCGATGCAATCAATGAGGCCGGAGTGAGTGGGGTCAGTGCTCAGATCGATCCGGATGATGACACCCAAGTGGTTCTCAGTGGGGACGGGGCTGATCTCCAATTCACCCAAGGCGCGGATTCGCAGGGGATCACCTTTGTCGACGGGGCCGATCTCGGTGCAAACGAAGATGATATCGCAGGGTTTGCCCGGGCCATTGAGTTGACTGGGCAGCTGGGTGAGTCGGTCGACGTACAGGGTACGGATGTCGGAAACCTGGGTCTGGATAACCTGGGTGACGGGGAGGAGAAAACACTGGCCAGCGTAGATATCTCCACCCGTGATAATGCCTCCGACGCCATCCGGTCCATGGACTTTGTCCTCGCCCAGGTAAACAGCCTTCGGGCCGACCTCGGTGCGGTCCAGAACCGCTTCGAGTCCACGGTCGCCAACCTGTCGGTGACCTCGGAGAACCTGGAGGCCTCCCGCAGCCGGATCCTGGACGCGGACTTCGCCGCTGAGACCGCGGCCCTGACCCGCAGCCAGATCCTGCAGCAGGCTGGCACCTCGGTCCTGGCGCAGGCCAACCAGCTCCCGAACAACGTGCTGGCCCTGCTCCAGTAAGCCGGCCCTTCGGGATCTGAGTGACGAGGCGACCCGGGGCGGGAAGGCCCCCGGTCGCCTCTGACCCCGCCATCGGGGGAGGAGGATCAGATGGATGCCAGCATGAAGGTGTCTACGCTGAATGTGCAGCCGCTTCGGCCCTCGGGGGGCAGCGAGAGCCAGGGGAAGGTCTCGCTCGCGCCCGCGGGGGCCGAGGCCGTTTCCGCCGCCCGCATGGGCGACGGTGCGGCCGAAACGGCCCGCCAGGCGGAAAAGGCCGCCGAGCAGGTGGGCCAGGCGGTGGATCGGATCAACGACTTCGTGCAGGTCGTCCAGCGCGATCTGGAGTTCAGCGTGCACGACGACACCGGTCGCACCGTGGTGCGGGTGTTTGACACCAACAGCGAGGAGTTGGTGCGCCAGTTCCCCGCCGACGAGATCCTGGCCCTGGCGGAGCAGTTGGATCGGGTCCGGGGGCTGCTGGTCAGCGATCAGGCCTGAGTCCGCACACGCACCAGGGCCCATCAACCCATGCATCTCCGGCCCGGGGCGGTGAAGCCGCTTCGGGCCTTTATTGTGTGTGTCGGTTCGGTTTTCTGGCGTCGGGGGCTAAAGTTATCCGGAAAGGGGCCGTTATAACGGTCAGGCGGACTGCGACGCCCCCCACCGTCACTGCGAGGAGCGAAGCGACGTGGCAGTCCAAGGCCTATGGATCGCCGCGTCGCTTCGCTCCTCGCGATGACGGTGGGATGGGCCGCCCCAGTCACTGCGAGGAGGCGGAGCCGACGTGGCAGTCTACCGCTCTGGATCGCCACGGGCCTTTGGCCCTCGCGATGACGGGGGGTGCGCCCCCTGTCACTGCGAGGAGCGAAGCGACGCGGCAGTCTACCCCTCTGGATCGCCACGGGCCTTCGGCCCAGGCGATGACGGAGAGAAGGTCGGCGGCCCTCGCAATGACAGGGGAGATCGTTCGGCGCTCGCGATGACGGTCTGGCGCGGTGGTCCCCGCAATGACGGTGGGGCCCGGGTCCTCGCGACGTCGGGTCACTGATCGGTCTGACAATGGTGTTGCCGCGCCCCGCGGCGGTGGCAGGAGGCAGGAGATGGATGGCAACAGCACTGTGACAACGCCGAACCTCGACGGGATCCGCGCAGCGGTCGCCCGTGGCCGGGAGGCGGTGTCGGGTGCCGGGGCGCGCCCGGCGACCGATGGCGCTGCGGCGCCGCGACCGGCCTCCGAGTCGGCGCCGGCCTCCGAGCCGGCCCGCGACCCGGCGCGGGCGGAGGACCCGCGGCGGGGCACCGACCCGACCGCCGAGGAGGTGGGCGAGGCGGTGGATCGCATCAACGAGTTCGTGCAACTGGTCCAGCGCGATCTGGAGTTCAGCATCGACGAGGATACGGGTCGGACGGTGGTCAAGGTGTTCGACTCGCAGAGCGAGGAGCTCGTCCGGCAGTTCCCGCCGGAGGAGATCCTGGCCATCGCCGAGCATTTAGAAGAGCTCAAGGGGCTGTTGGTCCGCGAGCAGGCGTAGGCGCCTGGCGCGGTTTTTGTATGTTGCGCCCGGGGTCGGGCAGCGCAGGCTGCCGGCACGGTCAACCGAGCAGGGCAGGTGGGTCCAATGGCAAGTATCAGTTCCCTGGGTGTGGGGTCGGGTCTGGATATCCGCGATCTGGTCGACCAGCTGGTGGCGGCCGAGCGCCAGCCCGGTCAGAACCGGCTGGACCGCCAGGAGTCGCGGCTGGAGGCCCAGATCTCCGGGCTGGGCCGGCTGCAGCAGGCCATCACCGACTTCGGCGGTGCCCTAGGCAACGTCTCCGCTGAGAGCGACTTCCGCAGCGTGGTGGCCACCAGCAACAACGAGTCGGCGGTCAGCGTCTCCGCCGGCCGCGACGCCCCACCCGGCAGCTACGACGTCAACGTCACTCAACTGGCCCAGGCCCAGCGGCTCGCCACCAATTCGGACCTGTTCGAGGACGTGGAGGACTTCTCGGCGGGCACCACCTCGCTGGGCACCGGCAGCTTCACTATCGAGTACCAGGACGGCAGCGCCGAGACCTTTCAACTGGAGGAAGGGGCTGACACCCTGCAGGACGTGCGCGCCGCCATCAACAACCAGAGCGAGAACGTGCGTGCCTCGGTGGTGGACGACGGCGAGGGCCCGCGGCTGGTGATCACCAGCCGGGAGACCGGCGACCAGAACGCCGTCTCGGCGATCACCGTCGATCCCGACGACCCGGA
This sequence comes from Alkalilimnicola ehrlichii MLHE-1, assembly GCF_000014785.1. NCBI lineage: Bacteria > Pseudomonadati > Pseudomonadota > Gammaproteobacteria > Chromatiales > Ectothiorhodospiraceae > Alkalilimnicola > Alkalilimnicola ehrlichii. The sequence continues at coordinate 785,365 of NC_008340.1, forward strand.
CAGCGACCCGCTGCTGGAGCGGCTGGCATTCGATGCTGAGAACCTGGCCGAGCCGGACGAGGATGGTGTGCGCGCCGGCGACAACTTTTCCCAGTTGCGCGCTGCGCAGGACGCCGAACTGTTCGTGGACGGACTGCGAATCACCCGGCCCGGCAATGAGATCAGCGGCGTGATCGATGGCGTCACCCTCACGCTCAGCGCGGTGGACAGCGCCCGGATCAACGTGGCGGAGGAGCCCGGGTCGGCCGCCTCCGCGGTGAGCGACTTTGTCGGGGCCTACAACAGCCTGCAGCGGACCCTGGGTGAGTTGAACGCCTTCGACCCGGAGTCCGGCGAGGCGGGTGAGCTCAAGGGCGACTCCACCCTCCGCTCGGTGCAGGCCCGCCTGCGCCAAATGATCAGCGAGCCGCTGCCGGGGGCGGGCGGGCCGGTGCAGACCCTCGCGGACCTGGGCATCACCACCCGCCGGGACGGTACCCTGGAGATCAACGACGCCCGGCTGGATGATGCGCTGAGCGAGAACCGGCTGGATGTCATCCGTCTGTTCACGGACGAGGAGAACGGGCTGGCCGCGCGCCTGCAAGGCGCCGTGGATGAGTTCACCGGCCGGGACAGCGTGATCAACAGCCGCACCGAGTCACTGCAGGACCGGCTCGCCGCCCTGGCGCCACAGCAGGAGCGCCTGGACCGGCGGATGGATCAGCTGGAGGCGAGGCTGATCCGCCAGTTTTCCGCCATGGACTCGATGATCGCGCAGATGAACCAGACCAGCGAGTTCCTGGATAACCAGCTTAACCTGTTGAATCAGCAATAGTCGCGTCGGGCACAGGAGCCATCCCCGTGATCGCGAGGGCCGAAGGCTTTTTTCCCGTCATCGCGAGGGCCGGAGGCCCGTGGCGATCCAGGGCGGTAGACTGCCGCGTCGCTTCGCTCCTCGCAGTGACAGGGGGCGCACCCCCCGTCATCGCGAGGGCCGAAGGCCCGTGGCGATCCAGAGGGGTAGACTGCCACGTCGCTTCGCTCCTCGCAGTGACAGGGGGCGCACCCCCCGTCATCGCGAGGGCCGGAGGCCCGTGGCGATCCGGAGGGGTAGACTGCCGCGTCGCTTCGCTCCTCGCAGTGACAGGGGGCGCACCCCCCGTCATCGCGAGGGCCGGAGGCCCGTGGCGATCCGGAGGGGTAGACTGCCACGTCGCTTCGCTCCTCGCAGTGACAGGGGGCGCACCCCCCGTCATCGCGAGGGCCGGAGGCCCGTGGCGATCCAGGGCGGCAGACTGCCGCGTCGGCTTCGCCTCCTCGCAGTGACGGTGGGGTGTGGGGGCGTGCTCGCAGTGACTGGGGAGGGCATGTGGCCCTGTCCCGGGGGAGCGGGGCACTGGTGCCGAAACACCACTATCAAGTCCGGGGATGAATGGTCGCTAACAATGGGTGACAATCACCCAATCAGCAGAGGGCAGCGGGAATGAGCTACGCAGCCATGAACAGCGGAATCGATCAGTATCAGCAGGTGGGGGCCTACAGCGGGGCGGCTTACGCCGATCCGCACCGGCTCATCGAAATGCTGCTCGATGGTGGCATCGACCGGCTCGCCCAGGCCAAGGGAGCACTGCACCAGGGCGATCGCGCCCTCAAGAGCCAGCTTATCGGCAAGGCCATCGCCATTATCGACGGGCTGCGCGGCGGGCTGGACCGCAAGGCCGGCGGCGAGCTGGCGCAGAACCTTGACGAGCTGTATGATTACATGCAGCGACGGCTGGTCTCGGCCAACGCCCGCAACGACGAGGCCATACTCGACGAGGTCTCCAAGCTGCTCAACGAGATCCGCGATGCCTGGCAGGCGATCCCCGCCGAGCTGCGTGACAAGGAGGCGGCGGAGCGCGCCGCACGCTCCGGGCGCTGATCATGCCCCTGCCCCGCGACGAGGCGATGCTGGAGGCGGCCATCGAGCTGGAGCACCTGGCCCGGCGCCGCCTCGAGCTGGCCCGCTCGGAGCGGTGGGATGAGCTCGTCGCCAGCGAGACCCGACGCGGTGAGTTGGCCCGCGCCATCGATCCTTCCTCTGTCCACGCCCCCGATCTGCAACAGGCCCTGGTGACCCGGCTGCGTCGGATCACCGACATGGACGACCAACTGCGCCCCCTTTTGGAAGGGCGGCTGGAGGAGCTGGGCCGTACCCTCCTCGACGCCCGCAAGGGCGCGGCTGGCAACCGCGCCTACCAACGCTTCCGTGGTGACTGACCTGTCGCGAGTGTTAAACCGTCCGCCGTATTTTTGACGGCGATAATACGAAAGCACTAGACTGCCCGCATTAGTTGCCTGGGATTTTCCTTGGGGGGATGCGTAGTGCAGGTGCTGATCCTGGACGATGACGGCCGACGCGCGAACGCCGTGGAGGCGGCGGTGCGGTTTCTGGAACATGAGGTGGTGCGGGGGCCTGCCGACGGGGAATTGGCGGAGGTGCTGGAGCCCAACCGCCACTACGCCCTGGCGCTGATCCCCTCGGAGGGTGAGCGCGAACGCCGTCAAGCGGCCCTGGAGGTGCTCTGGCAGCAATTGCCGGAGCTGCCCGTCTTCCTGATCTCCGAACAGGGTCAGGCGCGCGGCCTGGACGCCGGGGCCAATGTCCTCGGCACCCTGCAACTGCCCCTGCGCCAGGCCCAGTTCAGCGCCGCGCTTAAGCAGGCCCTGGCCCAGAACGCGCGCAGCCGTGAGCGGCGCGATCGCCCCGGCGGCCGGGCCCCCCGCCTGGTGGGCCAGAGCCGGCCCATGCAGCAGGTCAGCCGCATGATCGAGCAGGTGGCCGACACTGAGGCCAGCGTGCTGATCCTGGGTGAATCGGGCACCGGCAAGGAGGTGGTGGCGCAGAATATTCACTACCGCTCCGGCCGCGCCGACAAGCCCTTCGTGCCCATCAACTGCGGGGCCATCCCCGGCGATCTGCTGGAATCCGAGCTGTTCGGCCATGAGAAGGGCGCCTTCACCGGCGCCATCAGCGCCCGCCAGGGCCGTTTCGAACTGGCCAAGGGCGGCACCATCTTTCTGGATGAGATCGGCGACATGAGCATGCCCATGCAGGTGAAACTGCTGCGCGTGCTCCAGGAGCGCACCTTCGAGCGGGTGGGCAGCAACCGCACCCAGGAGGCGGACGTGCGGGTGATCGCCGCCACCCACCGCGACCTCGAAGAGAGCATCCGCAACAACGAGTTCCGCGAGGATCTCTTCTACCGGCTGAACGTCTTTCCCATCGAGGTGCCGCCGCTGCGGGCGCGCCCCTCGGATATCCCGGTGCTGATCGAGGAACTGGTGCGCCGGATCGAGGAGGAGGGCCGGGGTTCGGTGCGCTTCAGTGCCTCCGCCCTGTCCTGCTTGAGCCAGTACGCCTGGCCCGGCAACGTGCGTGAGCTGGCCAACGTGGTGGAGCGCCTGGCCATTCTCTGCGCCTACGACGCAGTGCAGGTGGACGACTTGCCGGTGCGTATCCGGGAAGCGGCAGGGGTGCCGGTGGACCCGGCAACGGCTTACCTCCCAGGTGGCGGGAAACCGACACCGGCGGCCAGCGCCGCCCACGGGACCGCCGGCCGCGACGGGGCGGGGGCCGCGGTGGCCGCTGCCTGCGCGGCGGAGGCATCGCTGGTTGCGGAGGCGGCGCCGGCGGCCGGGCCAGCGACGGAAGACCCGCCCGACTTGGCCGCCATCCCCGCCTTCCTGCGTGCGGCCGAGGCGGCGGAACCACCGGCGGGCCTCAGCGCCGAAGCGGCCAACGGCGGGCCGGCGGGCGACGAAGCAGCGCTCGGTACGGCCCCTGTCACCGAGCCCGGCTATACCGTAACCGGGGTCGATTGGGATAAGGGCGGGGTCGACCTCAAGGCGGCCCTGTCGCGGTTGGAGCAGCGACTGATCGAGGACGCCCTGGAGCACGCCGACGGCGTCGTGGCCCGGGCCGCGAAGCTACTCAGCCTGCGCCGCACCACCCTGGTGGAGAAGCTGCGCAAGTACGACATCGCCCGCTGAGCGACGGCGGGCCGCCGGTCCCGCCGGCAAGCCGTCGGTTTTTCGTCGAGCCACAATGTTGCCGTCTGACAGGTCATTTCCGCTTACCAGAAAGAACTAGTTAAATCAGCAGGCTGCATACCCTGGCACGCCCCGTGCTTCCTTGCCGCTCACAGTCATCGGTGGCCCGACCCGGGCAAGGAAAACGAGGTAACACCATGTCGCAACCCAGTGTGCTCATCGTGACCACGGACCAGGAGTTCAGCCGGCGCCGCTGCCTGCTCCTGCGCGAGGCCGGGTTCCAGCCCATCGGCGTTTCCGACTACACCCACGCCCAGCGGCTGCTGGAGCGGCGCAGCCTGGCGCTGGTGATCGTGCAGGGGGGTGCCGGGGCCTGCCAGTGGCGGCAGCTCGCCCAGTTGCCCTCGGCGCCGCCGCTGGTGCTGCTGGCCCCCCGGCCTTCGGTGGAGGAGGCCAAGCAGGCGCTGCGTGCCGGTGCCGCCGAGTACCTGGCCGAGGGCTGCTCCTCCCTGGAGCTGGTCAACACGGTGCGCCGGCTGGTCGGGCGCGAGCAGGACCTGGTGGCCCGCGACCCCCGTTCCCGCGAGGTCTACCGCATGGCCCGACGGGTGGCCCAGAAGGACGTGAGCGTGCTGATTACCGGCGAGTCGGGCACCGGCAAGGAGATGCTGGCCCGGCACATCCATGAGCACTCCGGGCGCGCCGATGGGCCCTTTGTGGCGGTCAATTGCGCGGCCATCCCCGAACAGATGATCGAGGCGGTGCTGTTCGGATTCGAGAAGGGGGCCTTCACCGGCGCCCACCGCAGCCACGCCGGTAAATTCGAGCAGGCCCAGGGGGGCACGCTGCTGTTGGACGAGGTCTCGGAGATTGATACCGGGCTGCAGGCCAAGCTCCTGCGGGTGCTGCAGGAGCGGGAGATCGAGCGCCTCTGCGGCAGCGAGAGCATCCCGCTGGACGTCCGGGTGCTGGCCAGCAGCAACCGCGACCTGCGTGAACAGGTGGCCGCCGGCCGCTTCCGCGAGGACCTCTACTACCGGCTTCACGTCTTCCCGCTGCACCTGCCGCCACTGCGTGAGCGCCTGGACGATGTGTTGCCGCTGGCGGAGGCCTTCATCGCCAAACACGCCGGATTGGGCCCCGAGGGTGCCCGGCTGGACGACGCCGCCCGCAGCCGCCTGCTGGGTCACGACTGGCCCGGCAATGTGCGCGAGCTGGAGAACGTCATCCAGCGCGCCATGATCCTGGCGGACGAGGCCCGGATCAGCGCCGACGACCTGGTGATCGAACCGGTGCCGGCCGCCCCCGCCCGCCAGGCCGCCCCGGTGCAGGGGGGCGCCAATGAGCCGGCGGCACCCGCGGACAGGGGGAACGGCGATGGCCGGCCGAAGGATGGGGCCTCCCCCACCCTGGGCGATAACCTGCGCGAGCGGGAGTTCCGCCTGATCATGGACACCCTCCGGGCCTGCCGTGGCAACCGTAAGCAGGCCGCGGAGCAGCTGGGCATCTCCGATCGCACCCTGCGTTACCGGGTGGCCCGGTTGCGCAAGGAGGGCTTTCACGTGCCCTCGAAGGCGGGCGCGGAATATGCGTACGGCCAGGCGTGAGCCGCGCTTCCGCCAGGCACTCAGGAGGCCGACACCATGAAGGTCGACAACAGCTTTCAGATCAACCAGGCCCTGCAGCAACTGCGCGAGGTAGCGGCCCAGGCCGGGAACGAACCGGTATCGGGTCGCGGCGAGGCGCCCGGTGCCGACTTTACCCGCCTGATGCGCGAGGCACTGGAGAACGTGAACGGACTGCAGCAGACCTCCAGCGCCATGACCGACGCGGTCGCCCGGGGCGAGGAGGTGAACCTCACCGAGGTGATGGTCGCGACGCAGAAATCGCGGGTGGCCTTCGAGGCCCTCAAGGAGACCCGCAACCGCCTGCTGGAGGCCTATCAGGAGGTCTCCAACATGCAGGTCTAGGCACCGCGGTAGCGGGATCTTGACGGCGTTTTGACGGAACGGGGAAGGCAATGGCTGAGGCAAGCCAGGCATTGACGGAGAGTGAGGGCGGCGGCCGCGCCATCGCCGAGCGCGGTAGTGCGGGGCGCACCGGTGCGGGCACCGCCGGTCGCATTCCGGGCATGGACCAATTGGAGGGCCTCTTCGGCGGCCGGCAGAACGTGATGCGCCTGGGGCTGGCGGTGGTGCTACTGTTCACCGTGGCCGCCGGGGTGTTGCTGTACCTCTGGGCGCAGGAGCCCAGCTACCGCACCCTGTTCAGCGAGCTGGACGATCAGGACGCCGCCGCCGTCATCGAGCAGTTGGAGGAGCAGGGCATCCCCTACCGCCTGGATGAGCGTACGGGAGCCGTGCGGGTGCCCTCGGATCAGGTCCACCCGGCCCGGCTGCAGTTGGCCGCCGAGGGGCTGCCCCGGGGCACCGGCTTTGGTTTCGAGATGCTGCAGGAGGACTCCGCCTTCGGCACCAGTGAGTTCATGGAAGGGGCCCGGTTCGACCGCGCCCTGGAGACCGAACTGGCCCGTTCCATCGGCACCCTGCGCCAGGTGGACGCCGCCCGCGTCCACCTGGCCCTGCCCCGCGAGTCGGTCTTCGTCCGCGACCGCCGGCAGCCGAGGGCCTCGGTGGTGGTCAACCTGGCTCAGGGCCGGCGGCTGAACGATGAGCAGGTGGACGCCATCGTCCACATGGTGGCCAGCAGCGTGCCGGATTTGGCCCACGAGAACGTGAGCGTGGTGGATGAGCGCGGCCGCCTGCTCACCCGCGACGAGGGCCGCGGGCTGGCCAGCACCGCCGGTCAGTTCCAGTACAAGACCCAGGTGGAAGAGACCTACGTCCGTCGTATCGAGGACCTGCTGGCGCCCCTCGTTGGCCGCAACCGGGTCCGGGCCCAGGTCAACGCCAGCCTGGACTTCTCCGAGCAGCAGCGCACCGAGGAGCTCTACGACCCGGACAGCCGGGTGATCCGCAGCGAGGCCCTGCAGGGCCGCCGCACCCAGCAGGGGGCCGACGCGGCCATGGGCGTGCCCGGCGCGCTCACCAACCAGCCCCCGGGGGCCGGGCAGTTGGACGGCGAGGAGGCGCCGGAGAACCCGCCGCCGGTGGACATCAGCTCCTCCGAGACCCGCAACTACGAGATCAGCCGCACCCTGCGCCAGGTCCGCGACCCCATCGGCAGCATCCAGCGGGTGTCGGTGGCGGTGGTGGTGGACGAGCGCATCACCACCGACGAGGAGGGCAACACAGTGCGCGAACCGTTGTCGGACGAGGAGATGGACCGTATCAACGCCCTGGTGCAGGAAGCCGTGGGCTTCGATGCCGCGCGCGGTGACAGCGTCAATGTGGTCAACGCCGCCTTCTTGGAAGAGGAGCCGGTGGAGGCGATGCCGCCGGTGCCGCTGCTGGAGCGCGAGTGGGTCCGCGAGCTGATCCGCTTTGCCATTGCCGCATTGGCCTTCATCGCCCTGCTGCTGTTCGTGGTGCGGCCGATGATCAAGGGCATGCAGCGTCAGCGCGACCAGGCGCTGCGCGCGCCTGCCTCGGAGGAGCAGGCACGCCTGGCCCAGCAGGGCGGTGGCGGGGGCGCGGCGCAGCTCGCCGGGCCGGACGCCAACGAACAGGCACTGCTGGCGGGCGTTCAGCACAAGCCCTACGAGGCCAAACTGGAGGCCGCCAAGAAGCTGGTGAATGACGAGCCGGAGCTGGCGGCGAACGTGATCAAGTCCTGGCTGGCGGAAGACGATGGCAAACGATAGCAAGCTCAAGGGCACCGACCGCGCGGCGGTCTTCATGATGAGCCTGGGGGAGGATGAGGCCGCCAACATCATGAAGCATCTGGGCCCGCGCGAGGTCCAGCGTCTGGGTCAGAGTATGAGCGGCCTCGAGCAGGTCTCCCGAGACGACGTGGACGCCGTGCTGACCTCCTTTGTCGGTAAGGTCCAGGAGCAGACCGCCCTGGGCATCGGCACCAACGACTATGTGCGCTCGGTGCTGAACAAGGCCCTGGGCGAAGAGAAGGCCGGCGGCATTATCGACCGGATCCTGATGGGCGGTTCCACCCAGGGGCTGGATCAGCTCAAGTGGCTGGATCCGCGCACCATCGCCGAGATGATCCGCCTGGAGCATCCGCAGATCATCGCCATCGTGCTGGCCTACCTGGAGTCGGACCAGGCCGCGGAGGTGCTCGATTCGCTGTCCGAGCGGGTGCGCCACGATGTGCTCATGCGCGTGGCCACCCTGGACGGCATCCAACCGGCGGCGCTGAAGGAGCTGGACGAGATCATGGAGCGGCAGTTCTCCGGTCAACAGCGGGTGAAGTCCTCCAGTATCGGCGGGCTGCACGCCGCCGCCAGCATTCTCAATAACCTGGACACCAGTACCGAGAACACCATCCTCGATCACATCCGCGACTTCGATGTCGAGCTGGCGGAAAAGATCCAGGAGCTCATGTTTGTCTTCGAGGACCTGCTCGAGGTGGACGACCGGGCGATCCAGACCATCCTGCGCGAGATCAGCACCGAGCAGCTGGTGTTGGCGCTCAAGGGCGCCGACGAGCAGCTCAAGGACAAGATCATGAGCAACCTCTCGCGCCGCGCCGCGGAGATGCTGGCCGACGACCTGGAGACCATGGGACCGGCGCGTATCAGCGATGTGGAGAACGCCCAGAAGGAGATCCTGGCGGTGGCCAAGCGACTGGCCGACGAGGGCCAGATCGTGCTCGGTGGCGGCGGCGAGGAGATGCTCTGATGGCTGAACGGCGGGAGCAGGCGGCATGAACGACAAGACCCGGCACAAGACCGGCGCGGCGGGCGAGGGCGCTGAGGCCGGCCGCGGCCGGGTACGGATCATCCCCGCCGAGGCGGCCGGCGAGACCTTCGCCCGCTGGGCGGCGGCGCCGAAGCCGGAGCGAGGCCAGGCCCCGGAACGGCCGGAGGCAAGCCAGCGTGCAAGTGGTGGGCAGCGGGACTACGCCGGCTTCCGCAAGCCGCAGCGCCGCGAGGCCGCGCGCATGCCCACCGCGGCGGATATTGAGGCGCTGCAGCAGCAGGCCTGGGACGAGGGCTACCGGGCCGGCGAGCGGGCCGGCCGCGAGGCCGGTTACGCCGAGGGCCACCGGGAGGGGCTGGAGGCCGGGCAGCGCGAGGGCCACGCCGCGGGCTACCAGGCCGGCGAGCAGGCCGCGCACCGGCTGGTGGAGCGGATGGACGGGCTGGTGCGCCAACTGGACCGGCCATTGGAGCAGATGGACGAGGAGGTGGAGCAGGCGCTGGCGGAGCTGGCCATGCACCTGGCCCGGCAGGTGATCTACCGCGAGCTGCGCATCCAACCCGGTGAGATCGTGCGCCTGATCCGCGAGGCCGTGGGATTGCTGCCGGTGGGCGCCCGCAACGTGGAGGTGCACCTGCACCCGGAAGACGCCCGCTTTATCCGCGAGGCCCTGAGCGCCGATGGCGGGGGCGAACAGGCGTGGCGGCTGGTGGAGGACCCGGCCATCAACCGTGGCGGCTGCCGGGTCAGCACGGAGACCTCGCATATCGACGCCACCCTGGAGCATCGTCTGGCCCAGTTGGCGCAACAGGTGCTGGGCAACGGCCGTGACGCTCAGGGCGAGGACGGCGATGGCACGGATCGTAACGCAGAGGCTGGTCGCCATGAGTGAGGCCAAGGCCCCGCCCCGCAGCAATCGCTGGGCCGAGCATCTGCGTCGGCGCCGGCAGCGGGTGCGTGCCCCGCGGTTGGTGGTGGAAGGCGTGTTGCGCCGTATGGTCGGCCTGACCCTCGAGGCCGAGGGCTGCCAGGCGCCACTGGGCAGCCGCTGCACCCTGCGCACCCAGCAGGACCGGGATGTGGAGGCCGAGGTGGTCGGCTTTGCCGGCGACAAGCTCTACCTGATGCCCACCGGCGAGCTGCACGGCATGATGCCCAACGCCCGGGTGGTGCCCCGGGGCGGCACCGCCGAGGCCGGTATGGGCCCGGGGCTGCTGGGCCGGGTGCTGGATGGCGGTGGTCGCCCGCTGGATGGTAAGGGCCTGCTGGATCACAGCGAATACCGCAGCCTGGTGGGCGAGGGCATCAACCCCCTGGCCCGCGCCCCCATCAAGGCGCCGCTGGACGTGGGCGTGCGCGCCATCAACAGCCTGTTCACCGTGGGGCGCGGCCAGCGCATGGGACTGTTCGCCGGCTCCGGCGTGGGCAAGAGCGTGCTGCTGGGCATGATGACCCGCTACACCAACGCCGATGTGGTGGTAGTGGGGCTGATCGGCGAGCGGGGCCGGGAGGTCAAGGAGTTCATCACCGACATTTTGGGTGACGAGGGGCTGGCCCGGTCCGTGGTGGTGGCCTCACCGGCGGACAAATCCCCGCTCATGCGCCTGCACGGGGCCATGTTGGCCACCAGTATCGCCGAGTACTTCCGCGACCAGGGCCTGAATGTGTTGCTGCTGATGGACTCGCTCACCCGCTACGCCCAGGCCCAGCGCGAGATCGGCCTGGCCATCGGTGAGCCGCCCACCACCAAGGGCTATCCGCCGTCCGTGTTCGCGCTGCTGCCGCGGTTGGTGGAGCGGGCCGGCAACGGGCCGGACGACGGCGGCTCGATCACCGCCTTCTACACCGTGCTCACCGAGGGCGACGATCAGCAGGACCCCATCGCCGATGCCGCCCGCGCCATCCTTGATGGTCACCTGGTGCTGTCGCGCCAGCTGGCCGACGCCGGCCACTACCCGGCCATCGATATCGAGGCCTCGGTGAGCCGGGCCATGATCAACATCACCGAGCGGGGCCACCAGCGCCTGGCGCAGCGCTTCCGCCAGCTCTGGTCCACCTACCGGGAGAACCAGGACCTGATCAGCGTCGGGGCCTACCAGAAGGGCAGCGACCCGCGGGTGGACGAGGCCATTGCCATCATGCCGCGGCTGCGCGCCTTCCTGCAGCAGGATGTCTCCACGGCGGTGAACTTTGGCGAAAGCCTGGAGCAGCTCTTCGGATTGCTCAGCGATCAGGCCCAGACCGGGGGCGGCAATGGCTGACAGGGTGAATTGTCGGAGTCATAATAAGGGTTAAGTCGGCGCCCGCCGACGGGGAGGCGAGATGAACCGTTCCGCACGCCTGCAACCGGTGCAACGCCTGGCCGGCGACAAGGCCGACGAGGCCGGCCAGCGCCTGGCCGAGGCCCGTCAGGATCTCGACAGCCAGCGCCAGCAGCTGCGCCAACTGTTGACCTTCCGCCAGGAGTACGCCGAGCAGTTGCAGGGACAGAGCGGGGGCATCAACGCCGCGCGCCTGCGCGACTACAATGCCTTCATATCCCGCATCGATCAGGCCATCCAACAGCAGCACCAGGTGGTGGCTCAGGCCAAACGCCGGGTGAACGCGCAGCGCCAGGACTGGCTCGAGGCCTACAGCCATTCCCGGGCGGTGGGCCGGGTGGTGGACCGCTTCCGCGACGAGGAGCGCCGCGAGCAGGAGCGGCGCGAGCAGTTGCAACTGGACGAACTGGCCCGGCGCACCTACAGCAACCCGCTACTCGGCTCCTGAGCCGGAACAAAGGCCTTAGGGATCGCCACGTCGCTGCGCTCCTCTTGAAGAACTTGACTGTGCCGGCAGCGGAAGGTCGCCCCCACCGTCACTGCGAGGAGGCGAAGCCGACGCGGCAGTCTACCGCCCTGGATCGCCACGGGCCTTCGGCCCTCGCGATGACGGGGGGAGGGGCCACCCCGTCACTGCGAGGAGGCGAAGCCGACGCGGCAGTCTACCGCCCTGGATCGCCACGGGCCTTCGGCCCTCGCGATGACGGGGGGAGGGGCCACCCCGTCACTGCGAGGAGCGAAGCGACGCGGCAGTCTACCCCTCTGGATCGCCACGGGCCTTCGGCCCTCGCGATGACGGGGAGGAGGTGGCGGCCCTCGCGATGACGGGGGAAAGCCTTCGGCCCTGGCGATGCCAGGGATGCCCCGTTCCTCGTTGATTCGGGCCCGCGTAGCGAGGAGTGGGGCTCACGATGACGCGTGCGCCGTCCCCGGGTAGACGGCATTGGCCCCGATATTGCTTTTCTTCCCGTAACGGACAATACCGGCAACCACGCCGGTCCACCACGGTACTGAGACTGGAGAGCACCCACCGTGACCACACCTGTCGACATGCCGCGGGCCGAACCGGCGGCGGGCCCGCCTGATCTGCTGCAGATTCTGCTGGATCAGGCCGCCGAGGGCGACGGCGAGTTCATAGACGCGCTGCTGGCAACGGACGCCTTTGGTGACCTGGACAAGGCCGAGGCCAAGACCCTGTTGGAGGATCCGGACCGGCTGGCCGGGTGGGCCGAGGAGTTGCCGGAGGGTGGCAAACTGCTGCCGCTGGTGTTGGCGGCCCTGGCGGAAAAGCAGGCCGATGGCGAGGCCCTGGAGGCGCGCAGCGGTCGGGGTGCCGAGGCACGGCGGGCCGGTGAGATACCAGCACTGCCGCTTTGGGCCCTGCACGATCTGATCCCCCGGGACGAGGACCCGGCGGAGTTGCTGAACCTGCTGCAGACCACCGGGCGCATGCTGGACCCGGTGGGGGCCGGCGAGGGGTTGCGCGACGCGGTGGCCGATGCCATGAAGGGGCGCACGGCGACCAGCACCGAGCGGGCCGAGGCCCTGCTGCAGCAGACCCTGGCCCAGGAGAAGGGCGAGCGTGAAGGCGAAGGGCGAAACCCGGCCCAGCCGCAGGCCCAGGCCCGTGCCGATGCAGGCATCGGTTTCTCCGGGTTGCTGGCGGCGGGTGAGTCCAACGGCACCTCCCGGCCCGGTGCCCAGCCGATTCAACAGGCACTGCCCGGTTTCCAGCTCGCCACCCCGGCCAATCAGCCGGGCTTTGGCCGGGCGCTGGGTGAGCGCATGGTGATGATGATCCAGCAGCAGATCCAGCAGGCGCGTATTCGCCTGGATCCGCCGGGGCTGGGCCCGCTGGACATCAATATCGCTACCCAGGATGAGCGCACCACCATCCAGATAACCGCCCAGCAGGCTAGTGCCCGCGAGGCAGTCGAGTCCGAACTGCCGCGGCTGCGCCAGATGCTCGCCGAGCAGGGGCAGGGCGAGGTGGACGTGGATGTCTCGGAGCGTCAGGACGAGGGCTTCTGGGCGCAGGGCCAGGCGGCCGGGCTGTTAAATGCCGGCGGCCCGGGTGACCCCGAGGCCGGTGACGGGGCAGCGGCCGACGCCCCGGCGCAACGGCTGCAACCACAGGGCCTCGTCGACCATTACGCCTGACGCGCCCCGCCGTCACTGCGAGGAGCGAAGGGGCGCGGCAGTCCAAGCCGGGGTGTGGATCGCCGCGTCGCTGCGCTCCTCGCGATGACGGGGGTGGTGTCTCCCCCGCCGTCGGCGTGGTGCCTCCCCTCCCCCACCGTCACTGCGAGGAGGCGAAGCCGACGCGGCAGTCTACCGCTCTGGATCGCCACGGGCCTGCGGCCCTCGCGATGATGGGGGGAAGCCTTCGGCCCCTGTCCTGCGCCGCTTGAACTCCCGCGCCTTGCCCCAATCTAAGCCCTAGGATAATTTGAACGGCCGCTCCGGCACCCCCCTCGCCGGAGTGCGGTTTGGGCTGCTTACATAACCGGGAGATCAAGCGACGATGAAGCGCATAGGGCTCTTTCTGCTCACTAACCTGGCGATCCTGGTGGTCCTGGGTGTGGTGTTGTTCATCCTGCAGGCCGTGTTCGGGGTGCGGACCCTGGATGAGGCCGGTGTGGGTCTGGACTATACGGGGTTGCTCATCATCGCCGCGGTGATCGGTTTCGGCGGCTCGTTCATCTCCCTGGCCATGTCCAAGTTCATCGCCAAGCGGATGACCGGGGCCCGCGTTATCGAAAAGCCGCGCAGCGAGGCCGAGCAGTGGCTGGTGGATACCGTGCGCCGCTTTGCCCGCCAGGAGGGCATCGGTATGCCGGAGGTGGCGATCTACGACGCCCCGGACATGAACGCCTTTGCCACCGGGGCCCGGCGCAATAACTCCCTGGTGGCGGTGAGCACCGGCCTGCTGCAGAGCATGACCCGGGACGAGGCCGAGGCGGTGATCGGCCACGAGATCGCCCACATCAGCAACGGCGATATGGTCACCCTGACCCTGATCCAGGGGGTGGTGAACACCTTTGTGGTCTTCTTCTCGCGCATCATCGGCCATTTCGTCGACCGCGTGGTATTCAAGACCGAGCAAGGGCACGGCCCGGCCTATTTCATCACCTCCATCTTCGCCCAGATCGTGCTGGGCATCCTCGCCTCGGTGATCGTCATGTGGTTCTCCCGTCAGCGGGAGTACCGGGCCGATGCCGGTGGCGCCAAGCTGGCCGGGCGCGACAAGATGATAGCCGCGCTGGAGCGGCTAAAGCGCTCGGTGGACCAGGAGCACCTGCCGGACCAGCTGGAGGCCTTCGGCATCAACGGCAACCGCGGTGGCGGCATGAAGGAGTGGTTCATGTCCCACCCGCCGCTGGACGACCGCATCGCCGCGCTGAAGGAGGGCCGTCACCTGCGCGGATGACGGCGAGTCGCGCCACGGCGGCGTGCAAACCAAGTAGACTCGGGGTGCCGTCCTGCCGGCGAGGTGGGGCGGCACCCTTGTTTTCGTCGGGGGGTCGGTCAAGGGGGGGTAGATGCCTGTCAGCCTGAGCCTGCGCAATCCGGTGGTCCTGGCGGTGCTGGGTCTGGTGGCGACCACCCTGTTTTGGGGGGGCAACGCGGTGGTGGCCCGCGCCACCTCCGAGTGGTTCCCGCCCTTCACTCTGTCCTTCCTGCGCTGGGTGCTGGCGCTGCTCATTATCCTGCCCTTCGCCTGGGGCCAGATCCGCGCCTACCGCGAGACCATCCGCCGCCACTGGCGCATCCTCTGGGTGCTGGCCGCGCTCAGCGTGGGCCTGTTCAACACCCTGCTGTACCTGGCTGCCCAGTTCACCACGGCCACCAACATCACCCTGGTCAACTCCACCATGCCGGTGGTCATCGGGCTGATGGCGCTGCTCTTCTTCGGCCAGCGCCCGCGCAGCCATGAGTTGCTGGGCATCGTACTGGCCTTTCTTGGCGTCCTGGCCATTGTCAGTCAGGGTGACCGCGAGGTGTTGCTCAACCTGGAGCTCAATCCGGGCGATCTGGTGATGCTGCTGGCGGTCTGCTGCTGGGGGCTCTATTCGTTGCTGCTCAAACGCTACGGGCCGGATATCCCGGCGGTCCCGATGCTGGCGGTGATGGTCGCCATGGGCATCCCGGTGATCGTGCCCTTCCTGGTCTGGGAGTTGATCATGGTGGGGCCGGTGCAGGGCACCGTCATGGAGATGCTGCCGCCGCTGATCTACGTGGGCATCTTCCCCTCGCTGCTGGCCTATCTTTTCTGGAACAACGGGGTACACGTGCTGGGGCCCGCGCGCACGGCGCTGTTCATCTATCTGGTGCCGGTGTTCGGCTCGGCGCTGGCCATCCTCTTTCTGGGTGAGCGCCTGGAGCCCTACCACGGGGTGGGGGCGGCGGCCATCCTGGCCGGGCTTTACGTGGCCACCCGGGGTTTGCCGGGCCGCCGGCCGGTCGAAGAGGAGCACCCTTGACGGCAGCCCGGGGCCTTCTGTGGCCGGCCCGGCGGGCTGCCGCGACGCGGCGCCTCACGCCTCGTCGGGGGTAAGGGCCTTGATCCCCAGGGCGTGGATGATGTCGTTGCGCATGGCATCACCCATGGCGCCGTAGACCTTGCGATGGCGCTGTAGGGTGTTCAGCCCCGCAAAGTCCGGGCTGACCACCCGCACCTGGTAGTGCCCGCCCCCGGCTTGGGCCCCGGCGTGACCGGCGTGCTTGTGGCTGTCGTCCTGGATCTCCAGGCTGTGGACATCCAATGCCTGCTCCAGGCGCTGGCGGATCATCTCAACGCGTTCGTTTCCACTCACGGCAACACCTTCTTGAACGGCTTGACGGTGACCCTTTCGTAGGCACCCACATCCAGGTAGGGGTCGGCATTGGCCCACGCCTTTGCCGCCTCCAGGCTGGGAAACTCCGCGACCACCAGGCTGCCGGAGAAACCCGCCTCGCCCGGATCCTCGGCGTCGATGGCCGGGTGGGGGCCGGCGATCAGCAGCCGGCCCTCGTCCCTTAGGGCCTCCAGCCGTGCCAGGTGGGCGGGCCGGGCCTCTTTGCGCAAGGGCAGGCTGTTGGGCACGTCCTCGCTGATGATGGCGTAATACATGGCGCTCCCTCAGGTACAGGAATGACTGGACGGATATGCTACACCGCCCTGCCGCGGAGTAGCAGCCCGGACCGGGCCTGGCGCCGGCCACCGTCGTGCATGATAGGGTGACAGTGCCATGATTACGGGATACCGAGCTGATCGGTGTGCCCGCAAGAATAACAGCGAACCGGCAGCACTCAGGAGGAGCGCCCATGAGCCAGTACTTTGAGATCCACCCCGTCACCCCTCAGGTTCGCCTGGTGAAACGGACCGTGGAGATCATCCGCGCGGGCGGTGTCATCGCCTACCCCACCGACTCCAGTTACGCGTTGGGTTGCGGCATCGGGGAGAAGCAGGCCGTGGACCGCATCCGCCAGATCCGCCGTCTGCGCGAGGACCACAACTTCACCCTGGCCTGCCGCGATCTCTCCGATATCGGCACCTACGCCCGGGTGGAGAACTACGCCTACCGCCTGCTCAAGTCGCACACCCCGGGCCCCTACACCTTCATCCTGAAGGCCACCTCCAAGGTGCCCCGTCTGCTCCAGCACCCGAAGAAAAAGACCATCGGCATCCGCGTGCCCGACCACCCCACCACCCAGGCCATCCTGGAAGAGCTGGGCGAGCCGCTGATGACGGTCAGCCTCATCATGCCCGATGACGACATGCCTATCACCGACCCGGTGGACATTCGCGCGGCCCTGGAGCACCAGGTGGATGCCGTCATCGACGGCGGTCCCGGCGGGTTGGAGCCCAGCACCGTGGTGGATCTCTCCGGTGAGGCCCCGCGGGTCCTGCGCGAGGGTGCCGGCGATCCGTCGGTCTTCGAGGGCTGAGGCGGAGAGCGGATTCGGTTATCATCGCCCTCCGAGTGGCACGTTCAGCGGGCTGCAGTGGCCGGGGCGTATGGCCGGCAGGCCGACTTTTGCGCACCGAGCAACGCAGCAAATGAGCGGAAACAAGGCGCGCCTGTTCGAGCGAAGCGAGTTCGCGCCGCCGCTCCTTTGCGAGTAGCGCAGGGCACCCCGAAGGGGTGCGCAATTGGAGGCCTGCCGGCCATACGCCCCGGCCACTGCAGACCGCTGAGCCCGGCACGCAAAGCCACAGAACCCGAATCGGCCTGATCCACACTGGAGGCAATCTTTGGCCAATCTTAATGCCCAAAGCCGAGTCCTGTCCGGCATGCGGCCCACCGGCCGCCTGCACCTGGGGCACTACCACGGGGTCCTCAAGAACTGGGTGCGCCTGCAGCAGGAACACGAGTGCTTCTTCTTCGTGGCCGACTGGCACGCACTCACCACCCAGTACGACGACACCCGCGGCATTGCCCAATCCGGCTGGGACATGGTCATCGACTGGCTCGCCTGCGGGGTGAACCCCAATATGGCTCGGCTGTTCATTCAGTCCAAGGTGCCCGAGCACGCCGAACTGCACCTGCTGCTCTCCATGATCACCCCCCTGGGCTGGCTGGAGCGCGTGCCCACCTACAAGGACCAGCAGGAACAGCTGCGCGAGAAGGACCTGGCCACCTACGGCTTTCTGGGCTACCCGCTGCTGCAGAGCGCCGACATCCTGGTCTACAAGGCCACCGCCGTGCCCGTGGGCGAGGACCAGGTGGCCCACGTGGAGATCACCCGCGAGGTGGCGCGCCGGTTCAACCACTTCTACGGTGTGGAGCCCGACTTCATCGAGCGGGCCGAAGAGGCCATCAAGAAGATGGGCAAGAAGAACGCCCGGGTCTACCGCGACCTGCGCCGGCGCTACCAGGAGCAGGGCGAGCACGAGGCCCTGGACGTGGCCCGTGCCCTGCTCGACAACCAGCAGAACATCACCCTGGCGGACCGCGAGCGCCTGCACGGCTACCTGGACGGTACCGGCCGCAACGTCCTGCCCGAGCCCCAGGCCCTGCTCACCCCGCACGCCAAGATGCCGGGCCTGGACGGACGCAAGATGTCCAAGTCCTACAACAATTTCATCGGCCTGCGTGAGGATGCGGAATCGGTCCGCAAGAAGGTCCGCACCATGCAGACCGACCCGGCCCGGGTCCGTCGGACCGACCCGGGCAATCCGGAAAAATGCCCGGTTTGGGACTTTCACAAGCTCTACTCCGGTGAGGCTGATCGAGACTGGGTCTGGAAGGGCTGCACCACCGCGGGTATCGGCTGCATCGACTGCAAGATGTGCATGCTCGAGGGTATGGAAAAGGAACTGGGGCCCATCCGCGAGCGGGGCCATGAGTTCGAGAACGACATGGACACCGTGCGCAGTATCGTCAACGAAGGGTGCGAGGCCGCTCGCAGCGAGGCCCGCGAGACCCTGGACGAAGTGCGCGATGCCATGGGGCTGACCTATCGGTGAGCGTGATTACCTCCGACAGCGCGGCCCCCGGGCCGGCGGAGGCGCTGGCCGGGGCCGGTGGCCAGGCCCTGGCGCGGGTCGCCGGGGAGCCGGTCACCGACCTGCCTGAGGACCTCTACATCCCGCCGGATGCGCTGGAGGTCTTCCTGGAGACCTTTGAAGGGCCGCTCGACCTGCTGCTCTACCTGATTCGGCGCCAGAACCTCGACGTGCGCGATATCCCCATCGCCGAGATCACCCGCCAGTACATGCGTTACGTGGAGCTGATGCACGAACTGCGTCTGGAGCTGGCCGCCGAGTATCTGGTGATGGCCGCCATGCTGGCCGAGATCAAGTCACGCATGCTGCTGCCGCGCCCGCCGGCCAGTGAGGAGGAAGAGGCCGACCCCCGCGCCGAGCTGGTGCGCCGGCTGCAGGAGTACGAGCGCTACAAGCAGGCCGCCGAGGACCTGGACCAGTTACCGCGCCTGGCTCGCGACGTCTTCCCGGTGCGGGTGGCCGCCGAGGGCTGCCAGCCGCGCCAGCGCGAGCCCGAGGTGAGTATGCAGGAGCTGCTGTTGGCCTTCGCCGAAGTGCTGCGCCGCTCCAGCCATTACGAACACCACCAGGTGCAGAAGGAGGCCCTGTCTGTGCGCGAGCGCATGACCGAGGTGCTGGGCCGGCTGGATACCGAGCACTACTGCTGTTTCACCCAGCTCTTTCCCCGGCGGGAGGGTCGCATGGGCCTGGTGGTGAGCTTTCTGGCGGTGCTGGAATTGGTCAAGGAGGCCCTCATCGAGCTGACCCAGAACGAACCGTACGCGCCCATCTACGTCCGCGCCCGCTGAGCCATGCCCGCCAACCCGCCTGTCAAATATGTCCTGGAGGCCGCACTGATGGCCGCGGAGGGGACCCTCGATCTGGACCAGATGCAGGGCCTGTTCGACCCGGCGCTGGCCCCCGACCGCCAGACCCTGCGCCAGGCCCTGGCCGAGCTGCGCCAGGACTACGAGGGCCGCGGGCTGGAGGTGAAACAGGTGGCCAGCGGCTGGCGTATCCAGGTCCGGGAGGCCTACGCCCCCTGGGTTTCAAGGCTGTGGGAGGAGAAGCCCGGGCGCTACTCCCGGGCCCTGCTGGAGACCCTCGCCATCATCGCCTACCGCCAGCCGGTGACCCGCGGCGAGATAGAGGACATCCGCGGGGTGACGGTGAGCAGCTCCATCATGCGCACCCTCACCGATCGCGGCTGGGTGCGTATCGTTGGCCACAAGGATGTCCCCGGCCGTCCGGGGCTCTACGCCACCACCCCCGCCTTCCTGGATTACTTCAACCTCAGTAGCCTGAGCGAACTGCCCGACCTGACCAGTCTGAACGACCCCGACAACCCGGAAATGGAACTGCCCCTGCCGGACCCGGACGACCCGGACGCCCCGTAAACCATTGCGAGGGCCAAAGGCTTTCCCCCGTCATCGCGAGGGCCAAAGGCTTTCCCCCGTCATCGCGAGGGCCGAAGGCTTTCCCCCCGTCATCGCGAGGGCCGAAGGCCCGTGGCGATCCAGAGGGGTAGACTGCCACGTCGCTTCGCTCCTCGCAGTGACGATGGAGGTGGGTCCGCAGTGACGGTGGGGGCGACTTGCCGCTTCCGGTACAGTCCAGTTCTTCAAGAGGGCCGCCGCCTCCTCCCCGTCATCGCGAGGGCCGAAGGCCCGTGGCGATCCAGAGGGGTAGACTGCCACGTCGGCTTCGCCTCCTCGCAGTGACGGTGGGGGTGGGCCTCCTCGCAGTGACGGTGGGGGGTGCCCCTTCCCGCAGTTACGGTGGGGGTGCCCCTTCCCGCAGTGACGGTGGGGACGGCACCACCCCCGTCATCGCGAGGAGCGCAGCGACGCGGCGATCCAGACGCCCGCCTGGACTGCCACGCCCCCGCCGGGGGGTCGCCGTGAAGGTGGGGTTGGGCCGCGCTCGTAGTGGCGGTAGGGACGGCACCACCCCCGCGATGCCGGTGAGGATTTAAATCCGGATCTTGTAGGTACCGGTGGCGCTGCGGATGATCACTTCGCCTTGGTAGCCGTACAGCTCCGCAACCTGGCGTGCCACCCGCAGTGCGCCGGGCTCGGACTTCGCGCTGGCCAGGTGCTTCACATGCCCGTGGGCGTCGTAATAACTGATTTCCCAGCCCATGCGGTGCTGCACCAGTTCGATCACGGGACAGGGAAAGGGTCTGCGACGGGCCTGCAAGGTGTGATCTCCTCTATCGCCTGGATAGGAATTGGAATAACTCAAAGAGTACCAATCTGGTCCGGTATCCGTTACAATCCAGACCATCATGGTACGGATTAACAGAGAAACCGACTACGGCATAGGCATCCTGACGGCCATGGCGCGGGCGCCGGAGCAGCGTTTCAGCACCGTCCGCCTCGCTGATCAGCAGGGCCTGCCGCAGCCTATGGTGGC
This sequence comes from Alkalilimnicola ehrlichii MLHE-1, assembly GCF_000014785.1. NCBI lineage: Bacteria > Pseudomonadati > Pseudomonadota > Gammaproteobacteria > Chromatiales > Ectothiorhodospiraceae > Alkalilimnicola > Alkalilimnicola ehrlichii. Next base: position 806,358 of record NC_008340.1, read on the forward strand.
CAAGATCCTCAAGAATCTGGCCCGCGCGGGGATTCTCGTCTCCTACCGTGGCGCCAAGGGCGGCTATGGGCTGGCGCGTCCCGCCCGTCAGATCTCGGTGGCCGAGATCATTACCGCCCTTGAGGGGCCCATTGCCTTCACCGAGTGTGTGGAGGAGGGCGTGGATGCCTGCCAGTACGGCGATGCCTGCACCACCAGTGCCAACTGGTGGCGGATCAGCCAGGTGGTGCAGCATGCCCTGGGCAGCATCAGCCTGAAGGACATGAGCGAGCCGGTGGTGCCGTTGCGCATGATGGCGCCCCGGGCCGGCTCCCTCAAGGGGGATGCTTCGTGAGCCGGTGCCCGGCGCCCGCTCACCAAGCATGTCCCCAGAAAACCAATCGTTCATCAACTGAACGGAGCAGCAGCCATGTCGGCGAGCAAAGACATTATCGAGCAGCACACGAAGAAGGGCTACGAGGCCGGCTTCACCACGGATATCGAGCAGGAGCACCTGCCGCCCGGCCTGAGTGAGGACACCGTCCGCTTCATCTCCGCCAAGAAGGGCGAGCCGGAATGGATGCTGGAGTGGCGGCTGGAGGCCTATCGCAACTGGCTGAAGATGCCCCACCCCAGGTGGGCCCACGTGGACTATCCCCAGATCGACTTCCAGGCGATCAGCTATTTCGCCGCGCCCAAGTCGGATGACGACCGGCCCAAGAGCCTGGAGGACGTGGACCCGAAGCTGCTTGAGACCTACGAGAAGCTGGGCGTGCCCATGCACGAGCGCGAGCAACTGGCCGGCGTGGCGGTGGACGCGGTGTTCGACTCTGTCTCCATCGGCACCACCTACCGGGAGAAGCTCGCCGAACAGGGCATCATCTTCTGCTCCATGTCCGAGGCCGTCCGCGAGCACCCGGATCTGGTGAAGAAGTACATCGGCTCGGTGGTGCCCAAGGGCGACAACTTCTTCGCGGCGCTGAACTCGGCGGTCTTCTCGGACGGCAGCTTCGTCTATATCCCCAAGGGCGTGCGCTGCCCGATGGAGTTGTCCACCTACTTCCGGATGAACGCCTCCAATACCGGGCAGTTCGAGCGCACCCTGATCATCGCCGAAGAGGGCGCCGAGGTCTCCTACCTGGAGGGTTGCACCGCGCCCATGCGCGACGATAACCAGCTCCACGCCGCGGTGGTCGAGCTGGTGGCACACCAAGACGCCAGCATCAAGTACTCCACGGTGCAGAACTGGTACCCCGGCGACGAAAACGGCAAGGGCGGCATCTACAACTTCGTCACCAAGCGCGGCCTGTGCGAGGGCGCCCGCTCCAAGATCAGTTGGACCCAGGTGGAGACCGGCTCGGCGATCACCTGGAAGTACCCCAGCTGCGTGCTCAAGGGCGACGACTCCACCGGGGAGTTCTACTCGGTGGCCGTGACCCGGGGCCGGCAGCAGGCCGACACCGGCACCAAGATGATCCACCTGGGCAAGAACACCAAGAGCACCATCATCTCCAAGGGGATCAGTGCCGACCACGGCCAGCAAAGCTACCGCGGCCTGGTGCGCATCGCCCCCACCGCCAGCGGCGCGCGCAACTACTCGCAGTGCGACTCCATGCTGATGAGCGATACCTGCGGGGCGCACACCTTCCCCTATATCGATGTGCAGCACCCGGGTGCCCAGCTCGAGCACGAGGCCACCACCTCGAAGATCAGCGAGGACCAGATCTTCTACCTGCGCCAGCGCGGACTGAGCGAGGAGGACGCGGTCAACCTGGTGGTGAACGGCTTTTGCAAGGAGGTCTTCAAGGAGCTGCCGATGGAGTTCGCGGTGGAGGCCCAGGCCCTGTTGGCGGTCACCCTGGAAGACAGCGTGGGTTAAACGCGCCTTTGGCGATCAGTTGGACGAACACTCAAGAGATACGAAACGGAGTACGAGATGCTGAAGATCAGAAACCTGCATGCCCGGGTGGAAGACACCGAGATCCTCAAGGGCGTGAACCTGGAGATCGGCGAGGGCGAGGTGCACGCCATCATGGGCCCGAACGGCTCGGGCAAGAGCACCCTGTCCAAGGTCCTGGCCGGTGACGAGAACTACGAGGTCACCGCCGGCGAGGTTCTGTTCCGCGGCAAGGACCTGCTGGAGCTGGAGCCGGAAGAGCGCGCCGGCGAGGGTGTCTTCCTCGGCTTCCAGTACCCGGTGGAAGTGCCTGGCGTCTCCAACGTCTACTTCCTCAAGACCGCCATCAACTCCGTGCGCAAGTACCGTGGCGAGCCGGAGCTGTCCGCCATCGAGGTGCTGCGTCACATCAAGGACGCTGCCAAGATGGTGAAGATGGGCGATGAGCTGGTGAACCGCCCGGTCAACGAAGGCTTCTCCGGCGGTGAGAAAAAGCGCAACGAGATCTTCCAGATGGCCGCTCTGGCCCCGCACATGGCGATCCTGGACGAGACCGATTCCGGGCTGGATATCGACGCCCTGCGCATCGTCTCGGAGGGCGTCAATAGCATGCGCCATCCGCACCGCTCCTTCCTGCTGATCACCCACTATCAGCGGCTGCTGAACTACATCAAGCCCGACCATGTGCATGTGATGCTGGACGGCAAGATCGTTAAGTCCGGCGATTACACCCTGGCCCTGGAGCTGGAGGAGTCCGGCTACGCCCTGTTCGGTGAAAACGCGGCCTGAGGAGGAGCGAATGGAAGCCTTGGCAGAGAAACACAGCATCTACCTGGAGGACTTCCGCCAGCGGCCCGCCGATCAGCAGGGTCCGGACTGGCTGGAGGCCCGCCGCCAGGCGGCCATCGAGGCCTTCGAGCGTATGGGGTTCCCCACCCGGCGCTGGGAGGCGTGGCGGAACATCAAGCTGGACGCGCTGCTGCAGCACCACTACCGTCCGGCCGAGACCCTGGGTGTGGCGCCGCAGGTGTTGCAGGAGGCCATCTCTGTGGCCCCCGATGCGCCGCGCCTGGTGTTCATCGACGGCGTGTTCAGCCCGCAGCACTCCACCCCGGACGCGCTGCCCGAGGGCCTGACCGTCAAGCCGCTGTCCGAGGCCTTGGACGAGGCCGATGTACAGCAGCACCTGGCCGCCCACGCGGACTATGAGCAGCATCCGTTCATCGCCCTCAACACCGCCTTCGCCCGGCAGGGGGTCTATGTGCACGTCCCGCGGGGCCAGGCGGTGGAGCAGGAGGTGCTGTTCATCTTTGCCTGCTCGGACGCCGGTGCCGATCGGGCCTCCTGGCCACGGGTGTTGGTGCACGCCGAGGAGAGCGCCGAGTGCCGCCTGATCGAGTGGCACGGTGGTCCGGACGGCAGTGCCTACCTGGCCAGCCCGGTCACCGAGATCATCGCCGAGGCCAACGCTAACGTGCGGCTGGACCGGCTGCAGCGGGAGGGCGCCGATGCCTTCCACCTGGGGGCGGTCCATGCCGAGGCGGATCGCGATGCCCGGGTGCATGTGCAGAACTTCAATTTCGGCGGCCGGATCAGCCGGGTGGACTACTACGGCCTGCTCAAGGGCACCGCCGCCGAGGTGATCATCAACGGTCTCTACCTGGGCGACCGCAAGCGCTTCACCGATCAGCACACCTGGATGACCCACGACTGCGAACATGGTCACAGCAGCCAGCTGTTCAAGGGCATCCTCAAGGATAAGGCCGAGGCGGTGTTCGACGGCCTGCTCAAGGTGGAGGAGGGCGCCCAGAAGACCGACGGCTTCCAGGAGAATCGCAACCTGATCCTGAGCCCGATGGCGCTGGCCCACTCCAACCCGCGCCTGGAGATCTACGCCGACGACGTCAAGTGCTCCCACGGCTCCACCGTGGGCGAGCTGGACAAGGAGGCGGTCTTCTACCTGCGCAGCCGCGGCATGGACCAGGACAGCGCTCAGGCCCTGCTCACTTGGGCCTTTGCCAATGAGGTGCTCAGCGAGGTCAGGCTTGATAGCCTGAAGACCTATCAGCAACGCCTGCTGGGCGGCTTCCTGCCGGGGCAGGCCGACTTCGAGGGGCTTGTATGAGCACGGTTGAACCGGTTCGCGACCGGGAACGGGCCGGGCCGCCGCTGGACGTGGCGGCCCTGCGCGCCCAGTTCCCCGTCCTGCACCAACAGGTGAACGGCTACCCGCTGGTCTACCTGGACAATGCCGCCAGCTGCCAGAAGCCGGAGGCGGTGATCGAGGCCGAGGCGGCGTGTTATCGCGAGTACTACGCCAACATCCACCGTGGGGTGCACGCCCTCTCCCAGCGCTGCACCACCGCCTTCGAGGGGGCCCGCGAGAAGGTGCAGCGGTTCCTGAACGCCGAGCGCGACGGGGAGATCGTCTTCCTGCGCGGCACCACCGAGGCCATCAATTTGGTGGCCCACAGCTACGTGGAGCCCCTGTTGCAGCCAGGCGATGAGATCCTCATCAGCTACCTGGAGCACCACTCCAACATCGTCCCCTGGCAGATGGTCTGCGAGCGCACCGGGGCGGAGCTGCGGGTCATCCCGGTACAGGATAACGGCGAACTGGACCTGGAGGCCTTCCAGGCCCTGCTCAGTGATCGGACCCGCTTCCTCTCCGTGGGGCACGTCTCCAATGCCCTGGGCACGGTGAACCCGGTGCGCTGGATGATTGAGCAGGCCCACGCCCGGGACATCCCCGTGCTGCTGGACGGCGCCCAGGCGGTGCCTCATGGCCCGGTGGATGTGCGCGAGCTGGACTGCGACTTCTACGCCTTCTCCGGGCACAAGCTCTATGGGCCGACCGGGGTGGGGGTGCTCTACGGGCGCCACGACCTGCTCAAGGGCATGCGGCCCTGGCAGGGCGGTGGCGACATGATCCGCACCGTCAGCTTCGAGAAGACCCTCTACGCCGAACCGCCTGCCCGCTTCGAGGCAGGTACGCCCAACATCGCCGGCGCCATCGCCCTGGGCGCGGCGGTGGACTGGGTGCAGGCGGTGGGCCTGGAGGCCATCGCCGCCCATGAGGCCCGCCTGTTGGATTACGCCACCGAGCGGCTGGGTGCGTTGGAGGGGGTGCGGCTACTGGGCACGGCCCCGGACAAGGCGGCGGTGCTCTCCTTCGTGATGGACGAGGCCCACCCCCACGATATCGGCACCATCCTCGACCAACAGGGGGTCGCCATCCGCACCGGGCACCACTGTGCCGAGCCGGTGATGAAACGCTTCAACGTGCCGGCCACCGCCCGCGCCTCCTTCGCGGCCTACAACACCGAGGCCGAGGTGGATGCGCTGGTGGAGGGCGTTGAGAAGGTGCGCGAACTGTTCGGCGGCTGAGCCGCCGCGCCATTTGCCGGCGGTGTCCGTCGCCGGCGCCCTTCTCAGGCAGCCGGCGGCCATGGACTGTCTTCCCGGGCCGCTTTCCTGTCCGCGGTGTGCCCCGCCAGGTGGCCGCTGGCCGCCGCCGGCTTGGTATACTCACCGCATTTATCACCGGGGAGACCATGTCCAAGCTCAGCGACCTCTACCGCAAGATCGTCCTCGCCCACAACCGTCAGCCCCGCAATCATCACCCGCTGGAGCCCTGCAGCCACCATGCGGAGGGGTACAACCCGGTGTGCGGCGATCATATCCAGGTGTATCTGCGGCTGGACGAGGCCGGACGGGTGGCGGCGGCGAGCTTTACCGGTGAGGCCTGCGCCATCTGCACGGCGTCCAGTTCCATGATGACCGAAGTGGTGGCCGGTCTGGATGCCAGCGAGGTGGCGGCACTGTTTCGCCGCTTCGAGGCCATGCTCACCGAGGACCCCGCGCAGGGTGAGTCGCTGCCCGGTGAGCTGCCGGTGCTGGCCGGCGTGCGCCACTTCCCCGGCCGTACCAAGTGTGCCACCTTGTCCTGGCATACCCTGCTGGCGGCCCTGGAGGGCGAGCGCGCCGCCAGTACCGAATAGTCGTTGGCGGCGTCCGTCTCGCCGTGCCGTTGGGGCCCAGGGAAGAGGGAGGGGCCGATTGCACCACCAATACCCGTTTTCTCGTGCCGTTCTGGTCCTGCCTTGGCTGCTGGTGCTGCTGCTGGCCGGCTGTGAGGGCCCGCCGGAGGCGGATCACGCCGATCTGCCGCGCCCCGTCTATGTCGAGCCGGTCCGGATGGAACCCGCCCACGAGCAGGTCACCCTGCCGGGCCAGCTCCGTGCCCGCGACGAGAGCACGCTTTCCTTCCGGGTCTCGGGCCCGGTGGCGGCCCTGCCGGTGGCGGAGGGGGAGCGGGTGGCATCCGGCACGGTGCTGGCGCGCATGGATCCGCGTGATTATCACCGCCGGGTGAATGGCCTGCAGGCGGCGCTGAGCGAGGCCCAGGCCGCCCGTGAGCTGGCTGCCACCGAGTTGCGCCGGCTGCAGCGGGCGGCGGAGGGGCCCGGGGTTGCCGAGCTGCGGCTGGATCAGGCCCGCGCTGCCCTGGCCCAGGCCACCGCCCGGGTGGAACGTACCCGGGAAGAGCTGGAGGGTGCTCGCGACGCCCTGGCCGATACCCGCCTGGTGGCGCCGGCGGACGGGGTCCTCGCCCGCCGACTGGTGGAGCCGGGAGAGATGGCTCAGGCCGGTCAGCCGGTGGTGGTCTTTCAGGATGTTGACCGTCTGGATGTCACCGTCGACCTGCCGGAGCGGCTGTTGCTCGGTGGTGCGCTGACCGGGATGTTGCAGGTGCGGCTGCCCGCCATCGACGATAGCTGGCACCGGGCCCGTCTGGTGCACCGTGCCGGCACGCCCAGCCCCGGGACCGGCACCTGGCGTGCCCGCCTGCGCTTGGATGAGCCGCCCGCCGAGGCCCGGCCCGGCATGCGGGCGCAGGTGCGGCTGCTGCCGGAGACCCACGGCGAGCCCACCTGGCTGCTGCCCATGGGGGCGCTGGACGACCGCGAACAGCCGCGGGTGTGGCGCCTGGGCGATGACGACACCCTGGAGCCGGTGCCGGTCACGGTGCTGGGGCTCCAGGGCAACCGGCTGCGACTGGCCAGCGATGAATTGGCGGCGGGCGATCGGGTGGTCACCGTGGGGGCCGTCCTTCTCCGGGATGGACAGCGGGTCACCCCGCTGGAGGTGGAGGCCTCGCGATGAACCTGGCCGCGCTGGCCATACGCCACCGCATCACCACCCTGGTGGCCGTCCTGCTGCTGGTGGTCATGGGCTGGCAGGCCTACCACAACGTCGGCTGGTTGGAGGACCCGGAGTTCAGCATCAAGCTGGCGCTGGTGGTCACCCAGTACCCGGGTGCCTCACCGGAAGAGGTGGAGCTGCAGGTCACCGACCCCCTGGAACGGGCCATCCAGGACCTGGATGAGCTGGACCATGTGCGCAGCCTCTCCCGCGCCGGTGAGTCCGTCATCTATGCCGAGATCCAGCAGCGCTACCGGGCCGACGACCTGCCGCAGATCTGGGACCGCCTGCGGCAAAAGGTCGGCGACGCCCAGGCGCAGCTGCCCAGCGGCGCCCACCCATCGCGGGTGATCGACGATTTCGGTGATGTCCACAGCATCGTGCTTGCCGTCCACGGCGCGGGGGTGGAGCGCGCCCGCCTGGAGGACTATGCCGACGAACTCAAGCGCGACCTGCTGGGCGTGGACGGCGTCGCCCGCGGCAGTCTCTGGGGGGCGCAGCCCGAGGCGGTCTACGTGGACCTGTCCGAGTCGCGCATCGCCATGATGGGCTTGGCTGCCGGTCAGGTGGTGCCGTTGCTGTTCGACCAAACCAAGGTCCAGGACGCTGGCTGGGCGGAGCTGGGCGACCGCCGGCTGCGGGTCATCCCCAGTGGCACCTTCAATACCCTGGACGAGTTGCGCGACTTCTTGATTCCCGGCGGCGAGTCGGGCGAGTTGGTGCGCCTGGGGGACATCGCCGAGATCAGCCGCGGGCCGCTGACCCCGCTCCGGCCGCTGATGCGCTTCAACGGCGAACCGGCGGTGGGCATCGCCCTGGCCCACGAGGAGGGCAGCAATGTGGTGGCCATGGGGCGCGCCGTGCAGCAGCGACTGGACGAGCTGGCGCCCTTCACTCCGGCGGGAATCGAGCTGGGGGTGGTCGCCTGGCAGCCGCAGATCGTGGACGATGCGGTCAGCGGCTTCGTTCGCAACGTTCTGATTGCGCTGGTGATTGTCCTCGGGGTGCTGTGCCTGTTCACCGGCCTGCGCAGCGGCCTGATGGTGGGGGTGGCGCTGCTGCTCACGGTGGCCACCACCCTGGTGTTCATGCGGGTGTTCGGTATCGACCTGCACCGGGCCTCGGTGGGGGCGATGATCATCTCCCTGGGGATGATGGTGGACAATGCCATCGTCACCGCGGATCTCATGCAGGTAAAGATCCGGCGCGGGGTGGAGCGCCTGCAGGCGGCCCGCGAGGCGGTGCGCGAGAGCGGCCTGCCGCTGCTCGGTGCCACCCTGGTGGGGATCTTCGGCTTTCTGGCGATCTTCCTGGCCGAGGACGACACCGGCGAGTATGTCGCCAGCCTCTTTCAGGTGGTGGGCATCTCCCTGCTGGTGAGCTGGGTGGCGGCCATGACCATCGTCCCGCTGCTGGGCTTCCTGCTGTTCAAACCCGGGCAGCAGACCACCGAGCCCTATCAGACCCGCTTTTACGGGGCCTACCGGCGGCTGCTGCACGGCGTGCTGCGCCACCGACCGCTGGTGGTCATCACGGTGATCGCCACCGTGGCCCTGGCCGTCATCGGCTTCCGCTTTGTCGACCAGAGCTTCTTTCCCAACGCCGATCGTAACGAGGTGATGCTCGACTACTGGCTGCCGGAAGGCGGGCGCATCGAGCAGGTGGCGGCGGACCTGCGCGAGATCGAGGACCACTTCCTGGCCATGCCCGAGGTGGAGCGGGTGACCAGCTTCATCGGTGAGGGCGCCCCGCGCATTGTACTGGCCATGGAACCGGAGCTGCACAACCAGAGCTACGGCCAGCTACTCATCCGCCTGCAGGACGCCGGCCAGGTGTCGGAGATCGTTCGCCGTGGCGATGCCTACCTGGCACAGCATTTCCCCCAGGCGGAGCCCCGGATGCGCCCCTTCAGCCTGGCCTCGGTGGAGAAGTTCAAGGTCGAGGGCCGGTTCCGCGGCCCCGACCCGGCGGTCCTCCGGGCGTTGGCCGCTCAGGCGGAGGCGATCCTGCGCGCCGATCCCGAGGCCAAATACGTGCGCAACGACTGGCGCCAGCCGGTGAAGACCCTGGAGCCGGTCATCGACCAGGCTGCCGCCCGCCGCGCCGGGGTCACCCGTGAGGCCATCGGTCAGGCCTTCCTGCGCGCTGAGCACGGCCTGGACATGGGGATGTACCGGGAGGGCGACGACCGGCTGCCCATCCGCCTGCGCCGCCCGCCGGATGAGCGCGAGCGGCTCTCGGACCTGCGCCATATCCAGGTCTGGCCCGCGGATCGCCCCTGGTCCGTGCCGCTGGACCAGTTGCTGGAGACGCTGCGGGTGGACCGGGAGGACAGCCTGCGCTGGCGGCGGGACCGGCAGCCCACCCTCACCGTGCAGGCGGATCCGGTGAATATTGAGGCCCACGAGCTCCACGGCCGGGTGCGCGACGCCATCGAGGCCATCGAGTTGCCGCCCGGCTACCACTTCGAATGGGGCGGGGAGCACGAGGCGGCCCAGCGCAGTGAGGCCGAGGTGTTGTCCAAGGTCCCGGTGAGTCTGGCGCTGATGGTGCTGATCACGGTGGCCCTGTTCAACGGCTTGCGCCAGCCGCTGATCATCTTCATGACCATCCCGCTGGGCATCGTCGGGGTCGCCGCCGGCCTGCTGGTGACCGGACTGCCCTTCGGCTTCATGGCCCTGCTGGGGCTGATCTCCCTGTCGGGGATGTTGATCAAGAACGGGGTGGTGCTGCTGGATCAGATCGAGCAGTACATCGCCAGCGGCATGGACCGCTACCAGGCGGTGGTGGAGGCCTCGGTGGGGCGCCTCTCGCCCATCTCCATGACGGCGCTGACCACCGCCCTGGGGATGACCCCCATGCTCACCGACACCCTGTTCCGGGTGATGGCGGTGAGCATGATCGGGGGGCTGCTGTTCGCCACGCTGCTGACCCTTTTCCTGGTGCCGGCGCTCTACACCTGGCTGTTTCGGGTGCGTCCGCCAGAGCCCGCGGAGTGAGCGGCGCGATGGCGCCGTCGTTCGCGTCAAAACCCCTTGTTCTGCTAGGCTTGAATGCATGACCTAGAATAAAGAGTCTGACAAAACACGACCGGTCATGACGTTCAATCTTGGGGCAATAGGGTAGAGACGACTTGCAGAGAATACGCGTCCGCAATCTCACCAAGATCTTCGGCGATCAGCCCGAGGAGGGCCTGAAGCTACTCAAAGAGGGGGTCGCACCCGACAAGATCCACGAACAGACCGGGCTCACCGTGGGGCTCAATGACGTCTCCTTCGATGTGGACGAGGGCGAGATCCTCGTGGTCATGGGGCTCTCTGGCAGTGGCAAATCCACGCTCATCCGCTGCGTCAACCGGCTCATCGAACCCACCGCGGGCAGCGTCGAGGTGGATGGCGAGGACATCCTCCAATACAGCGCGGATAAGCTCTTCGACCTGCGCCGGCGCAAGTTCGGGATGGTCTTTCAGAACTTCGCGCTGCTGCCCAACCGGACCATTGTCGACAACGTTGCCTTCGGTCTGGAGATCCAGGGCGTCGAGCGCGCGGAGCGCGAGGAGAGCGCCCGCCGGTCGCTGGAGCTGGTGGGCCTGAAGGGCTGGGAGGAGGCTTACCCCAGTCAGCTCTCGGGGGGCATGCAGCAGCGCGTGGGCCTGGCCCGGGCGCTGGCCGTGGACCCGGACATCCTGCTGATGGACGAGGCCTTCAGCGCGCTGGATCCGCTGATCCGCCGCGACATGCAGAACGAGCTGATCGACCTGCAGTCGCGGATGCACAAGACCATCCTGTTCATCACCCACGACCTGGACGAGGCCCTCAAGCTCGGCGATCGGATCGTGCTGATGAAATCCGGCGGCGTGGTGCAGATCGGCACCCCCGAGGAGATCCTCAGCAACCCCGCCACCCGCTACGTGCAGCGCTTCGTCGAGGACGTGGACAAGTCCCAGGTGCTCACCGCCGGCAGCATCATGGGCAAGGCCCGGGTGGTGGCCTTTGAGTCTGACGGACCGCGCACGGCGTTGCACAAGATGGAGGAGGAGAGCTACTACAGCCTCTTCGTCACCTCCCGCGACTTCCGGGTCAAGGGCGTGGTCTGGGCCGATGACTGCGGCGCCGCCATCAAGCGGGGCGACAAGGACCTTTCGCGCATTCTCGACACCGATTTCCATAAGGTGCGTGAGGACACACCCCTGGCCGAGCTCATCACCCTGCTGGCGGAGAGCCGTATCCCGCTGGCGGTGGTGGACGAGCGCGACAAGCTGTTGGGCACCGTGGTCAAGAGCAACGTGCTCTCGGCGCTGGCCGAGACCCAGGAGAGCGACGTGCTGCCCGACCATCCGGGCCATGACGATAAGGAGGATGCGCCGCCGGCCACCGCCGCGGCGGATGACGGTGAGACGGTGGCGACCGACGGCGACCGGCAAGGGGGGCAGGCATCGTGAGTCAGGAGTTTCCCTTCATCGGCAAGATCCCGCTGGCCGATTGGATCGACAGCGGTCTGGACTGGTTGACCGACAAGTTCGCCCTGGTCACCCGTGCCATCAGTCGCTTCATGGGCGATGGCGTGGAGCTGGTGGTCGGTGCGCTCACCTACCCCCCGCCCTGGGTGGTCATCCTCGGCTTCATGGCGCTGGCGTGGTGGCTAGCCGGGCGGCGGGTGGCCATCGGCACCGGCCTGGGCCTGGCGCTGCTGTGGAACCTGCAGCTCTGGGTGGCGACCATGGAGACGCTCACCCTGGTCCTGTTCGCCACCGCGGTGGCGGTCACTATCGCCCTGCCCATCGGCATCTGGGGCGGCTTGTCCGGGCGGGCCCACCGGGTGATGACGCCGGTACTGGACTTCATGCAGACCATGCCGGCGTTCGTCTACCTGATTCCCGCCGTGCCCTTTTTTGGGCTGGGACCGGTGGCGGCCATGTTCGCCACGGTGATCTTCTCCATGCCGCCGGCGATCCGACTGACTACACTGGGAATACGTCAGGTGCCTGCCGAACTGGTGGAGGCCGCCGATGCCTTCGGTGCCACCCGGCGGCAGAAGCTGTTCAAGGTGCAGCTGCCGCTGGCCGTACCCACCATCATGGCCGGCATCAACCAGACCATTATGCTCGCCCTGTCCATGGTGGTCATCGCCGCCATGATTGGCGCCGGTGGGCTGGGTAGCGAGGTGTGGCGCGCCATACAGCGCCTCCAGTCCGGGAACGGCTTCGAAGCGGGCATCGCCATCGTGATCCTGGCGATGATCCTGGATCGGGTGACGCAAAAGATCGGAAAGGGAAAGCAATCCTGAGTTCAAGCCGCAAGGAGTAGTGTGTCATGCATAAATCACTGAGCAGTCTGATCGTAGCGGCCGCCGCGGGCACGTTGATGGTCACCTCCCTGTCCGCGGCCGCCGAGGGCCGCATCAACATGCCCTACGTGGAGTGGGACAGCGAAGTGGCCAGCACCAACGTGGTCCGGGTGGTGCTCGAGGAGGCGGGTTACGATGTCCGCACTACCTCCGTGAGCGCGGCGGCCATGTGGCAGGCCGTGGCCAGCGGTGACCAGGACGCCATGGTGGCGGCCTGGCTGCCCACCACCCACGCCAGCTATCTGGAACAGACCCGGGACCGGGTGGTGGACCTGGGGCCGAACCTGGAGGGCACCCGCATCGGCCTGGTGGTGCCGGCCTACGTGGAGATCGACTCCATTGAGGAGCTCAACGACCACGCCGACCGCTTCGATGGCCGCATCGTCGGCATCGACCCGGGCGCCGGCATCATGAGCACCACCGAGACGGCCATTGAGGAGTACGGGCTGACCAACCTCCGGCTGGTGGACGGCTCCAGCGCCACCATGGCCGCGGCCCTCCGGGATGCCATCCGTAACGAGGACTGGGTGGTGGTGACCGGCTGGACGCCCCACTGGAAGGAGGGCCGTTGGGACCTCAAGTACCTGGAGGACCCGAAGGGTATCTACGGGGGTGAGGAGGAGATCCACACCATCGTGCGCCAGGGGCTTGAGGAGGACCACCCGACGGCCTACGCCATCCTCGACAACTTCCAATGGACCCCCGAGCACATGGCCGAGGTTATGGTCATGAACGAGGAGGGCGGCGACCCCTACGAGAACGCTAAAAAGTGGGTCGAGGAGAACCGCGACCTCGTGGAGCAGTGGCTGCCCTGATCAGGGCAGGCGCCGGGCGGCCGGCATCTGCTGACCGGCCGCCCCTGTCACAATCGTGACGGCCCGGGTCCGGGCCGGAGGGGCCACCCCGCGGGTCGGCCGGGTCTATCACCGGCGCAGCCTGCGGGGTGGCCTTTTTCTGTTCGCAGGCCTCGGGCGGCATGGCCGCCCGCACTGCGGTATCATCGGCACACCAATGCGGACTATGGACAGGGGGCAGTGTGCGTGAATATTGGATGAGCCCGGTCACCCGGTGGGTGGGTATCGCCGTACTGGTCATCATCCCGGCGATGCTGATCGCCGGGATCAGTCAGGGCCGGTTGACCCCGGCCGAGCCCGGGGCGTTCTACATGAACCTGTTCCTAGGGGTGCTGGTGGTCTACTTGGTGGGCATGCTGATCTGGAACGGCAGCCACTGCCCGCTGGCCCGCCAGGACGGCGAGCGCTTCGAGGTGCTGCGCGCCTTCACCCCCGGGGGCGGCTGGCGCTGCTATGACCTGGACAAGCTGTTCATCGTCCGCCGCTCCCTCTCCGGCACCATGTTCGGCTTCACCGACGGCAGCCTGGCCCACCTGCGCACCAGCCTGCTGCGGCGCGCCGATGCCAAGGAACTGGTGCAGACCATGCGCGAACGCGCCGACCGGCAGAAGCCGGAGGGCTTGGGGTGATGGGGACCCACCGCACCCGGCACGCCGTATAGGCCCCACCCCGCCCCCGCGACCCCCGGAGGCCTTCCCGTCATCGCGAGGGGGGCGCCCCTACCCCCCGTCATCGCGAGGGCCGAAGGCCCGTGGCGATCCAGAGCGGTAGACTGCCACGTCGGCTTCGCCTCCTCGCAGTGACGGTGGGGGGCGCCCCACCCCCGTCATCGCGAGGGCCGCAGGCCCGCGGCGATCCAGGCGGGGTGTGGATTGCCACGTCGCTGCGCTCCTCGCAATGACGGTATGGGGGGCTCTTCGCAGCGACGGGATGGGTGCTCAGGCGTCCCCGTTCACGCCGTTTTCCTCGTCCTCGCCGTTCTCTTCCTCCTCTCCGTCGTCGATATCCAGGAAGACCTCGGTGGTCTCACCTGGTTCGGCGTCCAGCGTGATGACCTTGGAGGTTCCGATCACCAAGTCATCTCCAGCGGCGTCCGGGTCATCCTCGTCAGCGTTGCACACTAGCGCCAGGGTATAGGTTTCAGGTTCCAGGAACCCAAAGCGGAAGGTCCAGTTGCCGTCTTCGTTGACGTCATCGGCGTCCTCCCCCTCGTGGGTTGCGGTGGTCAGTGGCCCCTGGTCCTCTGCAATATCGTCGAAGGTGTCGGTCTCGCCTTCGTAGACGTAGACGGCGGGCACGGGTGACTCCGTTTCGCAGGCGGCTGGCGGGGCGAAGACATCCAAGTGACCGACGTTGTCCAGGGAGATCACGCGTAGAACGGGACGGAAGAGGTATTGCTCGTTACCGGTTTTCACCAGGGATTTGCGCAGATCCACATCCACCACAAGCCGCAACGCCTGTCCGTCTTCGATCGTTTCGCCACCGGGCATATTCAACTGAAAGCCCCGGGTGCCGCCAGACGGAATGCGGAGCGGTTCCTCGCTCCCGTCCTTAAGTACGAGCCAGGACGCCCCGGAGTGCGGGAGGGGGTCATTCGCCTCATCCGCATCCAGTTTCAGGCGGATCCAGTTGTAGGTCCCCGCCGGAATGGTCTCTTCAGTGACCAGATCCGCACTCTCACTGCCTTGGAGCGAGAGCAGGTCAACGGCGTCAGGCGCCTCATCGACGAGTATCTCGAAGGGTTCACCGTCCTGGGGATTGAACTCAAGGGAATGGAACCGCACCCAGACCTCCTGGACTTCGTCCACCGGTGCGTCGGTGACCGCCAGGGAGAAGGTCGCCTCCTCGTCGTCCGTGCTACTACTGCTCCCGCTGTTGCAGGCCGCTACCAGGGCGCCGCTGGCCAGGATGGCGGCCAGGGCGGACCAATGACGGGTCTTGTGTTGGCTCATGGGCTCTTCTCCGTTGTGCTGGGCTACATCCTTAAAGGTAACCCTTATGGGTGAGCGGGTCAGCCCAGCGTATCAAGGGGTTTTACATCGGGTGGCTGGTCGGCCCCGGCCGGGCTGTTATCCTTGGTGTTCGCTCTGGCCCGGCCCTGACGGTGCCTATCGGGGGCATCGCGAATCGAAAGCGGGAAACAGATAGTGTGTTGCTATCATGGGGCGCCACGCCACCTCTTTAGGGAGCCTGTCTGCATGTCGCAGTTGACCGTGAAGTCGTTGTTCGAAGGCCGGAAGGGGTTCCGGCACGACGATCAGCCCCGGCTCGGGGTGCTGGTAACCAACCTGGGTACCCCTGACGCCCCTACCACGCCGGCCCTGCGCCGCTACCTGCACGAGTTCCTGTGGGACCCCCGGGTGGTGGAGGCGCCCCGTTGGATCTGGTGGCTGATCCTCAACGGCATTGTGTTGCGTACCCGCCCGAAGAAATCCGCCGCGGCCTACCGTGAGGTCTGGACCGAAGAGGGCTCGCCGCTGCTGATCATCGGCCGGAAACAGACCCGGGGCATCCTCGAGCGGTTGCAGTCGCGCCTGCAGGGGCCCGTGGTGGCGGAGCTGGCCATGCGCTACGGCAACCCTTCCATCGCCTCCGGACTGCGCAGGCTGCGCGATCAGGGAGCAGAGCGCATCGTGGTGCTGCCGCTCTATCCCCAGTATTCCGGCTCCACGACCGGGTCCACCTTCGATGCCGTTGCGGACGAGCTCAAGCGCTGGCGGTGGGTGCCGGAGTTCCGCTTCATCGGCCAGTACCACGACGATGAGCGTTACATCGAGGCCCTGGCCGCCAGCATCCGCGAGCACTGGGCCGAGCACGGCCGCGGCGAGAAGCTGCTGTTTTCCTTCCACGGGACCCCGCGCCGCTACCTGCTCGACGGCGACCCCTATCACTGCCAGTGTCAGAAGACGGCCCGCCTGGTGGCCGAGCGCCTGGAGCTGTCCGACGAGGCCTGGCAAGTCACCTTCCAGTCGCTCTTTGGCAAGGAGGTCTGGCTGCAGCCCTACACCGATGCCACCGTGGAGCAGCTGGCCCGCTCGGGGCTGAAGACCCTGGACGTGATCTGCCCGGGTTTCTCGGCGGACTGCCTGGAGACCCTAGAGGAGATCGAGGGCGAGAATGCCGAGATCTTCCAGGAGCACGGCGGCGATAAGCTGCGCTACATCAAGGCGTTGAACGACCGGGACGACCACTTGGAGATGCTGGCCGGCCTGGTGCATGAGCATAGCCAGGGCTGGCCGGAGGCTGGGGGGCCGGCGCGCACCCTGCGCGACCCGCAGGCCACCCAAGAGCGGGCCAGGGCACTGGGGTCCGATGTCTGAGCCCGATATGTCTGAGCCCCGGCGCCTGACCTCGCGGCGCCTCTTCTGGGCGCTCACCGGGGCCGTGCTACTCTGGACCCTGTTCACCGCCGGGCAGGGTTGGGACCCGCTGGGGCTGTTGGTGGTCACCGCAGCAACCCTGGCGGGGGCGTGGTGGACCCCGCTGTGGTTACGCCCGGTGCGCTGGCACGCGCTGCCCGGTTTCGGGCTCTATTTTGTCGACCGCTCGGTGCGGGGCGGCGTCGATGTGGCCTGGCGGGCGTTGCAGCCCACGATGCCGCTGCAGCCGCAATGGCGGGTGCGCCCCCTGCGCCTGCCCGCCGGCGGGCCCCGGAGTCTGCTGGTCAGTGTGATCAGCCTCATGCCCGGCACCCTGTGCGCCGAGCTGGTGGACGACGAATTGGTGGTCCATGCCCTGGCCCAGGGACTGGACGGCGAGCTGGACGAACTGGAGCGACGCATCGCCCGGTTGTACGCACTGGAGTAGTTCATGGACACGGCTCTGCTGCTGGTGGCGGTCTTTCTCTTACTCAACCTGCTGGCCGGGTTGGTTCGCGTCTGGCGCGGCCCTACGCCCGCCGACCGGATGCTCGCCGCCCAGTTGTTCGGGACCACCACGGTGGCGGTGTTGCTGATCCTTGCCCAGGCCATGGAGCTGGCCGCCCTGCGTGACGTGGCGCTGCTCTTCGTGCTCCTCGCCACCCTGGTGAGTGTGGCCTTCGTGCGCCTCCCGAGCCGGGCGGAGGAGCGGGAGTGACCATGGCCCTGGTGCTCGCCTGGGGGTTGATCCTGATGGGGGCCGGCTTTTTCCTGGCCGGAACCATCGGCCTGCTGCGCTTCCCCAATGTCTTCTCCCGCCTGCACGCGCTCACCAAGGCCGACAACGTGGGCCTGGGACTGCTGGCGTTGGGGCTGGCGATCCTGGCGGGCAGCCCGTGGGTGGCGTTGAAACTGGCCCTGATCTGGCTGCTGGCCCTGTTGGCCGGTACGGTCTCCTGCCACCTTATCGCCCGCTACGCATTGCGTGAGCAGGGGGGCCGGGAGCAGGCCCGGCCATGATGGTCTGGTGGCTGGACGGCCTGCTGGCACTGGGCCTGCTCTGGCTGGCCTGGCAGGCGGTGACCGCGCCGCGGCTGTTCCGCTCGGTGGTGATGTTCATTGTCTTCGGGTTGTTCATGAGCCTGTGCTGGGCGCGGCTGGCGGCGCCCGACCTGGCGCTCGCCGAGGCCGCCATCGGTGCGGGCCTGACCGGGGCCCTGTTGCTCTCCGCCTATCGGGCGCTGCTGGTACGCCACGGTGCCGGCCGGGAGGAGGCGCCCGGTATCGCGCCGGCACTGGCACGGGCGATCGCCGTCGGCTCCGGGGTGCTGTTCGCGGTCCTTGCCGGCATCCTGTTGACCCTGCCCGGGGCGGAGGCGCCGGCCGGCCGGGAGGCGCTGGCGCGCATGGAGGAGTTGGCCCTGGACAATCCGGTGACCGGTGTCCTGCTGGTTTTCCGCGCCTACGACACGCTGATGGAGATGGGGGTGCTGCTGCTGGCACTGCTGGGCGCGCGGGTGGTGGCCGAGCCGTTGCGCGCTGCCGGCCCGGGGCCCTGGCGCCGTCCCGGCCTCAGCGAACCGGTCCTGGTCGCCCCGCTGGTGGCGCTGCTGGTGCCCCTGATCGTCCTGGTGGCGGGTTATCTGCTGTGGGCCGGCACCACCGCGCCGGGTGGCGCCTTCCAAGCCGGTGCGGTGCTCGCCGCCCTGGGGGTGTTGCTGCGGCTCACCGGCCGTCTCCGGCCCACGCTCACCAATAGCCTGTACGAACGGGCGGTCCTGGTGCTCGGGCTGGCGGTATTCACCGCCGCCGGCGCCCTTGGTCTCGGGACCGAGGGCTATATGCTCAGCTATCCGGCGGGGTGGTCCTACCCGCTGATTCTGGTGGTTGAGACCACGCTGATGCTCTCTATCGCCCTGACCCTGGCGCTGTTGTTCAGCGGCTCCAACGGCTTCCGGGGAGCGCGGTGATGGAACAGGTGCCCCTCTACGTCCTGACGGCTGCCGGGTTGTTTGCCATCGGTGTCTACGGCCTGCTGGTCCAGACGCACCTGCTGCGGCGAATCCTGGCGGTGAACGTGATCGGCAACGCCGTTTTTCTGCTGCTGGTGGCCTGGGCGGTGCGCGATGGCCGACCGCCGGACCCGGTTCCCCACGCCATGGTCCTGACCGGCATCGTGATCGCGGTGAGCGCCACTGCCTTCGCCCTGGCCCTGTTGCGCCGGTACTACCGGGATACCGGCCGCGTCAGCCTGGAGGACCGAGAGGACGGGCCCGGATGAGCGGCGCGGTCTGGGCCATCTTCTGGCCGCTATTGGTGGCGTTGGCCGAGTACCTGCTGCAGGGGCGGGCGCGCTGGCCGCTGCGACTGGCGGGGGTGGCCGGCACCGTGTGGGCGCTGGCCCTGCTCACCCGGATGGTGGTGGTCGACGGGGTGGGGGTTCACGCCCTGGGCGGCTGGCCTGCCCCGCTCGGTATCGAGCTTTACGCCGATGGCCTGGCGGTGCTCATGCTCTGGCTGTCTGCTGTGGTGATGGCGGTGAGCGTGCCCTATGCCGGCGCCTGGTTCGGCGACCAGGCCCGGGCCCGGCATTACTGGCCGCTCTGGTGGGTGCTCTGGTCCGCGTTGAACGGGCTGTTTCTGTCGGCGGATCTGTTCAACCTCTACGTCATGCTGGAGTTGCTCACCCTGGCCGCCGTGCCCCTGGTGGCGTTGGCGGCTAAGCCGGAGGCCCTGGCCGCGGCCCTGCGTTACCTGTTGTTCGCGTTGCTCGGCTCGTTGGCCTGGCTGCTGGGGGTGGCGGTGATCTATGCCGGGGCCGGCACCCTGCATCTGCACGGGGTGCCCGAGCTGGCCGGTGCGCCCTACGGGGCCTTGGCGGCCGGGCTGATCACCGCAGGCCTGTTTGCCAAGGCGGCACTCTTCCCCCTCCACGCCTGGCTGCCCCCGGCCCATGGGCACGCCCCAGCCCCGGTCTCGGCCATCCTCTCGGCGCTGGTGGTGAAGGCGGCGGTGTACCTGGTGTTGCGGATCTGGCTTTGGGGCTTTCCGGACTTGATCACGCCCCTGGCCGGGCAGTTGTTGGGCCTGCTGGGGGCGGCGGCGATGATCCTCGGGTCCGTGTGGGCCTTCCGTCAGGCGCAATTGAAGCAGGTGATCGCCTACTCCACGGTGGCGCAACTGGGCTACCTGTTGCTGATTTTCCCGCTCCTGGCCAGCGCCGCCGCCTGGCAGGGCGTGGTGTACCACGGGCTTGCCCATGGCCTGGCCAAGGCCGCGCTGTTCCTGGCCGCGGGCAATATCATGATCGTGATAGGGCACGACCGCCTGCGCGACATGCGGAACTTCCCCAGCACCCTGTCCCCCAGCCTGTTTGCCTTCGCCCTGGCCTCGGTGAGCCTGATGGGGCTGCCCCCGGCCGGCGGGTTCGTCGCCAAGTGGCTGCTGGTTGAGGGGGCACTGGCGGAGGGCCAATGGGGCTGGGCCCTGCTGGTGGTGGCCGGCGGGCTACTGGCGGCCGCCTACCTGTTCCGGGTCATGCGGCTCTTTGTGCGCCACGCCGGCACCCCGGGGGTGAGTCACCACCCGCCGCTGGGGTGGGCATTGAACGGGCCACCCATGGCGCTGGCGCTGGCGGCCCAGGCCCTGGGGCTGGGGGCGGAACCGCTGCTGGCGTTGCTGGCGATCGCCGAGGGGGGGCCGTGAGCGCGCTGTACACCGCCATGCCGCTGTGGGTGCTGATGACCTCGCTGGTCACGGCGGTGGTCATCTTCCTGTTGGGCGAGCGGCGCCAGCGGGCGCGCACGGCCATGAACCTGGGCGGGGCCCTGGCCAAGCTGGCACTGGTGGCGGTGATGCTGTTCGGGGTCTGGGCCGGGCACGACTTTCACTTCCGCTGGGCGGTGATCCCGGGCGGACCGGATATCGTGCTGCACGCCGATGCCCTGGCCATGCTGTTCATCTCCCTCTCGGCGCTCCTCTGGCTGCTGACAACGGTCTATGCCATCGGCTATCTGGAGGGCCAGCCCCATCGCTGCCGCTTCTTCGGCTTTTTCAGCCTCTGTGTGGCGGCCACCATGGGCATTGCCACTGCCGGCAACCTGTTCACCTTTTTCATCTTCTACGAACTGCTCACGCTCTCCACCTGGCCGCTGGTGGTGCACAAGGGGACCCATGCCGCCCTGCGCGGGGGGGCGGTCTACCTGCGCTACACCCTGGGCGCCGGCCTGCTGCTGTTGCCCGGCATCATCGGGTTCTACCTGCTCACCGGGCTGCAGAGCTTCCAGCCCGGCGGCGTCGTCGGCGAGGTGGTGCCGGAGCAGGCCCTGGCGCTGACGGTCTTCTTCTGGATGATGGCCTTGGGCATCGGGGTGAAGGCGGCGCTGGTGCCGCTCCACGGCTGGTTGCCCACGGCCATGGTGGCGCCGGCGCCAGTCTCGGCCCTGCTGCACGCGGTGGCGGTGGTGAAGGCGGGGGCCTTTGGCATCGTGCGCCTGGTGCAGGACCTCTACGGTATCTCGGTGGTGGCGGAATTGGGGGTCGGTGTGCCGCTGGCGCTGCTGGCCTCGTTCACCATCCTCTACGGCTCCTGGCGGGCGCTGGCCCAGGACGACATCAAGCGCCGGCTTGCCTTCTCCACGGTCAGCCAGGTGGCCTACATCACCCTGGGGGTGGCGGTGGCTGGCCCGGTAGCGGCGGTGGGAGGGCTGGTGCATCTGGTCCACCAGGGGCTGATGAAGATCACATTGTTTTTCTGTGCCGGCAATGTGGCCGAGACCCTGGGCGTACACAGCATCCGCGACCTGGACGGCACCGGTCGGCGCATGCCGCTCACCATGGCGGCCTTCACCCTGGGGGCCTTCGGCATGATCGGTGCACCGCCGCTGGCCGGTTTCATCAGCAAGTGGCACCTGGGCATCGGCATGGTGGAGGCGGGCATGCCGGCGTTCATCGCGGTGCTGGTGGCCAGCACGCTGCTCAATGCGGCCTACTTCCTGCCGGTCCTGCACCGCATCTGGTTTCGCCCGCCCCCGGACCAGTGGCCGAACGAGCGCGATCTGGGGCCAGGGGAGACCCACGGCTGGCTCCTGTGGCCGACCCTGACCACGGCGGCCATGGCCCTGGGGGCGGGCCTGTTGGCCGGTATGCCCTTCAGCCCACTGGACTGGGTGAGCCTGATTATCGAGCGCGATTACGGCCTGGTGCCACAGCCCTAGCAGGGCCGGTGCTGTTCCGGGGAGCGCCGCGGTCGTGGCGGTGACGCACCGGGTGGGCCTCCCGGCGGCGGGGAACGAACCGATTGACATAGTGTCATACAGACACTAAGTTTCATTCCTTGCCACGGCAGTCAAGAACATGCAGATTGCTCCGAAAACCAACGCCGCCGTCAGCACCGACGTGGTGATCTTCACCATCCGGGCCGGGCGGCTGAGCGTACTACTGGTGCGGCGGCAGAATGCGCCCTACGCCGGGCTCTGGTCATTGCCCGGTGGTCTGGTGGGCGAGGGCGAGGCCCTGGAGGACAGCGCGCTGCGCATCCTGCTGGAGAAGACCGGGGTCCAGGGGGTGTATCTGGAGCAGCTCTACACCTTTGGCCAGCCGGGGCGCGACCCGCGGGGGCGGGTCCTGACGGTGGCCTACTATGCGTTGGTCCCTTACGACCGGCTGCACGTGCGCGGCGGGGTGGAGCGGCTGGACTGGTTCCCGGAGGATGAATTGCCCCCGCTGGCCTTCGACCACCGGCAGATCGTAGGGATGGCGCGGCGCCGGCTGTCCGGCAAGCTCCACTACTCCACCATCGCCCTGCAGTTCATGCCAGAGGCGTTTACCCTGTCGGAGTTGCAGGGTGTGTATGAGACCCTTCTGGGCGAGCGCCTGGACAAGCGGAACTTCCGCAAACGCCTGCAGGCCCTGGACTGCCTGGAGGACACCGGAAAACGGTATAACGGCGGCAATCATCGCCCCGCGCGCCTGTACCGGGCGAAAAGCCCGGGTGAGGTGCGGATCATCAGGTAGCAACGGCGGCCCCGGGGCCGGAGGTTGATTATGAGCAAGGCGCAGGCCATCCGCATGGAACGCCCTCGGTATTTTCGTGAGCAGCCGCAGCAGGCGGCGGAACGGGTGAGCGGTAGTGAGCGCGACCGCTTGATGGAGCGTATCAGCGACCTGTTGCGCGAACGTGACGCCGTGCTGGTGGCCCACTACTACACCGATCCGGACCTGCAGATCCTGGCGGACCGGACCGGCGGCTATGTCTCCGATTCCCTGGATATGGCTCGCTTCGGCGCCGAGCACGAGGCCTCCACCCTGGTGGTGGCGGGGGTGCGATTCATGGGCGAGACGGCCAAGATCCTCACCCCCGAGAAGCGCGTGCTCATGCCCGACCTGGAGGCCACCTGCTCGCTGGACGAGGGCTGCCCGCCGGACGCGTTCTCCGCCTGGTGTGATCGGCACCCCGACCGCACCGTGGTGGTCTACGCCAACACCTCGGCGGCGGTGAAGGCGCGTGCCGACTGGGTCGTGACCTCCAGCATCGCCCTGGACATCATCAACCATCTGAAGGCGCGGGGCGAGAAGATCCTCTGGGGTCCGGACAAACACCTGGGCGACTACCTGCAGCGGGAGACCGGGGCCGACATGCTGCTGTGGGATGGCAGCTGTATCGTCCACGAGGAGTTCAAGGGGCTGGAACTGGAGAAACTGCGAGGGGAACACCCCGAGGCCAAGGTGCTGGTCCACCCGGAATCACCCCGCGCGGTGGTCGAGCAGGCCGATGTGGTGGGGTCCACCTCCAAGCTGCTGGAGGCGGTGACCACCATGGATGCCCGCGAGTTTATCGTCGCCACCGACGCCGGCATCTTCCACAAGATGCTGGAGTCGGCCCCGGACAAGGTGCTGCTCAAGGCCCCCACGGCCGGCCGTGGGGCCACCTGCTCAAGCTGCGCCCACTGCCCCTGGATGGCCCTGAACGGCCTGCACAGCCTGCTCCGGGTGCTGGAGCGGGGCGACAACGAGATCCAGGTGGACGAGGCGGTGGCCGAGAAGGCCCGTGTCTCGCTGGGCCGGATGATGGACTTCGCCCGCGCGCACAAGCGGGCCGTGGCCGGTGATGCGTGAGGAGCCGCGGTACCCTTGCGTATCCCCCAGTTACTGATTGCTGTCTATTGTACCCTGCTGGCCTTCTCCGCCATTTACGCCCCGCAGCCGCTGCTGCCGGTGCTGCAGGGGGCGTTTGACGTCAGTGAGACCCGGGCCTCGCTGCTCATTACCGTGACCCTGCTGCCCCTGGCCATCGCCCCGGTGGCCTACGGCTTCGTCCTCCAGCGGTTCTCGGCCAAGCGCCTGCTGATCGGCGCCACCGCCCTGCTGGCGGTCACCGAGTACCTGATCTTCTTCGTCACCCACTTCGAGCTGTTCCTGTTCCTGCGGCTGCTGCAGGGCCTGCTGATCCCGGCCATCCTCACCGCGCTCATGACCTATCTCTCGGCCAGCGCCGGACCGGGTCGCATCGCCCGGGTGATGGCCTTTTACGTGGCGGCGACGGTGCTGGGCGGGTTCCTCGGCCGGGCGCTGTCCGGTCTGATCTCCACCGGCTTTGGCTGGCGCTGGTCGTTCCTATTCCTGGGGCTCGCCCTGACCGTCTGCGTGCTGCTGCTGCGACGGCTGGACGCCGACCCGCCGGTCAGTTTTCAGAAGCTGCGTGCGGGGACGGTGGTGGCGGTATTGCGTCAGCCCAGTTTCCTGCGGCTGTACGGGGTGATCTTCTGCGCCTTCTACGTCTTCGCCTCATTGCTGAACTTCCTGCCCTTCCGCCTGGTGGAGCTGGGCAGTGGCATGAACGAGACCGGGATCGCCCTGATGTACTCCGGCTACCTCATGGGCGTGGTCACCTCGCTGCTCTCCCTGCGGATCGCGGGGCGCATCGGCGGGCCGGTCAACACCATGCTGCTGGGGACAGTGATCTTCGCCGGCTCCCTGCTCTTCTTCCTGGGGCATTCGCTGTGGCTGATCTTCGCCGGCATGTTTGTCTTCTGCGGAGGCATGTTTCTCATCCATTCGCTGGCCCCCGGTTTTCTCAACCAGCGGGCTGGGGAACAGCGGGGCGTGGTGAATGGCCTCTATATCGCCTTCTATTATGCGGGTGGCACAGTGGGCTCCTTCATACCCGGCTTCATTTACCACAGCCTCGGCTGGGCGGCCTACCTGGCATCGCTGGCGGCGGTACTGGCCCTGGCGGGCTATTGGCTGACAGGATTGCGCCGACAGACGGTGCCGGCGAACTGACCGTGCGCAAGGTTGGCGGGCGCCTTGCCGCTGGACCTCGGTGCCCGGTGCGAATACCCTGGAGTGGACCAGGATTAGGCCTAAAGCAGGGGGTGTAATGGCAGGGGACGACAAACCGGGGCACCGGCGGATCCTGGACCCCTGGGGGGTGACGGGGGCCTACGCGGAGCTGGGTCGCCGCTGGCTGCGCCAGCCCGACCATGTGCAGAGCATGGCGCTGCGCTGCGCCGCCAATGGGGCGGCGCTCACCGAGACGTTCTGGCGCCAGGCGCTCGGGTTGCCCCGGCAGGCCGTGGAGACGCCGCACCCGGAGGATATCCGGTTCAGCGATCCGGCCTGGGAGGGTAATGCGCTGCTCAACCGGATGATGCAGGCCTACCTGGTCCATACGCGCTGGCTGATGGACGCGCTCTATGAAACGCCCGACATGGATCCTCGTGCGTTGCAGCGCGCGGCCTTCTGGACCCGTCAGTGGGTGGATGCGGTGGCGCCCGGCAACTGCTTCCTGAGCAATCCGGAGGCGCTGCAACGGGTCATTGAGACCGGCGGTGAGAGTCTTGGCCAGGGTCTGCAGCGGTTTCTGAGCGATCTGCTGACCGGTGAACTGCCGATGACCGATCGGGAGGCCTTCCGGGTCGGGGGCAATATCGCCGAGACCCCGGGGCAGGTGGTCTACCGCAACCGGCTGGTGGAGGTCATCCAGTACCGGCCGGCCACCGACACGGTCTATGCGACTCCGCTGCTCTTCGTGCCGCCGTGGATCAACAGGTTCTATATCCTCGACCTCAACCGGCGCAAGAGCATGGTGCGCTGGCTGGTGGCGCAGGGCTACACGGTCTTTCTCATCAGTTGGAAGAACCCGGGCGCCGAGATGCGCGACCTGCACTTCGAGGACTACCTCACCGAAGGGCTCGACCCGGCGGTGCAGGCGGTGCGGGAGATCACCCGCGCACCGGCCCTGCATGCGGCCGGCTACTGCATCGGCGGGACCCTGTTGAGCTGCTATATGGCTTGGTCCAACCGGGGGCCGGAGGGGGCGGCCGGCAACCCCATCGCCCATTGGACCACCTTCACCACGCTCGTGGACTTCGAAGACCCGGGTGAGATCGGTGCCTTTATCAGCGAGGAGTCGCTGGAGGCGCTGGACCGGCTGATGGACGGTCACGGCTATTTGCCGGGGGAGGCCCTCGCCTTCTCCTTCCGCATGCTCCGGCCCAATACCTTGATCTGGCAGTACTACATCAATAATTACCTGCACGGGCGGGATCCGGCCCCCTTCGATGTGCTGTACTGGAATACGGATAACACCCGGTTGCCCAAGGCCATGCACAGTTGGTACCTGCGCCAGTGCTATCTGCACAACCGCCTGCGCGAGCCGGACGGCGTTGTGCTCGCCGGGCGGCCCATTGACCTGGGCCGTATCGACCAACCGCTATACTGTGTGGCGACGGTGGACGACCATATCGCTCCCTGGCGCCAGGTCTTCCGGCTGCCCGGGCGGGTGCGCGGCGCGACGCGCGGGGTCTTGAGCACCTCCGGGCACATCTTCGGTATCGTCAATCCGCCGGTGGATCCGCCCAAGCGCAGCTACTGGGCGGGGGACGCCACGGGTGTCACCGACCCCGATGCCTGGAAGGCGGACCAGGCAAAGACCCCCGGGTCTTGGTGGGAGGACTGGCACGCCTGGTTGTCCGCCCGCAGCGGTGACCGGGTCGCGCCGCCATCGATGGGTAACGCGGGGTATCCGCCGCTGGCTGATGCGCCGGGCCACTACGTACTGGAGTCCTGAGTCCACAGGGCTCAGGGAACCGTCTGACCGGAGGTCGGTGAATGAGTGCTGCAGTACCGATCCGCATGCCCGATGTGCGCCGCTGGCCGGAGGTGGATGTCCCTGTGGCGGACGCCGGGGCGCTGGCCGCGTTCCTGCTGCGCCATCCCCGGACCCTGGTGCTGACCGGCGCCGGCATCAGCACCGGTTCTGGCATCCCGGCCTACCGGGACCGCGAGGGTCGCTGGGTGCATCGCCAGCCGATGCAGTACCAGGCCTTCATGGGCAGCGACCGGCTCCGGCGCCGTTACTGGGCTCGCAGTTATCTGGGCTGGCCGCGCATGCAGCAGGCCCGGCCCAACCCCGCCCACAGCGCTCTCGCCTCGCTGCAGCAGGCCGGCCACCTCGGCGGCCTGGTGACCCAGAACGTGGACCGGCTGCACCACAAGGCGGGCAGCCCATCGGTAACTGAGCTGCACGGCACCCTTTCCGAGGTGGTCTGCCAGGATTGTGGACGACGGGAGCCGCGTGAGTCGCTGCAGGCGGAGCTGAGCGCGCTCAATCCCGGCTGGGTCGCGGCGGTCCATGGGCTCAACCCGGATGGCGATGCGGAGCTGGATGAGGACGTTTACGACGACTTCCGGATCGCCCATTGCCACGGTTGCGGCGGGGTGCTGAAACCGGATGTGGTCTTCTTCGGTGAGAGCGTGCCCTCCGCCCGAGTGACCGCGGTGCGTGCGGCGCTGGCCATCAGCGACGCCGTGTTGGTGGTGGGTTCGTCACTGGTGGTCTGGTCAGGCTACCGCTTCGCACGCGAGGCGGCGGCCCAGGGCAAGCCGGTGGTCGCCATCAACCAGGGCCGCACCCGCGCTGACGGGCTGCTTCGGTTCAAGGTCGAGGCCCCCTGCGATGCGGTGCTACCGGCGGTGGCGCAGCAACTGAGCGGGGCCTGACCGGATCAGGAGCGGCGGGGAAAGGGGGTCATCAGGTCGGTCAGGTGATCCGTGCGATGTGCGTGGCCGCCGGGACCGGCGTGTGGTCAGGCTCTCGGCCAGGGGGCCGTCTAGCAGGAGGCGGGCGGCTCAGAGCGCCCCGCCGCAGCTGGACCCCTGGCCAGCGGTACAACCGTAGCAGTGATCGGCGACGGCAATCGGCTCGCCGCTCAGATCACGCCCGATCAGATCCCGAAGGTGGCTGCGCGGCCTGTGGCCAGCGCCCAGGGGAATGGCCAGCATCTGGTTGAAGTCGCAATCGTAGACGTAGCCGCGCCAGTCCACGCTGAGCAGGCTACGGCACA
Source organism: Alkalilimnicola ehrlichii MLHE-1 (assembly GCF_000014785.1). Lineage (NCBI taxonomy): Bacteria > Pseudomonadati > Pseudomonadota > Gammaproteobacteria > Chromatiales > Ectothiorhodospiraceae > Alkalilimnicola > Alkalilimnicola ehrlichii. Next base: position 834,346 of record NC_008340.1, read on the forward strand.
TGACGTTGGCGAGGTTCTCCGGCCGGTAGGCGGACTTGAGCAAGGCCATGTAGGCCTCGTACTGTCCTGATTTGTAGAGCTGTTTGGCGAAGCGGTGGATGGGCATGTTGGTGATGGTGAACAGGCCGTTGAAGACAATGCCGAACTCGTCCGCCAGGTGCTGTTTGTAGTCCGCCTCCAGTTGGTCCTGGGGTGGCGGCAGCGTGGCGCCCAAGGGATTGTAGACCAGGTTCAGGGGTAGTCCGCTGCCGGGTTGGCCGTAGCCCACCGCGTTGAGCTGCCGCAGGCCGCGGATGCTCTGCTCGAAGACCCCCTCGCCGCGCTGGCTGTCGACGTTGTCTGCCGAATAACAGGGCAGCGAGGCCACCACCTCCACCCGGTGGGCGGCGAGGAAGTTGGCCAGACCCTCCTGTCCAGGCTGCTCCAGCACGGTGAGGTTGCAGCGGTCCATCACCTGCACGCCGAGCCCGTGGGCCTGCTCCACCAGGTAGTGGAACTGCGGGTTGAGCTCCGGCGCCCCGCCGGTGAGATCCAGGGTGCGCGCCCCGGAATGGCGCAGATAGGCTAGCACCAGGTCGGCGGTGGCGCGGTCCATCTTCTCCTTGCGGTTGGGGCCGGCATTGACGTGGCAGTGGAAGCAGGTCTGGTTGCACACGTAGCCGACGTTCACCTGCAGGGTCTCCAGCCGCCGGCGACGGATGGCCGGGAAGGTGGTCGGTTGCAGTTGCGGAAAGGTGGCGCTCATGAAACCTCCGTCTGATGGTGGCGGGCGCGGCTAGCGCCCCGGCAGCCAGCGCTGCAGGAAGGCAACCAGTTTTCGCGTTCTGTCACTGTAGAGTTGCTCGGTGTAGCGGGTGTTCACCGCCCGCCGAAAGACCTGAGCCAGGGTGGGGTAGGCGTGTATGGCCGCCGCCAGGGTGCCCACCCGCAGCCGGGCCTGGATGGCCAGCACCGCCTCGTGGATCAGTTCGCCGGCGTGCGGACCTAACACGCTGGCCCCCACCAGGCGGCCCCGGCGCACGATCAGTTTCGCCTGTCCGGCGGTCTCGCCCTCGGCCAGGGCCCGGTCGACCTCACGGAAGGGGAAGCGCAGCACCTCTACCTTGAGATTGCGGGCCCGGGCCTCGTCCTCGGTCAGCCCGACGGTGGCCAGTTCAGGGGCCGTGTAGGTCACCCAGGGCACGACCCGGTAATCCACCTTTTTCGGGATGCGGAACAGGGCGTTGGCAATGACAATTCCGGCCTGGTACTCGGCCATGTGGGTAAAGGGGTAAGGCCCGCAGCAGTCCCCCACGGCGTAGATGTGGCGGACGCTGCTGCGCTGGCGCCGGTCCACCCGGATGCCGCGCGGGCCGTAGGCCACCCCGGCCGCCTCCAGGCCGAGATCCAGGTTGGGCTTGCGCCCGGCCGCCAGCAGCAGGGCGTCGGCCGTCACCGTCCAGTGGCTCTCGCCGTTGCGACAGGCCAGCCGGGTGATCCCTTCCGATTGCTCCACCCGTTCCACGGTGGTGGCGGTGTGCACGGTGATGCCCTCGGCGTCCAGCACCGAGCGCAGTTCCGCGGCCTGCTCCGCGTCGTCCCGGGGCAGGATCTGTGCGGCCATCTCCACCACCGTGACCTGGCTGCCGAGCCGGCTGAAGGCCTGGGCCAGCTCAATACCGATCGGACCGCCGCCCATAACCGCCAGCCGGCGCGGCAGGGTGCGCAGTTGGAAGATGGTCTCGTTGGTGTGGAACCCCGCCTCGGCCAGCCCCGGCACCGGGGGGACGGCCGGCGCGGATCCGGTGGCGATCACGAAGCGGCGGGCCTGGAGCCGCTCACCGTCGACGCTGACGGTGTCGCGGTCGAGGAAGCGGGCGTGGCCGAACCGGACGTCCACCCCGTAACCGCGGAAGCGGTCCGGGTCATCGTGGACCTGGATCTGGTCGATCACCTGCCGGACCCGGTCCATGACCGCGCCCAGGTCCACCGGGCCCAGTTCGGCCTGCAGGCCGAACTCCCCGGCGCGGCGGGTCAGGGCTGCCACCTCGGCCGAGCGGATCAGCGTCTTGCTAGGCACACAGCCGTAGTGCAGGCAGTCGCCGCCCAGATTGGCACCGGCGTCGATGAGCACGGTCTTCACCCCGAGCTGACCGGCGACACTGGCGGTCACCAGCCCCCCCACGCCGCCACCGATAATGATCAGATCCTGTTTCATGCATCCCCCCCGGTGGCCGGTTTCTCATCGGGCAACGGCTGCCGGCGGATGCGGCGGATCAGACGGGGCAGAAACAGCACCACCGCCAGCAGGGCCAGGGCGATCAGCACCGCCTGGATGGCGCGCTCGCCCCCAGCGATGGCCTCGGCGCCCGCGTAGCCGAGCCAGGTGTAGGCCAGTGCCCCGGGGGCCATGCAGACGAACGTCGCGATCAGGTAGTGGGCGAGCGGGATGCGGGTCAGCCCCAGGGCGTAGTTGAGCAGGTTGAAGGGGAACAGTGGCACCAGCCGGGTCAGGGCGACGAAACGCCAGCCCTCGCGCTCCACCCCGGCGATGACGCGGCCGAGCTGGCCACCGGCCTTGCGTGCCACCCAGTCAGCGGCCAGATGGCGGGCCACCAGGAAGGCCAGTCCGGCACCCACGGTGGCCCCGATCAGGCTGTAGAGCGTGCCCCAGAGCGGGCCGAAGAGCACACCCCCGGCGAGGGTGAAGACCGAACCGGGGACGAAGCCCACCGCCGCGATCGCGTAGGCCCCCATAAAGGCCAGGGGCGCCCAGGGCCCCAGGTCATCCAGTGTGGCCCGCAACACGTCCACCTGCAGGTGGTCGCGCAAGGCCCAGGCCAGGGCGATGACCAGGGTCAGCCCGAGGACGATGAGTGCTTTGCGGATGAGCCGGCGCGGCATGGGTTCCCCCGGTGCGTAGGATTTGACTGTCAGTATCCTGGAATCCTACACCGGGGAGTATCCGTAATACCCGAACCCGCGCACCGGGTGGGGTCAGGCCCGCGCGGGGCTCGGGCGGCTGGCGGCGTTGCCAAAATGCTTTCGGTTCAGTTGCATCACTAGCCAGATGGTGGCGGCGTGGAAGGCCAGGGCGACCCCGGTGATCGTCCAGTAGAGACCGCCGTACGCCGCGATGGCACCACTGTCGGCCAGTGCGACATTGACCCAGAAGTGCAGCATGACGGTGATGGCGACACCGGGGCAGACCAGCGTGTAGCTGCCGGGTGAGCGCTCCGACCCGGTGACAAACCGTCGGAAATAGCCATACCGGCGCAGGACCACCCAACCCAGCAGCCCGAATGCGACCTGGGCCATCAGTAGCGTCGTCAGCAGGCCAAACCCTTGTACCCCACCGACCCCGTCACCGAGCACCTCGATACCGTGACCCTGGCGCAGCAGGGCGATGCTCAGGACCGTCAGGATGGGCACCACGATCCAGAGGCTGGGTGCGGTCTCTGGGTTGGCCCCCTGGTCGAGCATGCCCCTTATTCCCAGGATGAGTTGCACGGTGCCGCTGATGATGGCGGTGACGATGAAAAAGCTCGAGAGCACCAGGCTGACCAGGACGGTCAGGCTGTTCTCGCTCATGGCCGCGGGGGCGGCCAGCCCGACCCCGATCATGGACAAGGCGAACGCCGGCAGCAGTTGGGCGAAGCTATTGTTCTTGGTGCAATCAAAATTGCCCTCGGTGAGCACTCGCCCCCAGAAATCGCGCAGCAGCATCAGCGCCCAGACGCCGACCGCCAGGAAGGCCAGCAGGGCCATCGGGAACAGCCACTCGACAATCTGCCAAAGGCCGGGGACGAAGGCCATGCCCAGCACGAAGCCGACGTTGATGCTCATGGCGAGCGTCAGCGGTCCGGCGAGCAATTGGGTCTCCGCGTTGCTCTCGCGCAGCGCCCGGTAGGCGGCGGTGCGTCGAAAGGCCTGGAAGCTCTTTAGGTTCCAGGCCAGCAACCGAAAGTGCAGGACCGAGAAATAGGCGATGCCGAGCCACGCCCCGATTAGGGCCAGCTGCTGGTAGAGCGGACCCTGGCCCAGGACGCCGATCAGTTCGTCGAATACCGGCATGGGGGTTTCGCTGTAGGGCATCCAGTGCATCAGCCACATGAAGAAGGCAACACCCAATCCCCCGGCGCCCAGGGCCGCCAGGAAATAGAGCGGTGAGTACTGCTCCGGTGGGGTGTGGGGCAGGCGTTGCAGCATGAGGGCTCCTCCGTATTCTTGCGTTGGAGCGGCATCCAATCGCTCAGTGAATCAATATATTCATGAAAGATAATATGTGACTGGGGCGCGGTCAAATGCCCGCCCTGTGGCGGGTTGCCGCAGGGGGTCACGGCCGGTATTCGGGCCAATCGGGCGGCAGGTGGCGTAGATCGCCGGGCTCGTCGATATCGTGCAGGGTGGGGCAGTGGTGCAGGGACCACCCCAGGGCACTGAGGCGGGCGGCGGTCACCTGGCAGACCGTGGGGGTGCTCCAGGGCACATCCCGAAAGAGGTCCGGGTGGCAGTGGTTGAAGCCAAGGGCGGCGTAGCCGCCGTCCGCCACCGGTGTGATCGCCGCATCGGCATCGCCCAGCGCGCGCGCCATGGCGTGCAATCGGTCGGCGGTCAGAGCGGGGCAATCGGTGCCCATCAACAGTGCCGGTCGGCCGCCGGCGATCACCCGTCCGGCGGCACGGGCTAGCCGGGCACCCAGATCGCCGTCGCCTTGGCCGCTGAGGATCAGCCCCGGGGGCAGTTCCACTGCCCCCCAGGCCCTGTCGTCATCCGGGCTGCGACAGAGCTCCACCGGTCCCAGGTCCGCCCGGAGGGCCTGAGCCAGCGCGTGGGCCAACAGCCGGGCGGCGAGTTCGGCGGCGCCCGCCGGGCCGAGGGCTGGGATCAGGCGCGTCTTCACCCGGCCGGGGCGCGGGGCCTTGGCAAAGACCACCGTGTGCACGGTCGGGGTCATCGATAACGCTGTGCCAGCCGGTCGGCCGGCACCCCCCGCCAGTAATCGAAACGCAGGCGCCACATAAGCAGAATGGTCGCAGCGACGCCGTGGCGCTCCCAGCGCCGGCCCGAGGTGAGCACCTGCTCGGGCAGGCAGGCGGGGGGGCCAAGCCGCTTCAGGCGTCGGCTCATCTCGATGTCCTCCATCAGCGGTTGGTCGGGGAAACCGCCGACCGCGTCGAAGGCCTCACGGCGCATGAACAGCGCCTGATCGCCGGTGGCGATGCCGGTGAGCCGTGAGCGCCGGTTCATCAGTGCGGCAACCACGGGGAGCAGCGGGTGTCGACCGCTGATGGTGACATCAAAGCGGCCCCAGACCGGGGCCGGAGCGCCCAATGCCTGTTGCACCAGGCGGTCGGCACCGGCGGGCAGCCGGGTATCGGCATGCAGAAACAGCAGCAGCGGGTGGCGGGTGGCCCGGGCGCCCGCGTTGAGCTGGCGGGCACGGCCCGCCGTGGCCGTGATCATCCGCAGCCCGTGGGCCTGCGCTGCCGCCGGCGTGTCATCGTGACTGCCGCCGTCCACCAGCAAGATCTCATGCCCCGGGGCCAGCGCAGTACTACGCAGGTTGCGGGCCAGGGCGGGGATCTGGCCGGCCTCGTTCAATACCGGCACGATCACCGAGAGCGGCGGCGTTGTGTGCGGGCTTTGCGTGTTCACGCTGTCAGTATGGCATCACCGCGCCGGTGATCATCCATATCGGGTGGTGGCCGGTCCGGCCTTGCCGGTGGTGCGATCAGTGCTCCTCCACCGGCAGGCCCGCCGCCCGCCATTCCGGGTAGCCGTCGGCCAGGCGCCGGGCCTGCAGCCCGTGTTCGCGCAGCACCCGCACCGCCTTGTGGGCGAGGGCGCAGTAGGGGCCGCGACAGTAGGCGACGACCTCGCGATCCGGCGGGAGGTCGCGCAACCGGCGCTCCAGCTCCGCGGCGGGGATGTTGATGGCCCCCGGCAGGTGCCCGGTCCGGTACTCCTGCTCGGGCCTGACGTCGAGCAGGGTTACCAGGCCGTCACGAAGGCGCGCGGTGAGGTCGTCGGCGTGGATCGCCTCCAACGTCTGTGACCCCTCGAAGTAGCTCTCGAGCAACTGCTGCATCTCCACGATATTGTGTTCCGCCACCCCACGTAATGCCGCCAGCAGGCCGACCACGTTGTCGTCGGTGATGCGGTAGTGGACGTACTTTCCCTCCCGCCGTGGCCGGACCAGGCCGGCCCGGCGCAGATGTTGGAGGTGTTGCGACACCGTGGCCACCGGCAGCCGGGTGAGCTCGGTCAGTGCCTCCACGGTGCGTTCGCCCTGGGCCACGTACTCCAGCAGCTCCAGGCGGTAGGGGTGCCCCAGGGCCTTGCCCAGGGTGGCCAGCTGTTCGAGGAGGTCGCGCTTTTCTGGGCGGATACGGGACATGGGGGCTCTCACGGGTGGTGTTCGGCGTGTGGGATCGCATACGCTGGCATTATTATAATACATTCCAGAATATGAAATACAGATGCCGGCGGCGCCGCTTGCCCGTCATTAACGGGGTCGGCTCATCAGCACCGCATCGACATCATGCGCGCGATGCGTGAGACTCAGGGGCGCGTCAACCGCTATTTGGGCAAGCATTTTGGGCCGCTGGGTGAGGAGCTGGAGCGCCTCGGGGCCACCTGACCGAGGGAGGAGCCATGGGCAGACCCTACCGACGCTACCTGTGCCGCGTCTGCGGTTATATCTACGACGAGGCCAAGGGCGATCCTGACGGGAGTCTGCCTCCCGGCACCCGCTTCGAGGACATCCCGGATGACTGGGAATGCCCCGACTGCGGGATGCGCAAGGTCGAGTTGGATCTCCTTGAGGAGGGCGACGACGGCGGGGGCAGCCCCAAGATCCGCACGGGGTCGGCGCGCCCACAGGATCCGGGGCCGGGTCAGGACCCGCACCCGGTGGTTATTGTCGGGGCCGGTATGGCTGGTTGGGCGGTGGCGGAGGGGGTGCGGGCCCAGGACGAGGGCCGCGCCATCACCCTCGTGACCCAATGTAACGGGGACGTCTATTACAAGCCCCAGCTGTCGGCGGCGGCCGCGCGTGGGCGGGGCCCGGATGAGCTCATTCAGGCGACCGGCGAGGACAAGGCCCGGGCCCTGGGGGTGAATCTGCTGGCCCGTACCCGGGCGTTGCGCATCGACACCGACCGGCGCCGCCTGATCACGCCGCGTGGCGGTATCCCCTTCGGTGACCTGGTCCTGGCCTGCGGCGCCCGCCAGCCCCGCCCGAGGCTGGCGGGGGACGCGGCCGGCGACGTGCTGCAGGTGAACGACCTGGCCGATTACCGGCGGCTCCGTGAACGGGTGGATGTCCACGACTCGGCACGGGTCTTTATCCTCGGTGCCGGGCTGATTGGCTGCGAGTTCGCAGAGGACCTCTCCGGCGCCGGCCATGCGGTGACTCTGGTGGACATCGCCGAGCGGCCGCTGGCGCGGCTGCTGCCCGTGCCCCTGAGCGCGGACCTGGCATTGGCGCTGGATGACAAGGGCGTGGCGCTGCACATGGGCCGGACCGTGGACGCGGTGGACCGGGCCGCGGATGGGGGCTATCGGGTGATGCTGGACGATGGTGGGGTCGTGGCCGCGGACGTGGTGGTCAGTGCCCTGGGCCTGATCCCAAACACCTATCTGGCGACCCGGGCCGGGCTGTCGGTGGGGCAGGGGATCCAAGTGGACGGTCAATTACGGACCAGCGACCCGGGGATACGGGCGCTGGGTGACTGCAGCGAGCACACCGGCCACCTGCTGCCCTATGTGCAGCCGCTGAAGGCCCAGGCGCAGGTGATCGCCGCCTGCCTGGCAGGCGAGCGCGACCACTACACCCCGGAGCCCGGCACGGTGCGCATCAAGACGCCCTCCTGCCGGTTGGCGGTCTGGACGCCGTGGCAGGAGGGCGTCTGGCGCGAGGAGGCGCACGATGAGCAGGGCCGCACCCTGGTGCACTACAGCGGCGAGGCCGTCACCGGCTTTGCCTTGTCCGGCCGCCATGTGCGCCAGGCCCCGAAGCTCGAGCGACAGGTTCAGGCCGGCCGCGACCGGGGTGTGGCCTGATCCCGGCCGACGATGGCCTGCAGCGGAGCCAGCAGGACCTCGGCCCCGAACAGCACCCGGCCGTCGCGGAGCAGGCCCAGGCAGCGATGGCGGTGCTGCTCCGGCGCACGCCCGTGCAGCCCCCCGCCCGGGGTAAGCACCTCCGGCTCATCCACCAGGATGTGCAGCCGGTCGTTGCTGCGCAGCACCCGCGCCAGGGCCTGGTCGACACTGATGTGGTGGGCGGTGTAGACCATGGGGTCGGCGTAGAAGTTGAAGCCGATGCTGTCGGCCCGTTCCAGCAGCGCACAGGAGATCAGCGAGGCGGGCACCATGTCCGGGAAGTTGATCCGGTGTTCGATCTCGTCAAAGTACCAGGCCTGATCCCCCAGTGAGGCGGAGATCAGGTTCTTGGCGTTACCGTTCATCAGGTACTTGCGCTTGAGAAACCAGCCGCTGTCGGCCAGCGGGCGGCGGTCGGGGGCGTGGTTCAATTGCCCGGGGCTGGCGCCCACCAGGTCGAGCCCGCTCCGGGCCACCGAGCATTGTGGCGTGGCGCTGTCGCGGATGGTGCCCATCAGGGCCAGGCCCCCACTTTTGCGGAGGAGCACCCGGTTGGTCCGGATGGGCCGGCCCGCCTCATCCTGGCTCTCCCGGGTGGGTTTCACCTCCGGGGTGAAGGCCTCGCCCGGACGGAGCACGTCGGCGAACGTGAACTGATAATTGCGAAAGCCGGACGTGGGGGTGGGGTACCCCTCCTCCGCGCGCAGTCGCGTGACCCGGTACTCCATCAGGCACTCCATCTGGAAGCCCAGGGCGATGGGGCCCGCGAAGGGGTTGCCGCGGATCAGGCGCCATTTGCGGCTGTCGTGGAACGGGTTGAAGTCATCGCTGGCGTTGCGCGCCACGTCGATGTGGATCTGCTCGAAGCGATAGGGCTCCGGCGGGGCGGTGATCTCCAGGGCGGCACTGGCCATAGGCGGTTCCCTTCATCGGCGCGGGCAGCTCCCGTGGGCCACCCCATGGACTTTAGACCAGTCTAAAGGAATAGTCCGGTCGTGGGGCAATCGCGCCCTACATCGGCGCTGCCAGTCGGAACTCGCCCCGCTCGCCTTGTTTAACGACGTACATGGACTGGTCGGCCAGGCGCAGCAGGGTGTCGGGCTCCGTGCCGTGATCGGGGTAGAGGCTAATGCCCACACTGGCGCTCAACCGGCACTCAATGCCATCCACCACCACCGGCTGGGAGGCCGTCGCCACCACCTTATGGGCCACGGCCTCGGCGTCCCGGGCGGTGGTGATGTGCTGTAACAGCAGCACGAACTCATCACCCCCCAGGCGCGCCACGGTATCGGAGCCCCGCACCAGGCGCTCCAATCGTCGCGCCATTTCACAGAGCACTTGGTCGCCAAAGGCGTGGCCGTGACGGTCGTTGACCGGCTTGAAGTGGTCCAGGTCGACGAACAGCAGGGCCACCCGCTGCTGTTGACGGCGGGCGAGCTCGATGGCCTGGTGCAGGCGGTCCTGCAGCAGCCGCCGATTGGCCAGTCCGGTGAGGTTGTCATGCAGCGCCAAGTGGCGGATGCGCTCTTCGGCCTGCTTGCGCTCGGTGATGTTGTAGGCCAGCCAGACCACCGCCGGGTGTTCATGCACATCGGCGGGCAGCGGATAAATGCGCGCCTCGAACCACTGGGGTCCCTCCGGGCCCTGGTCGGCGTCGATGCCCTCCACGTTCTGGGGGGCAAGGGTGTACTCGTAGGTGATCTGCCGGTTCTCGGCGATCGCACGGTGGATCTGTTGCAGGAAGCCGTCGGCCTGTTCTGGTGGCAGGACCTCGTGCAGGGTGCGGCCGCACAGGTGCGGTCCCTTATGGTACAGCGCACTCTCCTGGCCTCCGAAGACGTCCACGTAGAGGCCATGTTCGTCCAATACGAAGCCGATATCGGGGATGGCGTGGATGATGGCTTCGAGCTGACGGGAGACCCGGCGCAGGTCCAGCTCGGCCTGGCGGCGGCGGGTCTGGTCCTGGCCCACGCTGAGAATCTCCCGCACCCGGCCATCGGCACCACGCAGGGCGTGGTTGGACCACATCATCCAGAGGCGGGAGCCGTCCTTGCGCATGACCTCGTTCTCGTTCAGGGCATGGGCCTCGGGATCGCGCTGAATGGCTTGCATCAGGGCGGCCAGGTCCTGGCCGCTGGTGTCCTCGGGGGGCACCACGGTGCCGATGACGTTGCGCCCGATCAGCTCGCCGTTGCGGTAGCCGAACAGCCGCTCGCCGTGGGCGTTGATAAAACGGATGCGGCCGTCGGCCCCCCAGCGCAGGACCACGCCATTCACCCCCTGAACCAGTTCGCGGAAATGCTGTTCCGATGCCCGCAGGGTCAGTGACTGGCGAGTGAGTAGCCAGGTGATCATTGCGGCCCCGAGTGCTGCCGCCGCCCAGGTGATCGAGCGCCAGGCGGGCAAGGCACTCGCTACGGCCCAGCCCCCCTCGGGCGTGGCGGCGATCTGCCATTGATTGCCGACGAAGGAGACCGTTTGAACCACGGTGTCGTCATAGAAGAGCCGCTCGTCGCCGAGAAAGGTGGCGCCCTCCGCACCGAGGCCGTCATAGCCCCGGATGGCCAGCTCCAGGCGTTCGCGGGCCGTATCCACCCCGGCCCGTCGGTAAAGGTCCTCCAGGTTGACGGGCACGCTGGCCAGGCCCCAGTAGTCACCATTGGTATAGACCGGCGTCCGTACAATCAGGGCGGTGCCGCCCTGGACCAGCTCCACCGGTCCGCCAACGATCGTGCGTTTCTCGGCCATCACCCGCCGCACCGAGGGGCCTTGCTCCGGATGGGCCGCCAGGTCGGTGCCCAGGGCGGCTTCGTTGCCTTCGAGCGGGTAGGCGTGGGTGATGACATTGTCTGGCGCCAGGGTAATGTGGCGCAGGGCGCTGTCCGGTTCCAGGGCCTTGCGGGCCATCGTCCGGAAGCTGGCCTCGTCGATCTCGGGGTGGGCAGCCACGTAGTGGGCCAGGCCGGTGACCAGGTAGGCGTTGGCATTGAGCTCCCCCTCGAGCCGGGCCCGCAGCGCCGAGACCTCGGCGGTGACCTGGGCACGGACGCGCTCCAAGCTCCGCTGCTCGGCCAGGCGCTCCACCCACGCACCACCGGCAGCCACTACCCCACCAGCCAGCAGGGCGGCGGTCCAGGGCAGCAGCTTTCTCACGGGCAGGTTGGTCATGGGCCGGGTGGTTCCTGAGGCGGCGGAGCGGATGCCATTATCCGGTCAGGGCGTTATAACGGCGTATGTTAACGTCATAAGGGGTAGGGTTATAGCCAAGGCGGGTGGTACCCGCGGGGTCAGCGCCCCGTGTCGTAGGCCGGGCGCAGCGCCCCTGAGCCGGTTGCGTCATAGCAGGCCACCTGGTGCTTCCCAGCCCGCTTGGCCTGATACAGGGCCTGATCGGCCTGTTGGAGCAGACCGTCCACCGTCCGTGCCCCTTGGCGGATATGGGCGCAGCCCACGCTCATGCCCACATCGACGGTCACCGAGCGGCCTTCCTCCCCGAGCACAGTGATCGGGGCATCCACCTCCCGCATCAGACGCCGGCCCACGGCGTGCGCGGCGTCCAGATCCTCACAGTCCTTCAGCAGCAGGACGAATTCATCGCCACCGTAGCGGGCGGCAAGGTCCCCCTCCTTGAGGCTGTGGCGCAGCCGGGCGGCGATCACGCGCAGTACTTCATCCCCAGCGTGGTGGCCATGGCGGTCGTTGACCGGTTTGAAGGCATCGAGATCCATGAGCAGGACGGCGAAGGGCGCGCCTTGGCGCTGCCAACGCACCATCGCTTCACGCAGGGCCTGAAACAGGTGGTGGCGGTTGCTCAGGCCGGTGAGCATGTCGCGGTAGGCCAGCCGCTCCAGGTTGACGCGATGGGCCCGGTAGGCCACCGCCTCCTCCAGGTTGCGCTGGGCGTTGGCGATCAGCAGGGCCATCAGACCGAAGGCGAGGATGTGCGCGCCGGTGTTCCAGACCGGCACCGCGTGCTCGGGCATGAGCTGGTTAATGGTCAATGCGCTTAGGGTCAGTAGCGACAGGGCCGTGCTGGCACCGGTCTCGCGCAGGAAGACGCTGGCCCAGAGGAGTAGCGGGAGGGCACCGTAGAACAGGGCCTCCACCGGGCTGCCGCGGCTGAGCTGATAACCCAGGATGAGGCCCACCGGCAGCAATAGGGCGCCGAGGACCATCAGGGCCTCCCGCCGCTGGCCGTGAAAGCGGGGCAGGCCGTGGGTCAGCCAGCTGTGGGCCAGGGGCACCACGCAAACGATGCCGAACACCACGCTCAACCACCAGTTGCGGGCCATCAGCAGGTACTGCTCCGCCGGTGTGGTGCCGGTCAGCCACAGCCAGGTGGCGGCCAGCAGGGCGCCCCCGCCCGGCACCAGCAGCAGGCAGATCAGGGCGAAGCGGGCGGTGCCGGCGATGTCGAAGACCAGGAGGCGCCGGCGTCCCGGGCCGGCCAGCAGCCGGGCGGCGGCGGTGATCTCGGCGACCGCAATCAGCCCAAGGCCGGCGCTAACCAGGGCGGGGGCCTCTCCCAGGGACGGACTGACCAGCCAGTGGGTGGCGAGCAGGACCGGTACCAGCCAGTAGCCCCAGACCAGGACGGCGACCAGGCCGATCCCGCTGGCAAGCCAGATGGTGCTGATCTGCAGGGAGAGTTCGGCGATGAGCAGGCCGGCGGCCACTGCCAGGCCGTAGCTGAGGGCCACCACCCCCGCTACCCGCCACCGCGGCTGCCGCGTCAGCCAGTTGGGGTATCCCTGAGAGGGGTTGTGTACTTCCATGTTGTGGCGTCCACCTCCGGCATTCGCTGGGGGAACGGCGAACCGGTCCCTCAGGCGGGGGCGGGATCGCACCCCGAATGGAACGGATGTTGGCGAACATACTAGCAGGAAAGAATGGCCTTGCCCGCGGCGGGCAGGGCCACTAAAAAGAAAACGGGCCAGTCACCAGGAGATCGGTGACTGGCCCGTTTTCGGGGTCTGGTCGGGGTGGCAGGATTCGAACCTGCGACCACCTGCACCCCATGCAGGTGCGCTACCAGGCTGCGCTACACCCCGTTGCGAGAGCCGAGATACTACAACAGTCACCCCGTCCTTGCAATTGCCGTTGGGCTCAGCGCTTGAGGATGTGGAGCACGCCCTCCAGCTCCACCCGGATCTGGCGAATGACCTGCTGGGTCTGGCTCACGTCCTCCTTGGCCCCCTCGCCGGAGAGCTTCTGCCGTGCACCGCCGATGGTGAAGCCCTCCTCGTAGAGCAGGGCGCGGATCTGGCGGATGACAATCACGTCCTGGCGCTGATAGTAGCGGCGGTTGCCCCGGCGTTTCACCGGCTTGAGCTGCGGGAACTCCTGCTCCCAGTACCGCAGCACGTGGGGTTTGACCGCACACAGCTCGCTGACCTCACCGATCGTGAAGTAGCGCTTGGCCGGTATCGGCGGCAGCTCAAGATTGTTTGACGTTTCCAGCATAGGCCTCTACCCGGCTCTTGAGCTTTTGCCCGGGACGGAAGGTCACCACCCGCCGGGCGGAGATGGGTATCTCCTCGCCGGTCTTTGGGTTGCGGCCCGGGCGCTCGTTCTTGTCGCGCAGGTCGAAGTTGCCGAACCCCGAGAGTTTCACCGGCACGCCATCCTCCAGCGCCTGGCGGATCTCCTCAAAGAACGACTCGACCAGCTCCTTGGCCTCTCGTTTGTTCAGGCCTACCTCCTCGAAAAGACGTTCGGCCATGTCGGCCTTGGTCAGCGCCATGCCGTTACTCCCCCCTCAGTACTGCACCGGCTTCCTGAGCCAGACGCTCGACCACGCGCCCCAACACGCGGTCCATGTCCTCATCAGTAAGCGTGCGCGAAGAATCCTGTAAAATCAAGCCCATGGCAACGCTTTTCCGGCCTTCCGGCACACCCTTCCCGGCGTAGACGTCGAATAGCCGGATGTCGACCAGTTGCTCCCCCCCGGCGGCACGGGCTACGTCCACCAGCGTCTGCGCCGGGACCTCATCCGCGACCAGCAGCGCCAGGTCCCGCCGGTTGGCCGGATAACGCGACAACGGGCGGAAGGCGGGCAGATGCCCGGCCTGCACGGCGCTGAGGTCCAGTTCGAACAGGAATACCGGTCCCTGGATGTCCAACTCGCGAGCCCGGGCGGGGTGCAGGGCGCCCAGCCAGCCGACCGGGCGGTGGTCGTGGTCGCTGTCCAGGATGCGCGCCGTCTGGCCCGGATGCAGCGCCGGGTGATGGTCGGCCTGGAACCGGAAGGCGCCGGCCCGCCCCCCGGCGGCCAGCAGGGCCTCCACATCGCCCTTGACGTCGTAGAAGTCCAGGGTGCGCCCGGGCTCCGCCCATTGCTCAGGGTGGACCGGCCCGAGGGCCAGCCCGGCGATGCGCGGTTCCTGGCGCAGGTCGCCGGCCTCGCCAATGAACCGCAGTCCGGTCTCGAACAGCCGGATACGCTGCACCTGTCGGTTCTGGTTGTGACGGGCGGCCTGGACCAGGCCGGGCCAGAGGCTGGTCCGCATGACCGCCAGATCGGCGGAGATGGGGTTGGCCAGCGCCAGGGCCTGGTGCTCCGGATCCAGCGCCTGCTGTGCCTCCGCCGCCACGAAGGAGTAGCTGATGGCCTCGTGGTAACCGCGCTGGACCAGCGCCTGACGCAGCCGCGGCAGGCCGGTGAGCGTCTCGGGGGCCTGACCCACGGTGAGCGGGATGGGCGGGCGCCGGGTGGGCAGCCGATCGTAGCCGTAGAGGCGGGCCACTTCCTCGATCAGGTCCTCTTCGCGTTCGATGTCGAAGCGCCAGCTCGGTGGGGTGACCCACCAGACTCCTTCCCCTCCGGTCTCGACGCGCATGCCCAGCCGTTCCAGCATGCCAATAAGGGTGTCCCCGGCGATCTCCGTGCCCAGCACCAGGCGGATGCGTTGGCGCCGCAGTCGGACTGGATGGCGCCGGGGCAGGTGCTCCTCGGCGACCGCCTCCTGCACCGGTCCGGCCTCACCCCCGCAGATGGAGAGCAGCAGGTGGGTGGCGCGCTCCATGGCGCGATGCTGGCCGGCCGGGTCGACACCGCGTTCGAAGCGGTGGGAGGAGTCGGTGTGCAGACCATGGGCGCGGGCGCGGCCGGCGATGGCGGTGGGAGCGAACCAGGCGCACTCCAGCAGGATGTCGGTGGTGTCGTCGCCGACGCTGGACGCCTCTCCGCCCATGATCCCGGCCAGGGCCAGGGGGCGCTCGTCATCGGCGATAACCAGCTGGTCGGCGCGGAGTTCGATGGTCTCGCCCCCGATCAGCGTGAGGGTCTCACCCGGTCGCCCCCAGCGGGCATGGATGCCGCCCCGGACCTGGCTCAGGTCGAAGGCGTGCATGGGCTGACCCAGTTCCATCAGCACGTAGTTGGTGACGTCCACCAGCGGCCCGAGGCTGCGGAGGCCGGCCCGGCGCAGCCGCTCGCGCATCCACACGGGGGTTTCCGCGCGGGGGTCCAGGCCGCGTACGACCCGGCCCAGGTAGCGGGCGCAACCGTCCGGGGCATCGAGGGTCACCCGGACCGCATCGCTGATCCGGGCGCGCTCCGCCGGCATGTCCGGGGTGTGCACCGGCTGCGCCAACAGGGCGCCCACCTCGCGGGCCACGCCCATCATGCCCAGGCAGTCCGCCCGGTTTGGGGTCAGGTCCACCTCGATGACGGTGTCATCCAGGGTGAGGTAGTCACGCAAGTCCCGGCCCACCGGGGCGTCGGCCGGCAGCTCCATCAGGCCCTCGGCGTCCTCGCTGAGGCCCAGTTCCCGGGCCGAGCAGAGCATGCCGAACGAGGCCTGGCCGCGCAGCTTGGCGCGCTTGATCGTCAGGCCCCCCGGCAGCTCGCCACCGACGGTGGCCAGCGGGGCCATCAGCCCCTCGCGGGCATTGGGGGCGCCGCAGACCACCTGCAGCGGTTCGCCCTGGCCCGCGTCCACCTGGCAGAGGCGCAGCTTGTCGGCATCGGGGTGCGGCTCGCAGCGGACGATGCGGGCCACCACCACGCCGGTAAAGGGCGGGGCGGCGGGTTCCACGCCGTCCACTTCCAGGCCGGCCATGGTCAGTTGGTGGGCCAGTTGTTCCGTGGGGCCGGTGTCGGCCACCCATTCACGCAGCCAGTGTTCGCTGATTCGCATGGATCAGTCCCGTCCTTGTCCGGGGCAGGGGTCGCCGGGCCGGCGTCGGCCGGCTCAGCGGAACTGCGCCAGGAAGCGCAGGTCGTTCTCGAAGAAAAGGCGCAGGTCGTTGACGCCGTAGCGGAGCATGGCCAGCCGCTCCACGCCCATGCCGAAGGCATAGCCGGTCCAGTGCTCCGGGTCGATGTGGCTGTGTTCGAAGACCCGGGGATGGACCACGCCGCAGCCGAGCACCTCCAGCCAGCCGGTACCACCGCAGACCCGGCAGCCGGTGCCGCCGCAGTTCACGCACTGCACGTCCACCTCGGCGGAGGGTTCGGTGAAGGGGAAGTAGGAGGGCCGGAAGCGCACCTCCAGGTCGCGCTCAAAGAAGGCCTGCAGGAAGTCGTAGAGCACCCCCTTGAGATCAGCGAAGCCCACGCCCTCGTCCACCAGCAGCCCCTCCACTTGGTGGAACATGGGGGTGTGAGTCAGGTCCGAGTCGCAGCGGTAGACCCGGCCGGGGGCGATGACCCGCAGCGGCGCGCCTTCCTTCTCCATGACCCGCACCTGCACCGGCGAGGTGTGGGTGCGCAGCAGGTGGTGGGCATCGAAGTAGAAGGTGTCGTGCATGGCCCGCGCCGGGTGGTGCTCCGGGATGTTGAGGGCCTCAAAGTTGTGGTAATCGTCCTCCACCTCCGGACCCTCGGCCACCTGGAAACCCGCGGCGGCGAAGAGCTGTTCGATGCGTTCCAGGGTGCGGGTGACCGGGTGCAGACCGCCCGGATGCTGGCCGCGGCCGGGCAGGGTGACATCAAGCCGCTCCGCCTCCAGGGCCTGCTCCATGGCACGGGCCTCCAGGATGGCCTTGCGCGCCTCCAGTCGGGTCTGCAGTTGCTTCTTGGCGGCGTTGATGGCCTGGCCGGCCTGCGGACGCTCCTCGGCGGGCAGCTTGCCCAGCCCCTTGAGTGCCTCGGTGAGCCGGCCCTTCTTGCCCAGGTAAGCGACCCGTACCGCGTCGAGAGCGGTCGGGTTCTCTGCCTGGTCCACGGCCTGTTCGGCCTCGGCCAGCATCGCTTCCAGTTGACTTGCGTGATCGCTGCTCATGCTGATCCCGTTACGGTGGACGGAGGGCGAGCATTGCCGGCGGTCAGAACCGAAAACGGGGGAAGGCCTGGGCCATTCCCCCGTTCGGCCCCGCGCGGTGCGGGACGACTCGCCTGTTCCGGCGTACCGCCGATCACCGCCCGGCATTGGCGGGGCGGTTGGCGGCCTACGGCTGGTGGACGCGTCTCAGGCGGCGAGGGCCTCGCGGGCCTTCTCGGCCAGCGCGCCGAAGGCCGCCTTGTCGTTGACGGCCAGGTCGGCCAGCACCTTGCGGTCCAGATCGACCCCAGCCTGCTGCAGGCCGTTGATGAACCGGCTGTAGGACAGGCCGTGCTGGCGGGCACCGGCGTTGATCCGCTGGATCCACAGGGCCCGGAACTGGCGCTTGCGCTGCCGGCGGTCGCGATAGGCGTACTGGCCGGACTTGATGACGGCCTGGCGCGCAATGCGGAACGATTTGCGGCGGGCGCCGTAGTAACCCTTCGCCTTCTTCAGCACCTTGTTGTGCTTGGCGCGGGCAGTGACTCCTCGCTTGACTCTGGACATGACTTGATAACTCCCGGCGAACGGTAACGCTTAGCTGTAAGGCATCATGCGGCGGATCATGGGGGTGTCCGCCTCGGCGACCAGCGCATCGGCGCGCAGCTTGCGCTTCCGTTTGCTGTCCTTCTTGGTCAGGATGTGGTTGTGGAAGGCATGGGCGCGCTTGTAGCGGCCGCTGGCAGTGGCCTTGAAGCGCTTGGCCGCCCCACGGTTGGTCTTGATCTTGGGCATTCCAGACTCCCTAAATAACAAACAAAGACGCCACCCCCGGTACTGACCCCGGGGTGGCGCCAGGGGATCGGGTGGCAACTATTTGCCCTTGCGAGGGCTCATCATCATGACCATCAGCCGGCCTTCCATCTTGGGCCGCTGGTCTACGGTGGCTATGTCCTCCAGGTCTTGCTCGACCCGGTTAAGCAGCTTCAGCCCCAAGTCCTGGTGGGCCATCTCGCGCCCCCGGAAGCGTAGGGTGACCTTGGCCTTGTCCCCATCCTCCAGGAAGCGGCGGAGGTTTCGCAGCTTGACCTTGTAGTCGCCCTCGTCGGTGCCGGGCCGGAATTTGACCTCTTTGACCTGGATCTGCTTCTGCTTTTTGCGCGCCGCTTGAGCCTTCTTGCTCTGCTCAAACTTGAACTTGCCGTAATCCATGATCCGGCAAACCGGCGGCTTTGCATTGGCATCCAGCTCGACCAGGTCCATCCCGGCCTCTTCGGCCCGTTCAAGAGCCTCTTCGGTGGGGACGATGCCCACCTGATCGCCCGTCTGGTCTATCAGCCGAACCTCCGGAACCCGGATGGCGCGGTTGAGCCTGCGATCGTCCGAGGGGGCGTTGCGCCCACCTCCTCTTTTTGGTCTGACAGCGATCCTTTAATCCTCCGAGTTGCTGCGTCCCAGCCGCGCGATCTCGGACTCCAGGCGCTGCAGGAAGTCGTCGACTGCCATGGAGCCCAGGTCCTGACCCTCTCGGGTGCGCACGGCCACCGTGTTGTTTTCCACTTCCTTGTCCCCCACGACCAGCATGTAAGGGACCTTTTGAAGCGTGTGCTCGCGGATTTTAAAGCCGATCTTCTCGTTTCTCAAGTCGGCGTCGACCCGCAAGCCCCGCTCACGGAAGCGCTTTTCGATCCGACGGGCGTATTCGCCCTGCCGATCCGTGATATTAAGCACGACTGCCTGCACCGGTGCAAGCCATGGAGGCAGGGCGCCGGCGTAGTGTTCGATGAGAATCCCGATGAAGCGTTCCAACGAACCGAGGATCGCCCGGTGGAGCATCACCGGCACCTTCTTGCTGCCGTCCTCCGCCACATAGGTGGCGCCCAGGCGCCCGGGCATGGAGAAGTCCACCTGAATGGTGCCCAGTTGCCAGGTGCGGCCCAGGCAGTCCTTCAGGGTGAACTCGATCTTCGGGCCGTAGAAGGCCCCCTCACCCGGCTGCAGTTGCCACTCCAGGCCGGCGCGGTTCAGCGCCTCCTCCAGCGCGTGTTCCGCCTTGTCCCAGAGGGCGTCCTCGCCCACCCGTTCATCGGGGCGGGTGGACAGGGCGATGATGACGTCGTCGAAGCCGAAATCGTTGTAGGCCTTGAAGACCAGGTCGATGAAGTCGGCAACCTCCTGCTGGATCTGGTCCTCGGTGCAGAAGATGTGGGCATCGTCCTGCACAAAGTTGCGCACCCGCATCAGCCCGTGCAGCGTGCCCGAGGGCTCGTTGCGGTGGCAGGAGCCGAATTCGGCCAGGCGCAGGGGCAGGTCACGGTAACTCTTCAGGCCCTGGTTGTACACCTGCACGTGGCAGGGGCAGTTCATGGGCTTGACCGCGTAGTCCCGGGACTCGGACTCGGTGATGAACATGTTGTCCTGGAATTTGTCCCAGTGCCCGGATTTCTCCCAGAGGCTGCGGTCCACCAACTGCGGGGTGTGGATCTCCTGGTAGCCGTGGCCGCGGGTGAGCCGGCGGATGTACTCCTGCACCTCCAGGTAGATCTGCCAGCCTTTCGGGTGCCAGAAGGCCATGCCCGGGGCCTCCTCCTGGAGGTGGAACAGGTTCTGCGCACGGCCGATGCGGCGGTGATCGCGCTTCTCGGCCTCGGCCAGGCGGTGGAGATAGGCCTTGAGCTGCTTCTTGTCCGGCCAGGCGGTACCGTAGATGCGCTGGAGCATCTCGTTGTCGGACTTGCCGCGCCAATAGGCCCCCGCCACCTTCTGCAGCTTGAAGGCCTTGAGCTTGCCGGTGTTGGGCACGTGCGGGCCGCGGCACAGATCGAGGAAGTCCCCCTGCTTATAGACCGAGATGGTCTCGTGCTCGGGCAGGTCCTCGATGATCTCGGCCTTGTACTGCTCACCCTGTTCCAGGAAGAACCGGATTGCCTCATCGCGGTCCCAGACCTCGCGGTGGACCTCGAAGTCCTGTCGGGCCAGCTCCTCCATCTTTTTCTCGATGGCCTTGAGATCGTCCTCGGTGAAGGGGCGCTTGTAGGCAAAGTCGTAGTAGAAACCGTTCTCGATCACCGGGCCGATGGTGACCTGGGCCTCCGGAAACAACTCCTTGACCGCCTGCGCCATCAGGTGGGCGGTGGAGTGGCGGATCATGTCCACGCCGTCCGGATCGCGGTCGGTGACGATCTCCAGTTGCACGTCGTCGTCGATGCGATGGCTGAGATCGACCAGTCTGCCGTCCACCCGGCCGGCCAGCGCGGCACGCGCCAGGCCCTTGCCGATGGACTCGGCGACGTCACGTACCGTGACGGGATGATCAAACTCGCGGCGGGAGCCGTCGGGGAGGGTGATTGCAGGCATGGATCACTCCTGACAGTGGTGGCCTATACGAGGGGCCACGTGTATGTGGGCACTCGGAAGAAGAGGTGCCGGCGATTTCAGCCGGGCATTCTTGCAAAGCTGCTGATTTTTCTCAAGCCCCGGGCTCGGGTTTTTGCGCGGCACCAAAGATGCGTTGGGCGAAGGCGACCCGAGCTGCGGGCGGGTAGAGCGTGTCGTCCTGCTGGCGGATGCGCTCGCGCTCATGGGCGTCGATGTGCGCCACCCGGGGCGCGAGCCCGCACCGGTTGGCCATCTGGATGGCCAGTCCGGGCCGGGCGTTCAGCTCCAGCAGCAGCGGCCCGCGGTGGCGGTCCAGCACCATGTCGGTGCCCAGGTAGCCCAGGCCACTCATCTCGTAGCAGCCGGCGGCCAGCTCCAACAGGCGGGTCCAGTCAGGGATCTGGAGCTCGTTGAGGCGGCGGCCGGTGTCGGGATGGTGGTGCACCGGTCGGTCGTATTGCACCGCCTGGGTGGCCCGGCCGCTGGCCAGGTCCAGGCCGACGCCGATGGCCCCCTGGTGCAGGTTGGCCTTGCCGTCGGAGGCGTGGGTGGACAGCCGCATCATGGCCATCAGCGGATAGCCCCGGTAGACCACCACCCGGATGTCCGGCACCCCCTCGAAGGTGAAGGACTCGAAGTGTTCATCGAACTCGATCAGCGCCTCGATCATCGCCACGTCCGGGCTGCCGCCCAGGGTGTAAAGCCCCGAGAGCAGATTGGAGAGGTAGCGCACCACATCGCGCCGGCTCACCCAGAGCCCGCTGCCCTTGCGGAACCAGCCGTCCTTGTGTTCCAGGATGACCAGGATGCCCTTGCCGCCGCTGCCCCGGGAGGGCTTGATGGCGAAGCCCCGGCCAGGCTGGATGATGGACTCCAGCCGGCGAATCTCACCCTGGCTGTGGATCACCCCCAGCAGTTCGGGACTGGCGATACCGTACTTGCGCGCCAGCAGCTTGGTCTTCAGCTTGTCATCCACCAGCGGGAATCGCTCGCGGGGATTGTGCCGGTTGATGAGGCTGAGATTGCGCTCGTTCAGCCCCACGATACCCTGCTCGCGCAGGCGCCTGGCCCAGCGCAGCAGCATCAGGTGCGGCCCCCGGCCGGTGTCAGGAAGGGGCGGAAACGCCACAGCTCCAGCAGCCGGTACCCGGTGTAGCTGCCCAGCAGTACGATGCCGGCCAGCACCACCAGCTGCAGCCCAAGGAAGTTGAACATCAGGTGCTGAACCCAGCCCAGCTGCATCAGCCAGAAGGCGGCGATCGCGGTGATCAGACTGCCTGCCCCCTGCTTGAAGACATCCCGCGGGCCCTCCTCCTCCCAGAGGATGGACATGCGCTCAATGGTCCAGGCCAGGATGATCATCGGAAACAGGGCCACCTTGAGCCCCGAGGTGAAGCCCAGGTGGAAGCTCAGCACCGAGAGCAGTGAGATCAACCCGATGACGCAGACAATGACCACGGAGACGCGGGCCACCAGCAGCAGGTTGAGGTGGGCCATCGCTTGGCGCATCAGCAGGCCGCCCCCCACCACCAACAGGAAGGTGATCAGACCCGGCAGCAGGTTCATCTCCAGAAAGGCGAGGGCGATGAGCACTGGCATGAAGGTGCCGGAGGTCTCCAGCCCCACCACGACGCGGAAGAAGACCACCACCAGCGCACCCAGCGGCAGCAGCAGGATGCTTTGAAAGATGGCCTGCTCGGACAGCGGCAGGCTGTGGATGGAGAGGTTGAACACCGCATCGGTTACCGTACCCTGCTCCCCCAGACCGGCGGCGGACTGCCGGGTCTCCAGCATGGAGAAGGTCACCCGCGAGTTGCGCCCGCCCTCCACCACCAGCACCGGGCCCCCCGCCTGCTCCCAGAGCAGTACTTCCTCGTCCTGCACCTCCGTGCCCCCCTTGGGGTCAAACAGCCGCCAGGCGTCGCCCTCGAAGACCTGGACAAAGGGTTGCAGCGACTGCCGGCGGCGACCGTCCTCCAGGACCAGGCCGTGGACGGTGCGGGCCGGCACCTCCGCCTGATTGAGCAGGCGGACCAGGGTGGTGCTGGGGGGGTATTCACTGAGTAGCAGCTGGGCATTCTGATTGTCGGCATCGGCCAGGCGGCGGACGAGGGCCCGGGCCAGGCTGAAGCCGTCGGCGGACTGCAGGTAGGCATTCCGCAGGACCTGAGCGGAGGCCACCTGCAGAGACGGGCTCCAAGCGATGCGCCGGATCTCCGGTGGGTGGCCCACGTGGCGCGAGCCCAGGGTCGGGTCGACCTGGAACTGCGCCCGGTAGTACAGCACCTGCGGCCCGACCGCCTCGCGGGTGGTCCACTCGGCGTGCCGGTGGCCATTATCGACGAAGCTCAGGCCGTAGCCGGGGGAGGCCGTGTGCTCGGCGACGCGCTTGAAACCCGGCGCATCGCCGGGCACGGCCAGCCGGACGCGTACGGGGTCGCCGCTGGCGTCCAGCCGCACGGTGGCCTCGATATCCCAGAGCGTGTCAGTGGCGCCGGGGAACCAGGGGACGCCGTGTTCCAGGTGGCGGTGGACACTGTGGGCGATGCCCACCAGGATCAGCACCGCGGCGATCCAGAACAGCGAACTTCGGGCTAGTTTCATGGGCCGGGGGTCAGTCGTCCTCGGGGCGTGGGTGGAGGTAGGTCTCCGCCACGTCGATCACGGCGATGTCCATCAGCAGGTCCCGGCCCACCAGGGTGGCGTAGGTCAGGTGCCCGCGGTCGGACAGCGTGAAGCGAGCCTCATCCTCAATGGGGCCCAGCCGCACCGGCAGGCGCACCACCAGGCGTTCCTCCCGGCCAGCGGCCTGCCGTATGGTGATACGACTGTCCAAGGGGGCCTCGAGTTCAACCTCGCGGTTGTCCTCCTCGTCATCGTCGCCGGGCCGGCCCGGCGGGTAGCTCACGGTGAAGCGCACCCAGGTCTCACCGTCGCGCTCGAACTCGCTGATACCGGTGGCGTTGAGCGACGAGCTGGCGGCCCCGGAATCCACCCGGGCGGCGATCACCATGCCGTGCTCGGGGAAGGCGAGCCACTCGACGGCGCCCAGGACCACCTTGCCCTCCAGGTCGTCCTCGCGGTCGCCAGAGGGTTGGGTCTGGGCCAGCGGCAGGGGGGAGGGGGTTCCCGTGCCTCGGGCCTCCAGGTCGGTCAGGCGCTGGTCAATGCTGCCGAGGCCTTCGCCGAGGGCGCTCAACTGCTGTTGCTGGCGGTTCAGGCTGGCGCCCAGGGTGTCCAGGGCCTCCAGCAGTGCCTCGGTCTGGGCGGTTTGCTGCTGCTCGAAGGCCGAGACGGAGAGTTGCTCCTCCTGGGGGAGGGTCTGGCACCCCGCCAGCAGGCCCAGTACGGCCAGCATGGCCAGCGCGGGCCGGCGCGGGACGGTTCCCTGTCTGCGCTCGGGTCTTGGGGTCATAGTCGCACTCCGTTGCTTTGTTCGCGTTCGAAGTATCATGCGGTGGATTGTACGTGGTTTTCGCCCGGCGTTGACCCGTCTGCACTCACTCCCCCATGAAACAGAGAGGTCCGCGAGGGGCGTGTTTCGCCTCCGGGCTGTTAAAGTGGCGCCTGAGCCCACGCCGGCTGCTCGCGGGGGCATCGCGCCGCCATTATATTGCCCGGGAGATCATCAATGACCTATTGCCTCGCTGCATCCCTCAAGGCGGGCCTGGTCTTCGCCGCCGATACCCGCACCAACGCCGGCCTGGATCATGTGAATAGCTTCCGTAAGATGCACAGCCTTGTCTGGGAAGGGGACCGGGTACTGGTGTTGCTCAGCGCTGGCAACCTGGCGACCACGCAGGCTGTGGTAACCCACCTGCAGCGCGAGGCCGAGAGCGGGGGGCCGTTGAGTGAGGTCCGGCACCTGAGTGACGCCGCCGATCACGTGGGCCAGGTCAGTTTGCAGGTCCAGCGTAAATACCGCGCTGCCGAGGATATGAGTGCCGTATCGCTGGAGGCTACCTTTATCCTGGGCGGGCAGATCGGTGACGAGCCCACGGGGGCGTTCCTCATCTATCCGCAGGGCAATTTCATCACCTGCTCCGAGGAGCAGCCCTTCCTGCAGATCGGCGAGACCAAGTACGGCAAACCAATCCTGGACCGTATTATCGAGCCGGGGTTGAGCCTGGAGGATGCCGCGCGCTGCGCCCTGGTCTCTATCGACTCGACCATGCGCTCCAACCTGTCGGTGGGCCCACCCGTCGATCTGGCCATCTATCCGGCGGGCGCGCTCCAGCGCCCCCGTATGCTGCGCTACAAGCACAACTCGCCCTATTTTGCCTCCGTCCGCAAGCACTGGGGCGAGGGGCTGCGCCGTCTCTTTGACGACCTGCCGCGGTTCGATTGGGAGGGCTGACCGGGTCGGGCGCGGGTCAGCCCCCCGGGGGGCGCCGTTCGCCGGTGACCACCGCGTGAACCTCCCGGTGCACGGCCTCGAGTTTCTCGGCGACGGTGGGTGTGATCGTGAAGGGATACATGTCCGGTGACCCCATGCTCCGGCTCATGCTGTTCATTGCCATGGTCAGTTTGACCCAGGCGTTGAGCAGATACTGGAAGTCATCCCGGTCGGCGAAACTGACGGCCTTGCCCTCGTCCTCCAGGACCAGTCCGAGCCCTTCGGCGGTCTCCAGCGCGTCCCGCATGTGCAGGTAGTGGGCCCAGGTCTCTGCCCAGTCCTCCCAGGGGTGGCTGCTGGCGTACCGGCTGATGTGCTGTTCCTGCCAGTACCGGTTCGGCTGGTTGTAATGCTGCCTCAGCGCCTGTCCGTAGTCCTGGCGCTCGTCGCCGAACACGGCGCGGAAGGTGGGTTGCCGACCGGTGTCGGCAAAGAACCGCTCCCAGAAATAGTGCCCGCTCTCATGGCGGAAGTGACCGAGCAGGGTCCGGTAGGGCTCGCCCAGCTTCTCCCGCACCGCCTCCCGCCGTACCGGGTCGGCCTCGCCGATATTGATGGTGATCAGCCCGTTGGTGTGACCGGTGGAGACGGACTGTCCCTCGATCGGATCGGCGAGAAAGGCGAAGGCCAGGCCGGAGGGGTCTCGAGGGGTTCGGCCGTGGATCGGCAGGCCGATGTGCAGCAACTGGTAGATCAGGCGGCGTTTGGCCGCCTCCAGCTTGCCCCAGCGTTGCCAGTTTACGGGCACCGAGAGGTCCGGGATGACATGGTTCAGCCGGCAGGCCAGGCAGTGCGGGTTGGGGTCCTCCGCCGGCACCATCCAGTTGCACACCCCCGAGTGCTCGTAGTGCGCGCACTGGCGGTAGCGGCGCTGGCCGGCCTCGGGATTCAGCGCCGTCCAGAGGCCGTCCCGGTCCTGGCGCAGTGCGGAGACGGTGAGCCGATCGGGCAGGAAACCCAACTGATGGTGGCAGTTGAGGCAGTAGGTGTTGTCAAAGTACAGGTGGTTGCCGCACTGGCACTGGAAGCGTCTCATGGTGTGAACCGGAAGTAGGCGTGCACCACTTCGCCGTGCAGGTTCGCGAACCCCTGCTGCAGACTGTCGATGAAATCGTGCATCTCCTGCGGGGACAACCCGGACAGGTTGGCGTCCGCCAGTACCGACTGCAGCTCGGTCAGACGGGCGATGGGGCCCTCCCGGGCAGGGAGCTCCCCCAGGCACTGGCGTATTCGCGACAGGGCGAAGCCCACGGCGCGCGGGAAGCGTTCGCCCTGTAACAGGTAGTGCACCACGTCGCGACCGCGGACCAGCCCGTGGAGGTCTTGGCGATACATCTCGTAGGCGCTGAGCGAGCGCAGGACGCTGATCCAACAGACCGAGGAGTAGTAGGCATCGCCGTCGTCGCCATCCACCGGGAAGAGGCTGGCATAGCGGACGTCCAGTATCCGCGTCGTCATGTCGGCCCGCTCCAGGTAACGGCCGAGGGCGATGAACTGATACCGCGGCCCCCGGCTGACAGAGCCATGCAGCACGCCCTGTATCTGCTGGCACTGGGCCACGACGGCGGCCAGCAGATCATAGCGCCGGCGCCGGCTGGCGATGCCGGCCTCATGGGCCTGGACCAGGTGATGAAGCCCGTTGATGGCCTCCCAGGCCTCGCGGGGCAGAAGATCGCGGGTGACCCGGGCGTTCTCCCGGGCGCTGTGGGCGCTCGAGGCGATGGAGCCGGGGTAGCCGGTGTCGCTGATCAGAAAGCGCATGACGGTGGGCTCGTTCTCCGAGCCATGCTCTGCCCGGTACGGCTCGCTGGCGCCGAGGATCTCCAATAGCGACTGCCAGCTCATGGGCATGCCGGCGGGCAGATCCATCTGGATCTGCGCCGAGGCCAGCAGCAGTCGCGCGGTGTCCTCGGTACGCTCCAGGTAGCGCGCCAGCCAATAGATGTTCTCGGCCAGTCTCGACAGCATCAGCCCGCCACCCCGTTGGCCGTATCCTCCCCGGTATCCACCACCCAGGTGTCCTTGCTACCACCCCCCTGGGAGGAATTGACAATCAGTGAGCCCTTGCGCAGCGCCACCCGGCTGAGCCCGCCGGTGGTCACGTTGAAGCCCTTGCCCTGGAGCACGAACGGGCGCAGGTCCACGTGACGTGGTTCGATCTCCCCGGCGCAGAGGGTGGGGCAGGTGGAGAGGCTCAGGGTGGGTTGGGCGATGTAATTGCGGGGGTTGGCCCGGATGAGTTCGGCGAACTGGGCCCGTTCGTCGTCGGAGGCGTTGGGGCCGATGAGCATGCCGTAACCGCCCGATTCATTGGCCGGTTTGATGACCAGTTCGTGCAGGTGGTCGAGCACGTAGGCGCGGGCCTCGGGGTCGACGCACTGCCAGGTTGGGACGTTCGGCAGTATCGGTTCCTCGCCGAGAAAGTAGCGGATCAGGTCGGGTACATGGGCGTAGACCACCTTGTCGTCGGCCACGCCGGCGCCGGGGGCGTTGGCGATGGCCACGTGCCCCTTGCGCCAGGCGCGCAGCAGCCCCGGCACACCCAGCGTGGAGTCGGCGCGGAAGGCCTCCGGGTCGAGGAAGTCGTCATCGATCCGGCGGTAGATGACGTCCACCCGCTCCAGCCCGTGGATGGTGCGCATGTAGACGTGGTCGTCATCACTGACCACCAGGTCGCGCCCCTCCACCAGCTCCGCCCCCATCTGCTGCGCCAGGTAGCTATGCTCAAAGTAGGCGGAGTTATAGATGCCCGGGGTCAGGACCACGATTTCCGGGTTGGGGGTGTCCGGTGCCAGCGAGGCGAGGGTGTCGAGCAACTGGCCCGGGTAGGCATCCACCGGCATGATCCGGTTGTGCTCGAACAGTTCGGGGAATATGCGTTTCATGACATGCCGGTTCTCCAGCATGTAGGACACCCCCGAGGGCACGCGCAGGTTGTCCTCCAGAACGTAGAGGGTGCCGTCCTTGTCGCGCACTAGGTCGGTGCCGCAGACGTGGGCCCATACCCCGTGCGGCGGCGAGATGCCCCGGCATTGCGGCCGGAAGTCGCGGGACTGAAGCACCACGGACTCGGGCACCACGCCGTCGCGCAACGCCCGCTGGTCGTTGTAGATGTCGTTGATGAATAGATTCAGGGCGCGCAAACGTTGGAAGAGCCCGGCCTGGATGGTCGCCCACTCCTGGCGTTCGATGATCCGCGGTACGAAATCGAACGGCCAGGAGCGGTCGATGTTCTGGCCGTCAGAGTAGACAGTGAAGGTGATACCCATCGCCCGGATGGTGGCATCCGCGGCCTGGTGGCGGTCCGCCAGTTCCTCCACCGACAGTGACTTGAGGTACTCGAGCAGGTGCCCGCAGCCGGGCCGGGGCTGACCACTGGCATCCACCAGTTCGTCGTAGTATCCGTTGCCGGGCCGGTAGCCGTTCCATCGCTGCATGTGCGGGCGCCTCCAGGGGGCCGGTGCCCCGAACAGGACGCCAACGCGCGTTGCCGGGGCTGCAGGCCCTGTTGCCATCGGCCTGAGTATAGGCCAGTCTTGTGTTTTGCAGTGCAACACAGGGTGGCGGGCTTTGCAACTCCCCGGCTGGCACGCGCATTGCGCGCAGCCCCGCGCCTACGAACCAGGAGATTCGAGAATGTGGCTACGCACGGCTTGCGAGATCCAGTTTCACGAGAGCGTGCCCGCTCCCTTCGTCCTGATGCTCCGCCCGCGAAGCGGCAAGCATCAATGGGTCGGGCGTGAGACCTATGTGCTGCAGCCCAACGTGCCGGCGGTGGAGTACACGGATGCCTACGGCAATCTCTGCCAGCGGCTGGTCTCCCCGCCCGGGGCGTTCCTGATCCGCACCTCGGCGGATGTCTATGTGCCCGACCAGGGTGCTGATGCCACGGGGGCGCCCTTCGTCGAGGTGCAGGACCTGCCCGATGACGCGCTGACCTACCTCTTGCCCAGCCGTTACTGCGAGTCGGACCGTTTTCTGGACATGGCCTGGTCCATCGTGGGTGACGCGCACCCCGGCTACGACCAGGTGGCGCGGATAGAGGCGTGGATCCGCGAGCATGTCCACTTCAACCCGGACTCACCCCACTTTCAGTTGTCCGCCGTGGAGCTGAACCAGGCGCGGGAGGGCGTATGCCGGGAATTCGCCCACCTGGGCATCGCGCTCTGCCGGGCGCTGTGCGTCCCCGCGCGGATGGCGGTGGGTTACCTGCACGGGCTCCAGCCCATGGATTTTCACGCCTGGTTCGAGGCCTATGTCGGCGGCCGCTGGTGCGTGTTCGACGCCACCCAGCCCCCGGGGCGTCGTGGCCGGGTGACCGTGGCCTACGGGCGGGATGCGGCCGATGTCGCCATCTACAACCAGTTCGGCCCGCCGATGTACCCGACGCGGATCAGCGTCACGGTGGATCGCCTGGAGGGGCCGCCTGCGGTGTGATTCTAAAACTCGACGGTGGCCGTGATGGTGTCGTCGTAGACACCGGCTGCCACATTCTGGTCGGCGAACACCCGTCCGTAGACCGGGTAATACCGGGTCACGGTCAGCACCCCCAGCGTATAACTATCGGTCACCGTCGCCGTATCGTCGGTGCCGTCGCCCCAGATCTCGGTGCGGGCAGTATCTACATAGAGGTTGTAGTCCAGGGTGTCGGTCGCGCTGCTCAGCGCGCGGGGGTGGTAGCTGCCCCCGGTGCCGGGATCCAGGCTGATCTCGTATGACACCAGCAGGCTCACCAACCCCAGCAGACTGCAACTGACGCTGACCTCGCTGGCCCCATCCACCTGGGCCCCGGTGATCGGGTCGTATTGGCCGAAGGCCAGCGGGTCGGCGCTGATAGAGCAAGTATAGGCCTGGGCCGATCCGGACCCGGCGGCGACGAGGAACAGGGAAAGCCCGATAGCTCGCTTCATTCCGGCGGTACCTCCTTGCAGGTGACGGGACCGATGCGCGGCTGCGGCCCGGCATCGGCGGGACGGGTGATCTGCGCGGTGCACGCGCGCCCGTCCCAGCGGGCGGTGAGCCGGGCGGTGTCCCGGAGGCCGGTCACGTACACCCAGCCATGGTGCGCCACCGGGAAGCGTTCGTCATGCTCCGCCAGGCGCACCGTACTGCCGGCCGGTAGGGGGTCCCCCTGCTCATCCACCAGTTGCACCAGGGCGCCGTAGGCGGGGGCGATGTCGAAATGGGCCAGCACGCCGCTGCGGCGCCGGGGAACCACCACCAGTTCCGGGCTGTCGATGCGGGCCTCCAGGGGGATGTCGTCCAGTTCAATGGCGAGCCGTTGCGCCTCGTAGGCACGCAGCCGGGGCACCAGGGCCATGGCGCGCTGGTTGCTGCGGGCCACCAGGTGGTTGTTGCGGTAGATCCCCACCCCCGGGTACTCGCCGGTGCGCACCACTGCGAAGCCGTCGTCGATACGGCGCGAGGCGAACAGGCCGCCATCCATATAGGCAAAGCCGCCGCGCAGTCCGGCGCGGTAGGCGGTTACCCCGGCGCGTTGGGCGGCCGCCACGTCGAAGCTGGTTACCGCGGTATTGCCCCGCAGGCGGGCCTCCAGGCGTTCATTCGGCCCGTCCTCGGCCAGAACCCGCCAGCCGATACCCGGGCCGGGCGGTGGGCTGCGTTGCAGGCTCACGCCCTGGCGGCGGCTGTCGCCGTCGCGGGAGTGGTAGGCGCTTCCGGAGGTCCGTGTGCCCAGCCGGCGGGTCAGGGTGATGCGGATGCTGTGATCGCGGTCCCCCAGCTCCGTCCGGGTCAGGGAGATGGACAGGGCCGTGTGTTCACCCAGTCGGCGCCGGTGGCTGAGGGTGTAGGAGCGAAAGGTGCGGCTCTCACGCGGCTCCCGGTAGAGGGTGGAGGCGGCCCAGGAGCCGTGGCGGCCGAAGGAGCGGCTGACGTGGGCTTGGGCCTGGTAGCGCGGCAGGGCCCCGGGCGGCGCACCCAGTTGGGTGTAGTGGCGGCTGGCGTGGCTCAGGCGCAGCCCGAAGCTGTAAGGCCGGGCCTGGCGTAGCAGTCCGGCGCGGGCAAGCTGGCCCTCGCCCGCGTCGGACTGGCTGACGGCCAGGGTGAGATCTGCAACGGCCCAGTCCAAGAGCAGGTGACTCAGTGAGAACCCGCCGGTCTGTTGATCCTCGGCGATCTCCAGGCGGCCCTCGCCGGTCAGCGTGGGGCTGAGCCCATGGCGAATCAGCCCGGCACCGAAACCGGTACCGTAGCGGTGGCTTTCCCGGCCGAAATCGCGGCGCAGTTGGCCCAACGCCAGGTGATAATCCGTCAGCCCCGGTTTCAGCAGCCGTGGGTTGGCGTGATAGGGCTGGGTCACCACCTGTTCCCGGCCCAGCAGGTCGCGGATCACCAACTGCATCTCGCCTTCCCCGGTGACCACCGGTGGGTCACGGATCTCGAAGGGGCCGGGCGGGACGTCCCGCCGGAGGGCAAGCCGGTTGTCCACGTAGAGTTCCAGTGTGGAGGGCAGGGGGGTCTCGCCGGCCACGGTGGGCGCCGCCGTGGTGCTGAAGTAGGGGTCCAGGGAGAAATCCGTGCCCCATTGGATGCCGCCGAAGCGCATGGGCGAGCCCCAGGCCCCGGGCCGGGTGGTGCCGTCCCCGATGCGCAGGCGCCGGCGCTGTTCCGGTTGGTCCACCGTCCACTCCGTCTCCAGGCGGACCCACTCCCGATCATCGCCAAAATCCTGCAGCAGCCATGTCCCGCCGCCACTGCCACCGGCCCCGAACAGCCGGGTTTCGAACAAGCCACTGGTATCCACGTGCCCGGAACCGCGCTGCTGGGCGTGCAGGTCGTAGTTGAGAAAGGCGCCGCCGGGGCCGGGCGAGGGCGGATGCCGCCGGGGGGTGGGGCTGATCCGGTGGGGGCGGAATATCGAGGCCGGCCCGCTGATGTGCAGTTCCTGTTGCGGCTCGTCGATGCGGTATTCCAGTTCCGCGATCGCGTCCAGGGGGTAGTGGGGGCTCCCGCCGCGGATGAGCGGGGCGCTGTCGGGCAGGCGCAGCCCCAGTCGCTCAATGTCATCGCGCGGTAGATAGACCAGTCCATCCAGCTTCAGCGCGAAGGCGCAGAATGGCGCCAACTGGCCATTGACCCGGGGTACCAGCAGCACCAGTTCGGCATCCGCAGCGACCGGGCAATCGGGCAGCGTCTCCGCCCGTGCCGGTGCGGCGGCCATCAGTGCCGCCATCAGTATCAGGAGGTGGAAAAGTGGGATCGCGCACCGGGGCAGGCCCATGGGGGTGAGATCGGGGCGCTCAACCGTACCGCTCAGGTATCCGGTCTGCCCTCACTCCATTTCGATTTCCGCATTCAGGGCCCCTCGCGGGGTGATGGCGGACAGGTCCAGCCTGGCGGCGTCGCCCCAGTCGGCCTCCTGACCGAGGTGCCAGTGGGAGGACTGGCCGGGGAGCAGGTAGCGGTGGGTGCCCAGCGTGGCCACCTGTTGTTCCCCGGTTTCGGGATCGCGGGTGGCGACCCGCAATTCCTGTACATGGGCGTGGATGTTGCCCAGGTTCTCGGCCCGGATCTCCAGACCGCCCGACTCAAGGGCGTGGACCGTCCAGCGCAGGTCGGGCCTTTCACCGCCCTCCGGCGCCACGAACAGCGGCACCCCCAGGCGCAGGATCACCTGCAGCCGCGCACCGTCACCCTCGGTCGGTGGGGGGCTCTCCTGCAAATAGATGCGGTAGGCCTGTTCGACCGCTCTGGTGGAATCGGCATTCCGGCCGGCGTGGGCCACCCGCACCACCTGGCTCTCACCGGGCTCCACGGTGAAGATGGGCGGGGTCACCAGTACCTCATCTGTGGGCGCGTGGATGTCCTCGCCCTCCTCCTGGGTCCAGTGCACCACCTCCGTCTGGATCACCCGGGACCGGTCGCCGTGATTGCGCAGGGTCAGCGCGGCGGCCGGCGTGTCTTCGTCCAGATGCACGCGCAACGGCGTCACCTGCAGCCCGGAGGCCGCCGACAGGGCGGGCAGGGACAACAGCAGGCCGGCCAGAAGGGCGGCCGTCCAGAGTACGGGGTTCCCTTTGCGCATGTGTGCCTCCCTTCGGGGTCCGCTTACCATTTAACCGTGACTTCGATCGTGTCTACGTAGTTACCGACCGCTACGCTCTGTTCGGCGAAGATGCGCCCATAGACAACGTAGGATTGTTCAGAGCCAGTGCCGGACAGGCCGGTGAGCTCGGCGCCGGAGTCGATGTCGCCCCAGCTGGTCCCTCCGTGGTTGTCATGGTAGAGGTCGTATTCCAGGAAATCGGACTCGTCCGCAAGGGCCATGCGGCGTTCGCCCTCCGCGCCGGTATTATCCCCGTCATCCAGCCCGATGTCGTAGGGCGTGTCGCTGGTGCATTGCACGCGGATCTCGCTGTTCTCGTCGAGAGGGGTATCCGAGAAGGGGTCGTAGGTGCCGAACACCAGGTTGTCGGCATCCACCGTACAGGTTGGGTCCACCGT
The DNA here is from genome assembly GCF_000014785.1 of Alkalilimnicola ehrlichii MLHE-1. Classification (NCBI taxonomy): domain Bacteria; kingdom Pseudomonadati; phylum Pseudomonadota; class Gammaproteobacteria; order Chromatiales; family Ectothiorhodospiraceae; genus Alkalilimnicola; species Alkalilimnicola ehrlichii. Next base: position 867,880 of record NC_008340.1, read on the forward strand.
AGCAGTGACGTCGAAGGTGGCGGTGTCGGTTTGGGCCACGGCGGTCATGGAGGCGGGGTACAGCGCCGCGAGGGCGAGCAGCAGGCGGAATTTCATGACGGGTGGATCCCTCTTCGGCTGAATCAAGGTCGGTATTTGATAACCGTTTCTCGATTATCAGTGCCTTATGCCAAGAATAGCACAGAGGTAGGGCGTCGACTGGGTCAACGTGCGGGCCGCTTCGTGTGTTTGCGCCAGCCAGGCCGCCTTGCCGGGTCGGCGCGGACCAGGCGGCTGCGGCATATCCCATGACGCCGTGGGATATGCCTGGGTTCTCCCGGCTTACCTGGGCCGCGTTGCACCACTGCCAGGCGCCATCGGGGTTCGCCTGGCAATGGAGGTGCCACGATGAGACTATATAAAACAGCATGTTTTATATAGTTTTGGATTGCATCTAGTTCTTCCTCCAGGTTTTTCTCTGTTGGCATGGTCATTGCCAACCTCTCTGATCGACGACCCGCGATAACAGAGAGAGAAAGCAGACCATGATCAATGCTGCACACAGGCGGATCCGGCCACCCCTTCCTGCCCTTGGCGCAACCGCTGCGCTGCTCACTATTCAGCCCCTTGCCACCACCGACGCCGGTGAGCCGCCGGAATTGCCGCCCATACGGGTCGAGTCCACCACCATCGACGACCGCTTCGCCGGTGACGAGACCAATCCCACCGCCACCTCCTTCGTCCGCGGTGACGAGGTGGACGCCGCCGCCGCCGAGCATATCGAGCAGGTCCTGCGCCGTATCCCGGGGCTGACCGCCGACACCCGCACCGGCTCCGATGACGCGGTCAAGATCAAGCTGCGGGGCGTCGAGGGCCAGCGCTACATGGGCGAGGACCCGGGGGTGGCCATCATCATCGATGGCGTGCCGGTGAAGGAGGACACCGGCCGGGTCAATATCGATATGGATAACATCGAGTCCATCCGGGTGATCCGGGGCAGCGCCTCTTACCTCTACGGTGAAGACGCCCTGGCCGGTGCCGTGGTGATCACCACCAAGCGCGGGGCCGACATGGCCGGCTTTCGGACCGAGGGGGCCCTGGGCAGCCACGGGACGCAGCGCTGGTTGGGCCGGGCGGGGTATGCGGACGAGCGGTTCAATGCTTACCTGCAGGCCTCGCACCGGGAGTCGGACGGCTGGCATGCCCGCGCCGGCTACGAGGCCGACTACCTGAACGGCAAGCTGCAGTACTACCTCGACGACTACAGCGATATCACCTTCAACTTTGAGCACACGGACCGGTTTCGCGATGAAACCGGCACGGTCCGTGGCCGCAGCCAGGCGGAGCGCGATCCGCGTAACCGGGAGGCGCAGCGCGGCTCCTACACCCGTAACTTCCACCTGGACCTGGCGCGCTACTCGGTCACCTACATGCGCGACCTGCGCGCCGCCGGCGAACTGACCCTGAGCGGTTACCGCTTCACCGACGAGACCTGGAACTGGTACGCGCCCATGCGCTACGACGGCGACGGCAACGCGGTGAACGACGCCGATCTCTACGAGAGCCGCAGCGACAAGGAGCAGGTGCAACGCGGGCTCAAGGCCGAGTGGCGCAACGACGGCCAGCGGTTCGCCGGGCTGTTGGGGCTGGACCTGCGCGAGAACACCTACGAGCAGGAGAACCATTACATCAATGACAACAAGCCGAGTCCGTCGCCCTTTGCGCCGGTGCGGGAGGCGGGGACGCGGAGCGCGGACCACGAGACCGATGAGACCATCCGCGCCGCCTATGGCGAGTTGAAGTGGCGGCTGGCCCCGCGCTGGACCCTGACCGGAAACGCCCGCTTCGATCACACCCGCCTGGAGCACAGCGACCACATGGAGGGCCGGTCGCTGGACCGCAGCTTCAACGTCTGGTCCTGGCGGGCGGGCAGCGCCTTTCAGGCCAGTGACCGGCTGACCTTCTTTGCCAACGCCTCCACCGGGTTCCGCAACCCCACCGTGGGCCAGTTGTTCGCTGGTGGCTTTGAGGACGACACCGCCGGCAACCCCGACCTGGACCCGGAGGAGGTGATCAACCTCGAGCTGGGGCTGCGTGCCCGGACCCGCTGGCTGGGGCAGCCGGTGCGCGCCGAGCTGACCCTGTTTCAGATGGACCGGGACGACTTCATCCTCCGCCAGGCCGGGCAATACGCCACCACCGCCGAGGAACAGGAGGCCCGATACGAGAACATCGGCGGTGCCCGCCACCGCGGTCTTGAACTGGCCCTGAGCGGCGAGGCGGGGCAGCGGGTGAGCTGGGGGGCGGCCTACACCCTGCTCGATGCCCGGTTCACCGATTACGACAATTTCAACCTGGCGCTGGGGAACGCCCGCGGGGAGTTCCTGGGCGAGTGCGACCAGGTCACCCTGGACGACCCGCGCAGCCAGTACTGCGTGGAACGCCACGACAACAGCGGCAACCGCATCCCGCGGGTACCGCGCCACACCCTCAACCTGCTGGTGGATTTCCACCTGACCCCGGCCTTCACCCTGACCACGGAGAGCCACACGGTCTCCTCCTGGTTCGCAGATGAACTCAACGAGTTCGAACTCTCCGGTCACACCGTCTTCAACCTGGTGGGCAACTACCGCCAGCGCCTGGGCCGGGTGGATCTGCGCGCGTTCCTGCGCGTGGACAACGTCTTCGACCAGTGGCACTACGAGCGCGCCTCGGCCTTCTACGACAACAACCAGGACGGCGAGTACGACTGGGAGGACGTCACCTTCCTGGTGAACCCCGGGCGCACCTGGACCGCCGGTCTGGAGGCGCGCTTCTGATGGCAGGCGGGGTTGGCGGGCTGGTGGCCGAGGGGCTCACCGGCATGACGCTGCCGGCTGCGCTGGCGCTCGGACTGGTCTACGGGGTCAGCGCCTGCGCCGTGGTCTGCCTGCCCTTTCTCGGGCCGGTGCTGTTCGCCACCGGTGAGGGGCCGGGGCGCGCCTGGCGCCGGCTGCTGCCCTTCTCGCTGGGCCGGATCGCCGGTTACGCCGGGATGGCCGGCCTCTCGGCACTGGTCGGGGCGGTGCTGCTGGAGGGGCTCGGCCGGTGGCCCGCCTGGCTGCTGGGCGGTGCCGCACTGGTGCTGGCCGGTTACCTGGCCTGGGGCGGGGGCGGCGCCAGTGATCGGGGTTGTGCCCGGCGCGGCGGTGCCGGCGCCGTACCGATGACCGGCGGGCTCTTCGTGCTGGGCCTGGGTATGGCCCTCAATCCGGCCTGCGCGTCCCTGCTGCTGGTGTTGCTCTCCGCCGCCGCCATGGGGTCGGTCAGCGAGGGGGTGTTATTGGGCCTGACTTTCGGGCTGGGCGTCTCGGTGGGGCCCTTTCTGGTCTTCGGTGTGGTCTTCGCCCAGCTCGGCGCGGCGGTTCATCAATGGCTCTGGCGCTGGCGCGTGGCGCTGCGTCGCGGTGCCGCGCTGCTCCTGGGGAGTTTCGGTGCGGCCACCGTCTGGTTATAGGGGCGTGGGGCTAGGCCCCATCACCCAACACACATTGAAATGGGGGGATTGCTTGCGATGTCTGTCTCTTGGCCTACCCGTCTGTGGGGGGCGCTGGTGTTACTGGCGCTGTTGGGCCCGTGGGGCGCGGCCCAGCCGGTGGAGGAGGCCGGTCCACTCTGGTTGTCGGATGCCCCGCCCAATGAGGCCTATGCGCAGCGGCTGCGCCGCAGCCACGGCGGTGCGGTGGAGATGGGCCGGGGCGGCAGCACCGCCAAGCGGCTCTGGCTGCGCCATGGCGCGGTGCCGGAAACCGCCGGCTACACGGACGAGGCGGCCGCGGAGGGGTTCGATTTCCGGGTGACCACCCCGGCGGGGGAGGCCGAGCGGCTGCGCCCCTTTGTCGACGAGGCCGGGGTGGGGCTGCACTTTCCGATACCGGAGGAGGGCTTCTATAACGTCTACGCCACCCGCCGACAGGTCCGGGACGGGGTGCTGGCGGTGGAGGTGGTCAAGCATGAGTTGCTGCGCCACCTTTGCTCCGAGGGCCACGACTATCCCATGACGCTGGTGGCGCCGCGCCACCTGCCGGAGCTCCCGCTGGAGATCATCCGGCTGCGCCAGCCGGATGAGGATTTCCATACCCGGCTCCACTCCGGTGACACCCTGCGCTTTCGGGTCCTGCGCCACGGGCAACCCCTCGCCGGGGCGACCGTCCGGCTGGTGAGCCAACGGGGCTGGCGCAACCGTGCGGTCACCGACGCGGACGGGGAGGTGGCCTTTGAGCTGATCCGTGACTACTACCCCGACTGGCCGGAGTTCCGCCGTCGCCACCGTGACCGTTTCCTGGTCATCGCCGAGCACCAGGAGGCGCGCGAGGGCTCCCACGCCGGTGACGCCTACCAGGCCGCGCGCTACACCGTGACGCAGCCGGGCTTCTACACCCCGCCGTCCCGGGAGTACCGCAGTTATGCCTACGGGTTGAGCGTTGCCGGCACGGCGGCGCTGGTGGTGGCCGTGTTCACGTATGGCTATCGGCGCCGGCGCTGGAACCCACCCCGGGAGGAGGCCTTCGATGAACGCGATTAGGCACCGTATCCGGCGCTTTCTGGATGGGGCGGACATCCGCCGCTTTCGCTTCTGGGTGCAACTGGCCGCCTTTGTGCTGCTGACCTATGGCGGTTATCTTGCCATCGACTTCGGCAGCAGCCTGCCGACCTTCTCCTGCGTGTTCAATCAGGAGGGGCGGGCCGGCGTCTGCTACCTGTTCCCGCTGCAGCACCACACCCAGATCAGCTGGGATACCGTCTTCGGCTGGCGGGGCGTGATCCTGGTCACTGGCCTGGTCACCTTCGTCGCCTGGCTGATCTTCCTGAACAAAGCCTGGTGTGGCTATGTCTGCCCCCTGGGCACGATCCAGGACTGGCTGACCCGGCTGCGCCAGGCCCTGGGCATCCGCTACACCGCGCTCAGCGAGACCACCCTGCGCCGGATCCGGCCGGTAAAGTTCGTCCTGCTGGCGCTGCTCATCGCGCTGCCGCTGTTCATCGTCAACCCGATCGTCGGGGCGACCCTGCCCGATGATGCCAGCGTGCCCTTCTGCAAGATCTGCCCGGCACGCATGGTGATGCCGCTGTTCACCGGCGATGTCTCGCAGCTCAGCGTGGACTTCTCCACGGTCACCGCCATGGCCTTTACGGCGGTGGGCATGGCCATCACCGGTTTGTTTTTTGTCGGGGCCTTCATGCGGCCGCGTTTTTTCTGCCTCTTCTGCCCCATGAGCGCGCTGCACTATCTGTTCAAGCCCATCGGGCTGCTGCGCCTGCGCAAGACCGGTGACAAGTGCACCCGCTGCGGCAACTGCTACCGGGTCTGCGATATGCAGATCAAGGCCATCGCCGACGACGTCGAGCGCCGGCACATCATGACCGACGACTGCATGATGTGCCTGAAGTGCGTCGCCGCCTGCCCGGAGCGCGATGCCCTGCAGGCCCGCTTCATGGGCATTCCCATCTACCGCTCCACGGAGGAGGGGTTCGAGCGGCGCTTTGCCCGCGCCACCCGCCAAGAGCACGAGGATCAGCGATGAGCCGCACCCGCGAGATCATCCACAAACGCCACGGCATGGAGTCCAAGGAGACCTTGCGCAAGCTGGTGCACGAGTTCCCCGACAACCCCGCCGGGATGGACTACTTCTACGCCCTTTTCGAGCGGGCCTACTGCGATGGCGAACCGCTCCACGAGGGCAGGCCGGTGGTGGGTACCCTCTGCGTGCAGGCCCCGGATGAATTGGTCCGGGCCTGTGGGGGGGTGCCGGTCCGGCTGTGCAACGGGGCCTACGCCCTGGACCAGGTGGGGGCGGAGCACCTGCCGGCGCGCAGTTGCCCGCTGGTGCGGGCCACCCTGGGGGCGTTCGAGAGCCGGGCGGTGGCGCCCATGGATCAGTTGAGCCTGGTGATCAACCCCACCACCTGCGATCAGAAGAAAAAGGCCGCCGAGCACATCGCCAGCCTGGGGTATGAGGTGTACAGCCTGGAGTTCCCGCCGGTGAAGCACAGCGAGCAGGCCCGGGAATACTGGCGCAGTTCCGTGCGCCGGTTCGCCCACAGCCTGCCGCGCTACACCGGGCGCAAGCTCACCCGCCGCCGGCTTCGCCGTGCGCTGCACGAGGTGGACCGGGCCCAGGCGGAGTACCGGCGGCTGCAGCGGCTGCGCCAGGCCCGGCCGACCCCGCTCTTCGGGAAGGATGCCTTCCTGGTGACGGGGGCGTACTTCTTCGATGACCTCGGGCGCTGGACCGAGGCCCTGCGGGCGCTCAACGACGAGCTGGAGCAGCGGGTGGCCGACGGCTTCGCCGCCGCCCAGTCGCGCGCCCCGCGCATCCTCTTTACCGGGTCCCCGCCGATCTTCCCCAACCTCAAGCTGCCCATGCTCATTGAGCAGTCGGGGGCCATCGTGGTGGCCGACGAGGTCTGCTCCGCCAACCGGATGCTGCACGACCGGGTCGCGGTGGACGAGTGGTTTCTCTACGACATGGTGGATGCCATCGCCGACCGCTACCTCAAGCCCTGCACCTGTCCCATCTTCGACACCAGCGAGGACCGCCGCCGCCGGCTGCTGGAACTGGCCCGTAGCCACCATGTGGACGGCGTGGTCTACCAGGCCTTCGCCGGCTGCCAGGTCTACGAGATGGAGCACCGCGCCATCGCCCAGGCCCTGCAGGCGGAGCAACTGCCGGTGATGTACATCGAGACCGACTACAGCCCGGACGACATGGGGCAACTCTCCACCCGCGTGGAGGCATTCGTGGAATCACTCAAGGCGAAACGGAGGCGGCGAACGGCATGAGCTTTTACATTGGCATTGACATCGGGTCCACGGCCATCAAGGTGGCCCTGGCGGATGCGGACGGTGAGAAGGTGGCCAGCCGGGTGGACCCTACCGGGGCCGACTTCCGGGCCAATGCCGTGCGCAGCTTCGAGCGGTTGATGACGGACAACGGCGTCCGCCGCCGGGAGGTCCGTTACATCCTGGCCACCGGCTACGGCCGCCGGCTGTTCCGCGAGGCGGACGACTCCATGAGCGAGATCACCGCCAACGCCGTGGGCGCCCACCGGGTGGGGCAGGCCTACGGCGGGGTGGCCACCGTGATCAATATCGGCGGTCAGGACACCAAGGCCATCGGTCTGGATGACGACGGCCATGTGAACAAATTCGCCATGAACGACAAGTGCGCCGCCGGCACCGGACGCTTTCTGGATGTGGCCGCGCGCAACCTGGAGATCGGCCTGAAGGAACTGGGCGACTACCACCACCGGGTGCAGGGCATGCCCGCCACCCTGAACAGCACCTGTGCGGTCTTTGCCGAATCGGAGATCATCGGCCTGTTGGCCACCGGCCACGGCAAGCCGGAGATCGTCGCCGGCATCCACGCCGCCATCGCCAAGCGCACCGCACGCCTGGCCCGCCGGGTGGGTCTGGGCGAGCGGGTGCTCTTTGACGGCGGGCCGGCGCTGAACACCGGCCTGGTGGCCGCCTTGGAGGAGGCGCTGATGCGTGAGTTGATCATCCCGCCCGAGCCGCAGACGGTGACCGCCTACGGTGCCGCGCTGCTGGGGCGCGATATCGACCGCTCCGAGCGGGCGCTGGCGGAGGAGGAGTTGCCCTGACGCCACGGCAGGCCCACGCCCGCGCCCGGCATCACGCCACCTGCCAGGCGGCCCCCGCCTCCAGCAGCCGCTGCACGTCGCCCGCGGGCACCGGGGGCGGTTCCGCGTGCGCCGCCGCCTGTGGCTCGGGGTCGCAATAGAGGACACCCAGCGCGACCGGGAACTCCGGCGGCTGCAGTTGCGCCAGCAGGCCCGCCAGCAGAGGGTTGCGCTCATCGTGCACCAGCAGCTCGTCCTCGGGCACGCCGTCGTCGGTGCCCACGCGGACCACCTCCAGGGTCAGGGTGCGCGGGTTGAGACGAAGCCCCTTTTCACCGTCGCGGCCGTAGCGCATGGGCGCCCCGTGGACCAGCCGCAGGGTGTTGTCGGGGGCGCGGTCCTTATCGGTGATCTCGGCGAAAACCCGGTCGTTGTAGACAATGCAATTCTGATACAGCTCCACCAGTGAGGCACCACGATGCCGGTAAGCCCGCTCCAGCACCTCCGGCAGGGTCTTCTGGTCCGTGTCCACCGCCCGTGCGACGAACCGTGCGCCGGCCCCCAGGGCGAATCGGGCGGGCACCACCGGATCGTCGGTGGAACCCGCGGCACTGGTGGGCGAGCGGGTGCCGGGCCGTGACGTGGGCGATGACTGCCCCTTGGTCAGCCCGTAGATCTCATTGTTGAACAACAGGATCTGCAGGTCGGTATTGCGCCGCAGGGCATGCAGCAAGTGGTTGCCGCCAATGCTCAGGCCATCGCCGTCACCGGTGACCACCCAGACATCCAGCGTCGGGTTGCCCAGTTTCACCCCCGTCGCCACCGCCGGTGCGCGGCCGTGAATGGTATGGAAGCCGTAGGTCTCCAGGTAGTAGGGCAGGCGCGACGAGCAACCGATGCCCGATATGAACACCTGTTGCTCCCGCGGGGCGTCCAGCCCGGCCAGCGTTTTCTGGATGCCCTTGAGGATGGCGTAGTCCCCGCAGCCCGGGCACCAGCGCACCTGCTGATCCGATGCGAAGTCCGCGGGCTTGCGTTGCTGCAGGACTGAGACGGCCGTACTCATGCGGTTGCCTCCAGGATCGATGTGATGGCGTCTTCGATTCGGCCCACCTTGAAGGGTTGGCCCGTGACCTGCCCCAGGCTGCGGGCGTCGATCCCGAAACGGGCCCGCAGGACGTTGACCAGTTGGCCATTGTTCAGCTCCGGGACCAGGACGTGGTCGTAGCGTCCGAGCAGTTCGCCGAGGTTGGCCGGGAAGGGGCTCAGGTAACGCAGGTGGATATGGTCCACTGCGCTGCCTTGCGCACGCGCGCGGTGAACGGCCTGGTTGAGCGCACCGTAGGTGGAGCCCCAGCCCACCACGGCGAGGCGACCGTCACCGTCGCCCGCGGCCACGGTCTGTGCCGGGATGTCCCGGGCGATGCCGGCGACCTTGGCCGCGCGGGCATCCGTCATGCGCTGGTGGTTTTCCGGTTCATAGGCGATGTGGCCACTGCCCTCCGCCTTCTCCAACCCGCCGATGCGGTGCTCGAGGTCGGGTGTTCCGGGCCGTACCCAGGGTCGGGCACCGGTGGCCGGGTCCCGTTGGTAGGGTTGGAAGCCTTCGGGGTCGTCGGTGCGGAAATGGACCGGAAAGTGCGCCAGGCCGTTCACATCGGGCACCCGCCAGGGCTCTGCGGCGTTGACCAGATAACCATCCGCCAGCACCATGACCGGGACCATATAGCGGGTCGCCAGGCGCACGGCCTCCACCGCCACCTCAAAGCAGTCCCCGGGGGTGGCGGCCGCCAGCACTGCGAGCGGGGCATCGCCGTGCCGCCCGTAAAGCGCCTGGTAGAGGTCGGACTGCTCGGTCTTGGTGGGCAGGCCGGTCGAGGGTCCGCCACGCTGGCAGTTGACCACGACCAGCGGCAGCTCGGCGCTGACCGCCAGCCCGAGGGCCTCGGTCTTCAGGGCGATGCCGGGGCCGGAGCTGGCCGTGACCCCCAGGGCACCGCTGTAGGAGGCACCGATCGCGGCACAGGCGGCGGCGATCTCATCTTCGGCCTGCAACGTCCGCAAGCCCTCGCATTCGATATCGGCCATCAAATGCAACAGGTTGGACGCGGGGGTGATGGGGTAGGAGGCGAAAACCATGGGCAGGTCCGCCCGGGCCGAGCCCGCCAGCAGCCCCCAGGTCAGCCCCTCGGCACCGGTCACGGTCCGGTAGAGACCGGGGGCGCGCTGCCGGGGTGCCACCGCTCGCCGGGGCAGCGTGGCGCCGAGTTCCGCCGTCTCGCCGTAGGCGTGGCCCGCCAGCAGCGCCGCGCGGTTGGCCTCGCGCAGGCGGTCACGGGCTGCGAACTTCTCGTCGATCCAGGTCAGCGTGGCCGCCGGGTCGTGGCCGTACATCCAATAGGTCAGGCCCAGTGCCCAGAGGTTCTTGCAACGCAGGGCCTCGGCCTGGGAGAGACCGAAGGGCTTGACCGCCTCCTTGGTCAACCGGGCGATATCCAGTTCAATCACCTGGAAGCCATCGAGGGTGCCGTCATCCCGCGGGTCCTGTGCGTAGCCGGCCTTGGCCAGGTTGCGCTTGGAGAAGCCACCGCTGTTCAGAATGACCGTACCCGCCGCTGCCAAGTCCGGCAGATTGACTGCCAGTGCGGCCGGGTTCATGGCCACCAGGACCTCCGGGGCATCGCCCGGGGTGGCCACGCGATCAGCCCCAAACTGGATCTGAAAGGACGACACGCCGAAGGGGGTCCCCGCCGGTGCCCGGATCTCCGCTGGAAAACTGGGCAGGGTGGCGAGATCATGACCGGCCATGGCCGTGGTTCGGGTGAATTGGCTGCCGGTGAGCTGCATGCCATCGCCGGAGTCGCCGGCGAATCGCACCACCACCGCGCGGTCGGTGGACGCTGCGGTGGTGAGGGTGGCGCTGGTGTGGTCCTGCTCCTGCTGGGGCATGACATCTCCTCCGGGCATAGTGACGACTCACTCGAATCCGATGCAGGCTCCCGGATTCGAGAAGGCCAGCCTACTCGGAGAGGCTTGCTCCGACAAAGACTATAAAGACGTATTTTTATCTCTCCGGGTTAGGATGGGCCCGGCGCAGGCTGGGGGCGGCCGCGGTGGTGCCCAGGCGGATGACCGACGGGACGGGTGACGGGGTGGTGGAGGTCCGGGCCTCCAGGGGTACGCCGACCAGCAACGATAGCCGAGCGCTGCGAGCGGGCGTCAGACAAGAAAAAAGCCGCCCCGGTAACCCCGTAAGCGGCTGTTTTTCTTTGCTTTGTCTGGTAGGCGCGAGTGGACCCGAACCACCGACCCCCACCATGTCAAGGTTTCATAGAACCCCCGTGCCATGCGGGTCACAGTAATAAAAACAGAAAGATAGGCGTGTTACCAAGGAATGGTAGGGTTCTGTTGTGAAAGATTGTGGTACCATGATGGTCACAGATTGGTCACACGGGAGCCTGTCGCCATGCCCGCCAAAACACTGGACACCAGCATTACTGATGCCGCCACCCGGCGCTTCCTGAAGAATGAGCCGGAGCGGGCAACCTTATGGTGTGAGCGGATTACCGGGTTTCACATACTCAAGGTAAAGACCGGGGGCAGTTGGCGGTATCGGTATCAGACCGCAGACGGTAAGCGCCGCGTGGCCACCATCGGGCGCTATCCGGCCATGAAACCGCAGCAGGCCGCCGAGAAGGCACTAGCCTGGCGCAATGAGAACGTGGACGCGCTGGCAGTAAAGGCCAAACGCACCCGCAATGCCTTGACCGAAGCGCAGAAGGCCGAGCAACGCACGCTGCGGGCCTATCTCGAAGGGCCGTACGCTAGGTACCAGGAGCGCAAGCGCAGCGGCGCGGAAACCCTGCGCCTCATTCGGCACAACTTCACCGACTGGCTAGACCGGGACATGGCCACGTTGGACAGCGCAGACGTGAAGGCGTGGCAGGCCAAGCGTGAAGCCGAGGGCCGGGCATACTCCACGCTGCAACGCGCCTATGGTGCGCTGAAAACGGCCCTGAACCGCGCCGCGAAACATGACGACCTGCTAGACGCGAACCCCCTGCGAGATGTTCACCTTGAGGCCCCACGGTTTGACGAGGTGGACAAGCAGGTAAAAGCGGAGCAGACCGCCCGCCGCCTGCTGAGTGACGAGGAAGTGACCGGGCTGCATGAGGGCTTGCGAGCCTTTGCGGATGAGTTGCGCCGCCAGCGCCGTAACAGCCGAGCGCATGGCAAGCCGGATCTGCCCGACCTGGACGCGGTGGACTACCCGCATTGGTTTATTCCTTTCTGCCACGTTGCCCTTTATACCGGACTGCGACCGGGTGACTTGTACGCGCTCACCTGGGCGGAGCTGAACCCCACGTTCGGGCGGCTGAACGTGATTCCTCAGAAAACCCGTCACCACCGCAACCCCGCCCGCGTGACAATGGATTTAGTGCCGGAGTTGCTGGAGGTGGTGCGGGCCTGGTGGGCGCAGCAGGGCAAGCCTGACACCGGGCTAGTGTTCCCCTCACCCGTTACCGGCTTGCGGATGGACAAGAAAGCCCACCTGAAAGCCTGGCGACGTGTGAAGCGCCTTGGTGGGCTGCCCGACGATCTGGACTTCTACACCTTGCGGCACAACTTTATTTCCAAGCTGGTGGCCGCTGGCGTGCCCCTGCTGACAGTGGCGCAACTGGTGGGCCACAAATCGGCGGGGATGATCGAACAACATTACGGCGACCTGTGCCCCACCGTAGCGGCTGATGCGTTGGCCGTGTTTTCCAAGTCTGTGACACCGAAGCAGGAGGCGGTATGACGGCAGGATGGGCAACCCCGTTTAACTGGACGGATGAGCAGGCCCGCGAAGTGGTGGCGGAGGTTGGCGAGCGCACGGGCACGCAGGAGCAGCGGGAGCAGTTCGCCCGCGCAGTGGGAGCAGTGCTGAAGCGCGGCCAAACGCGGCTGTTTATGCCCGACCTGGCAGGCCAGGCCAAGGGCATGCACCAGGGGGCAGCCACGGTACTAGAATCGCTCAACGCCGAAGCGGCTGACCTTACCGACGAGGAAGCCGACCAGTTGCGTGCGCTGGTGGCTAAGGTGGCGGAGGCCACAGCCGAGGCGGGCACGATGGAGCGGCGGGGAGCCAGCAAGAAAGACCACCAGACCCTAGCCGAGCTGGCGCAGGTATGGCGCTTTGCGTTCGGGCGCTGGCCAAGTGCCAAGCCCACCGCCCCCTTCATGCGCGTGGTGCTGTGGATCAATGCACGAAATTACGCCGATCTGCCGACCGGAAACGGCGCTAAGGCTTATATCGGCCAGGGGACCAAATAAATAATTTTTTCCGGTGACGCCCGTTTTTCCGCCCCTTAGTTCAATGGCCCTACGTTCACAAACGCGAGGGCCATATTCATGTCAGCACAACCCGCCTTTATGCGGCCACAACAGGCCGCCGATTACCTGGGCATTACGCGCCGCCACCTGTACAACATCGCGGAGCGTGACCCCGAGTTTCCCCGCAAGATTGTATTTTCTACCCGCTGCGTAGGGTGGCGCCGGGAAGCCATCGACGAATGGCTAGCCGCCAAGGAGGCGGAATGACCTGGATCACCCCCCACGCTGCCGTGTCCGAATACGGCATCCCCTTGGAGCGTATCGAGGCCGCCATTCTGGCCGGTGAAATAGCCGTTCGGGTGGCGTGCGGTGCGCGGGTGATTGGCCGCGCCGAGGTGGAAGCGCTTCGATTGAAAATGATGAGCGAACGCCGGGAGGCGTGCGACGGATGCGACTAGTAAATGAAAACGCCCCCGCCGGCGGGCAACCGGCGAAGGGCGCAAATGTGAGCGGGCGGCTCAATGGGAATTATAGCAGCACCGACACCGCCGCGCATCTTGCCGAAAACGGTATTCCGGTATTCCCGGTAAACCTGTCCGAGCCGAATGCAGACGGGAAACGGGAAAAGACCCCGTTAACAAAGCATGGCCATCTCGACGCCACAACAGACGCCGAAACGGTGCGGCAATGGTGGCGGCGTTGGCCGAAAGCTATACCCGCTGTTCCGACTGGGAAGGCATCCGGCATTGATGCCCTGGACGTAGACCCCGACGGTTACGAATGGGCCGCCGAGCATTCCGATTCACTGATGATGGCCCAGCGCATTCACCACACTGAGCGCGGAAAGCATTACCTGTTTCGACACACCGATGGCGTGCGCAATTCCAACGGGAAGATTAGCGCCGGTATCGATGTGCGCGGGGAAGGCGGGTGGATCGTCTGGTGGCCTGCAAAGGGCCTAGAAGCGCATGGAGAGCTTGCAGACGTATCCGACGCACCCGAAGCCCTTGCCGATCTGATGCGTGGCGTGCGGAGCAGCACAGAGCGTGACAGCGCTCCTGTTGCTGCCGATGGGGCCGTGATTCCCGAGGGCCAACGGGATAGCACCTTGACACGGGAGGCCGGGCGACTGCGCCGGTATGGCTACAGCGAATCGGAAATGCTGGCCGCGTTGCACGCGATCAACTCCCACCGTTGCCAGCCGCCGCTAGACGCCGATCAAGTGGAGAAGATTGCCCGAAGCGTTGGCCGATACGATCCGGCGCATGAGTTCACGCCAGACAGCGATGAACCGGCCAGCCCTGAGCCGTTCGACCTTGTGGCGGCCAGTGTGGGCGATCTGATACGCACGCCACCGCCGCCCCGCCGTTGGCTGGTGCATGAGCGCCTGCCGCTGGACGTGGTGGCCCTGCTGGCGGCTGCTGGCGGTACGGGTAAGAGCATGGCCACCTTGCAGCTCGCGGTGAGCACCGCCACCGGCTGGCCTTGGTTCGATATGGAGATCAGCGAGCCGGGGGCGGTGCTGATGGTGTCGGCAGAGGATGACCGCGACGAAATCCACCGCCGCCTGTCCGTGGTGCTGGAGCATTACGCCGACGATGCCGACCCGTTCGCCGTTGACGCGTTCAGCGAGTACCACGACCAGCTAGAGCGCCGCCTGTTCATTCTGGACAGGGTGGGCGAGGACAACCGCCTAACCGCCAAGATCGACCGGGAGACGTTGCGCACGGGGTTTGCCAATCGGGTGATTGCCACCGCCGAGGCGATGCCCGAGCCGCCCGTGATGATCGTGCTTGATCCCCTGAGCCGGTTCGATGGTGGCGACCCGAACGACAACAGCGACGGAACCCGCTTGATCGAGGCCGCCGAGCATATCCGCAAGGCCACGCGGGCAACCGTGCTGCTACCCCACCACGTCGCCAAGTCCAGCATGAAGGATTCCAGCGCCGGACAGGAGGCCGTGCGCGGTGCGTCGGGCCTGGTGGATGGTGCCCGGTGGGTGGGCCTGATGCGCGGGATGAATGACGAGGACGCGAAGGAGCACGGGATCAGCGAGGACGATGCCGGGCGCTATGTGCGCTTCAACACCCCGAAAGCCAACTATTCCGCCCCGTGGCCCGGTCTGTGGCTGGAGCGGCGCAAGGGTGGGGTGTTGGCGGCCACGCACCTGAAGCCGCAAAAACTGGCCAACAAGGAGCGCAAGGCCGATGCGGAATATCAGGAGGTGGTGCGCCGTATCACCAAGCTGTTGCAGGACAAGGGGGCGATGCCCAAGCGCCGGATTGAGGACGAATGGGGCGGGACAACCAACGTCTTGAAGGCCGGGCAAAAGCGCGTGCGCGACACCATCCACCGGGCGCTAGACGAGGGGCATCTCGTGGTGCAGACCACCGGCGAGGGCAAGGAGGTTATTGGTGTCCCCGACGCCTGGTTAGAGAGGGCCGGGCAATGAGCGGGCAGCGGGCAAGCAACGGGCAACGGGCAAGCGGGCAAATTGCCCGCCGGAAGTGCCTGCCCGCCTTAGAGCGCACAACCACGCGGGTTTCCAGCGGGCAACGGGCAAAACCCTACTTTGCCCGCGCCTATCGGGAAACCCGCGCCACACAAGGGCGGGCAGCGGGCAACGGGCAACCCCCTACGGGGGCGGGGCAGTAATTGCCCGCCCCAACGGGTTGCGGCCTGAAAGCGCCGCAATACCCCCGGTGGTTCATGGATCAACTGATGAGGAACACCCCATGCGAAACGACGAAGGCACCACCCTGGCCGCGCAGATCCTTGTGCAGATCGAGCAGGCGCAGTTAGCAGGCGTTCACCCCCATGACGTGACGCGGGCACTGTCCGCCACGCTGATGGAGACAACGGCGAAGGGAGACGAGGACCGGGTGGCATCGGTGCTGCGGGCAACGGCGGATGCACTGGTGAGGCGGTGAAGGTGTTACGAAAGGTAACGCTTGCGCTCGAATCAGCCGCCGGTGGCGGGGCAGGGAGGCCCTAGACCCCCACAGAACGAAAGACCCGTACCCTAATGGGGTAGGGTTAGGGAATTGTAAGTACCTGTTTGTGAATGCAATAATGCCGCCACCGTGGTATGCTGTGACCAATATGTGACCACCAGCGGAAACTATCACGGCAATGGGCACCACCACACAAGGCAAACCGCGCCAGATACCCCGGCAATACTCCAACGATTGGTTGGAGCGCCTGGACGGGCGCACGGCGATTGCCAAGGCGGTGAATGATCGCCTTCATCATTTGGTGCGTGACCTTGGAGGCCCCGACGCCCTCAGCTACCAGGAGCAAAGTATCTGCCGCCGCATTGTCTGGCTGGAGGCGCAGATAGAAAGCCGGGAGGTGGCGCTAGCGAAGGGTGAGGATGTAGACGAGGCCCGCCACGTTGCCAACATCAACACGCTTACCGGGTTGCTGAAGGCGGTGGGCCTGGAGCGCCGCTCGAAAGATGTGCCCGACCTTGCGCAATACCTGGCCAGCAAGGAGGCGGGCTAATGGTCATGTGCGCTGCCTGTAAGCACTTCCCCGGCAACGGCCAACTGTGTCCGAAGGCCAAGCGCCACGCCACGCACCACCCGCGCAAGTGTGACAAATTCACCGGCCACCGCCTGAGCTTCGCGGTGCTGCAAGCCCGTTCCCTCGCCACGTTCGCCCGCCGCCACCTGACCCCGGCCAGTTACCAGCGGGTATTGCGCGATGCCCACCGTCTGGCGGAAGAGGTGAGGCGATGACCAACATTGTCGAAGCCTTCACCGACCCGCAGTTGCTAGGCCAGTCGTTTGGCGAGGATACCCGCGAGGCTTGGCGTGCTGTCCTGTCAGGCGCGTTCGCCCTGCCGATGGATGATGACCGCCTTGCCCTGTTTAAGCGGCTGTCAGGCGACCGTGAGCCGCCTCAGCGGCAGGCGCGGGAGCTATGGGCAATCGCGGGTAGGCGGAGCGATAAGACCCATACCGCAGCCGGTATTGCCGTATACCTGGCGACCATCGGGGCGGAGCTGGACGGCACCCTGGCCCGCCTGACCGCTGGCGAGCGTGGTGTGGTTCAGTTGCTTGCGGTGGATCGCCAACAGGCCAAGGTTGCGCTTGGGTACGTTCGCGGCCTGTTCGCTGATAGCCCGGTCATGTCCAGCCTGGTGGAGAAGGAGAACACCGAGGGCGTTTTGCTCCGCAACGGCGTATCTATTGAGGTGGCCACCAACAGTCACCGGGCCGTGCGTGGGCGCACTCTGTTGGCGGCCATTCTGGACGAATGCGCCTTCTTCAAGGATGAGGCGACCGCAACCCCCGATGTAGAGGTTTACCGCGCCCTGGTGCCTTCTCTGGCGACCACCGGGGGCATGCTTGTCGGTATCTCCAGCCCCTACGCCCGCCGGGGGCTGCTCTACAGCAAGTGGCGCAAGCACTACGGCAAGCCCGGTGATGTGCTGGTGGTGCAGGGCGGAACACTGGACTTCAACCCCACCCTTGATCCCCGCGTTATCGCGGAGGCGGAGCAGGATGATCCCGAGGCGGCCAAAGCCGAATGGCATGGGCAATTCCGTGCTGATGTTGAGGGTTTTGTAACACGCGAGGCCGTAGACGCCTGCACCGCACCGGGCCGCATTGAGCTACCGCCGGTGGCTGGCGAGCGGTACACGGCCTTCGTGGACCCGTCTGGTGGCTCCAAGGATGCGTTCACGCTGGCGATCGCCCACCAGTCTGATGGGCTGACCGTGGTGGACGCTATCCGCGCTCAGAAACCGCCGTTCAGCCCGGAGGCGGTGGTTAAAGAGTTCGCCGGTCTGCTGAAGGAATACAAGATCAGCAAGGTGGTGGGCGATCGTTACGGCGGTGAGTTTCCTCGCGAGCTGTTCCGAAAACAGGGCATTGCCTACAAGCTATCTGATCGGCCTAAGTCTGACCTGTATCGCGACATGCTCCCGTTGCTCAATTCTGGGCGCGTGGAGTTGCCGGACAATGGCCGATTGCAAAACGAATTGACGAGCCTGGAGCGGCGCACCAGCCGCGCCGGGAAAGACTCAATAGACCACCCGCCAAATGGCACCGACGATGTGGTTAACGCGGTGGCCGGGTGTATAATTGAGGCAGCAAAACCCAAAGCCGTTCCCCGCGTGCGGCGGATGGGTGATTCGATCAGTTCCGGTTCCAATTCTGGTTCCAGCGTTCTGGATCGAATCGCGCAAGGTCAGAAAGCCAGCGGGAGGTTGGCGAGTACGCGCCGAAGTTTTCTGCGAGATGCAGACGGTTTCGGTTGATTGATGAAAGCGGGTTTTCACTTCAACCGAGGTAACGAGTTATGACGCATCAAGTGAAGGAAATGGTCGAGGGCGTGGCCCGAGACTTCGAGGGGTTTAAGTCCCGCCAGGATCAAGCCCTGTCCGACCTGGACGAGCGCGTGAAGCGTGCCGAGACCCTGGCCGCCCGCAAGGTGGGCATGACCGTGGACAGCGGCGCAGGCATGGGGCCGGAGACCAAGGCGGTACGCGAGTGGCTGCGTGGTGGCGACTTCGACCGCAAGGCCCTGAGCATCGAGGATGACGGCCAAGGCGTGACCGTGCGCAGCGATTGGGCGGATCAAATCTTTAAGAAGATTCGCGAATCCAGCCCCGTCCGCCAGGTGGCTAATAACCTGTCCACCAATTCCAACGAATTGGAGGTTCTGGTTGACCGTGGTGAACCGGACTCAGCGTGGGTGGCTGAAAAGGGCGACCGCGATCCGACTGCCGCTAGTTTCATGTCTCGGCATAAGATCGCCGTGCATGAGCACTACTCGTATCCGAGCGTAACCCAGCAATTCCTGGAGGATAGCCGGCTCGACCTGGAGCAGTGGTTGCAGGATAAAATCGGCACCCGTTTCGGTCGGCAGGAAGCCGAATCCTTTATCAAGGGTGACGGCAACGGCAAGCCTCGCGGCATTCTGGATTACGACACCGTGCCGGATGGTGATTTCGAGTGGGGCGCTGATCCTGCCGATTACACCATCGGGGCGATCTATACCGGCGAATCGGGTGACTTCCCGAGCAACAATCCCGATAACGTGCTCTACGATGTTGTGGACGCGCTCAAGTCGGATTACCTGGGCAATGCACGGTTCATGATGAGCCGCGCCACGATGAACAAAATTCGGAAGCTGCGGGATGGTGACGACCGTGCCTTGCTCCAGATGAGCCTGGCGGAAGGTCGGCCCAATACCCTGCTGGGGTTCCCGGTGGTGATTGCCGAGGATATGCCGGACCCGGCGGCGGATTCCGAGTCGATCCTGTTCGGTGACTTCGGCCAGGCGTACACCATCGTTGACCGGATCGGGGTAAGCGTGCTGCGTGATCCCTACACCCTGCCCGGCTGGGTCCGCTGGTACGTCCGCAAGCGTATCGGCGGGGCGCTGACCAACCCCGAAGCCCTGAAGGCCGTGGTGTTCGGCAGCGAGCCGAGCTGATGAACACCGCCCGCTCCCGAGGCGGCAATATCGGGAGAGTTCCCCGCAGCCACCGCGGCGGCGCAAGCCGACAGGGTGGACGCGGCAACGCCCTGGCCGTGTCTCAGAACAAGGGCGGGCGGTATGGTTCCACCGCTGCGAAGAGACGGACCCACGCCCCCGAGCGAGAGGCTGCGGGGGCATCTTTTTGTATGGAGGTGCAACCATGCTGACAGCCGAGGAACGTCTATGGGTGGCCGCACTGGCCCGGTATGTACAGGACGCCCGTGCGCCCAGTGCCTACGGTGACGAGGGCGAGGCGCTGGCGGACCTGGAGGGCGATGCCGTGATACTGCGCCGCCTGGCGGAGCTGGCGGGCTATGACCCCGAGGCCACGGTGGTGGCGGTGAGGCGGGAGGTGTTGTGTTACCCCGATGGTCACAGATTGGTCACACGAAGCCCTGAGCGTGTGACCAGACAAGAAAAAAGCCGCCCCGGTAACCCGGTAAGCGGCTGTTTTTCTTTGCTTTGTCTGGTAGGCGCGAGTGGACTCGAACCACCGACCCCCACCATGTCAAGGTGGTGCTCTAACCAGCTGAGCTACGCGCCTGTCGTGTTCGACGAGCGGTATTGTACCGTGTTGTCGGTGGTTGTCAAAGGACGCGGGATTGGGCTGGGGCTGGCCGGGAGGGGACGAACGCGGTCGAACTGCGAGGGGTGGGTCGGTGCTGTGGTTTTCAGCGCGGCCAGGCGCCTGACCCGTTCTGAAAACCCGTTTGCGGAGGCGGGCCCCCGCAAACGAATGCTTCACCTGCCCTTAGAGCAGGCCGCCCAGCAGGCCGGTGCTGCCCAGCAGGCCGTTCACCAGTTCCAAGACCGGGTTCAGGATCCCCAGCAGCACTCCAAGCAGATCATTGACCAATTCCATGACGTTACTCCTTGTTTCCCGTATGGGTGGAAAAGGCCCGCACATCTATTATTATGCAGGCACTGAAAGCGTACGGTATGTTGTTTCGTTGCGGAATATTGTTTTAGTGCTAGTCGGTGTTAGTGGTTTGTTTGTAGGCATTATCATAATAATTTAATGATTATCGGGCGGCGTTTGAGTTGAATAAAATGCCCATCTTTTATGGGTTCCGGTTGGTCCGTAACGCATTGGCTCATCTCCGTTGCGGCGAGTCATGCTCGGGGCCAGAGGGGCGCTCACCGGGGCCGGAGCAGGGTGGGACCGCACGCCGTTTGTGCGGTAGACTGCCGCACCCGTGGTGCGGCCGCGCGCCGGGGCACCAACACGAAACATCCGGGGGTTTCCCGGTATGAGGAAGGCGAACAACAGGATGATGGACGATACCCCCAGTTTCCCCGCCCTGAATGAGACACGTATTGCCGTGATCGGCTTGGGCTACGTGGGCCTGCCGTTGGCGGTGGCCCTGGCCGAACGCTACCCGGTGGTGGGCTTCGATATCGATACCCGGCGGGTGATCGAACTCCGCCAGGGGCAGGACCATACCCGCGAGGTGGCGCCGGAGGCCCTGCAGGCGGCTGAGCAACTCAGCTACTCCGACGACATCGAGTCATTGCTGGGGTGCAATGTCTACATCGTGACCGTCCCCACACCGATCGATGCCCACCGCCGGCCCGATCTTCAGCCGTTGCGGTCCGCCAGCCAGACCGTGGGGCGCGTGCTGGGCCGCGGTGATGTGGTGGTGTACGAGTCCACGGTCTATCCCGGGGCCACCGAGGAGGAGTGCGTGCCGGTGCTCGAGCGGGCCTCCGGCCTGCGCTTCAACCAGGACTTCTACGTCGGCTACAGCCCGGAGCGGATCAACCCCGGGGACAAGGCCCACACGGTGCGCGATATCGTCAAGGTGACCGCCGGCTCCACCCCCGAGGTGGCGGAGTACCTGGATCAGCTCTACGCCAGCGTGATCACCGCCGGGACCCACAAGGCGGGCAGCATCCGCGAGGCGGAGGCCGCCAAGGTCATCGAGAACACCCAGCGCGACGTCAACATCGCCCTGATCAACGAGCTGGCGATGCTGTTTAACCGCATGGGCCTGGATACCGAGGAGGTGTTGCGGGCAGCCGGCACCAAGTGGAACTTCCTGCCGTTCCGTCCCGGCTTGGTGGGGGGACACTGCATCGGGGTGGACCCCTATTACCTCACCCATAAGGCCCAGGCGCTGGGCCATCATCCGGAGATGATCCTGGCCGGGCGCCGGATCAACGACGGAATGGGCGCCTACGTGGCGGATCAGTTACTGCGGCTGATGGCACAGCGCCATATCCCGGTGCCCGGGGCGCGCATTCTGGTGTTGGGGTTGACGTTCAAGGAGAACTGCCCGGATCTGCGCAACACCCGGGTGGTGGACATTGTGCGCTGCCTTGAGGACTACCAGGCACAGGTCGATGTCTTCGATCCCTGGGTGGACAGCGGTGAGGCCCGGGACGAGTATGCAATCGAGCCGATCGGAGAGCCCGGTTCGGCGCAGTACGACGCCGTCCTCCTGGCCGTTGCCCACCGCGAGTTCGTTGAGCTGGGCGCTGAAATCCTGCGCGGCTGGTTGAGGTCCGGGGGCGTGCTCTACGACCTCAAGAGCGCCCTGCCCCGGGAAGCGGTCGATGCCCGGCTTTGAGCGGCGTGTGACCCTGGTGCGGACAGTGGGTGTGGTGCGATGACGGCGGCGTCCCGGACAATCCGGGGCCTCCTGTTGTTGCTTGCCGGCTTCGGCCTGCTGCCGGCGACTACGTCGGCGCACTGGCTCCCGCAGAATGACGCCCACCTGCGCCACGATATCCAAATCCTGGCGGATGCCGGGGTGATCACCGGTGCGATGGGCACATGGCCCGTGCCGCGCGAAGCCCTGCTCCCCATCCTCCACCGGCCGTTGCCGGTCGAATCGCTGGATGCGCGTGAGGTTGCGGCCTGGTTCCGCGTGCGGCGGTTGTTGCGTGCAGAGCGGGGCTGGTACGGCAACCTGCGGGTGAAGGGCGTTGCCGGCGAGGCCGAGCCCCCCGCCGGGTTGGCTTGGTTCGGCAATGCCAATCCGGAGGGCAGTGAGACCAGTGCGAGTGCCGCCTACCAAGGCGAAGGCCTGAGTTTCCGCCTGACCGGCAGTTGGGTGGACGACCCGGCGGATGGCCGCGAGTTCCGCGCCGACGGCAGCTACCTGGCGGCGCAGCTGGGCAACTGGATTGTGTCGGCGGGTGCGGTGCCCACCTATTGGGGGCCGGGTTGGTCTGGCAGCCTGATTCTGGGTAACGCCGCCCGCCCGGTGCCGGGTCTCACGGTGCAGCGGGCGGAACCGAAGGCGTTCCGGTTGCCGGTGCTCGAGCGCTTGGGCCCCTGGACCCTGCATGCCTTCTGGGGGCAGCTGGGGTCGGATCGGGCAGTGCCCAGGCCCCACTTCCTGGGCGCACGGTTCGCATTCCAGCCGAGCCCCCGGTTGGAGCTGGGGTTGAGTCGCACCGCTATCTGGGACTCGCCCCACACTGCCCGCGGGCTTCTGGACCTGGCCATCGCAGATCGGGACAGGGCCCAGCGCCGCACCACCGCCGAACAGATGGCCGGTCTTGATCTGCGTCTGGCCTTTCCTGAGCATCTGTGGCCGTGGGCCGCGTATCTGCAGCACATCGGCGACAGTGAGTCCGGCCGGTTGCCCACCCAGCATATCGGTCTGTTCGGCCTGGAGAGTTGGGGGACGCTGGCCAATGATGCCAGCTACCGGGTGTTCCTGGAGTACGCCGATACCACGGCCCGCTTCTATTCCAGCCGCAAGCTGTTCAACTCGGCCTACGAGAGCGGTGGGCTGCCCAGCGGGCACCGGCACCGGGACCGGCCATTGGGCTACGCCACCGACAACGACAGCCGCCTGTTGACCCTGGGCGCGCTGTATCGGGCAGCGAACGATCACGCCGCCACGGTGAAGCTCCAGGTGGGCACTTTGAACCGCGATGACAGTCAGCGGGCCGGTGCCGGAGGCAACGTGATTGCGCCGCACAAACTCCGACTGGTGGATTTGGAGGGGGGCTACCGCTGGCCGTTGCGTCACGGCGAGGCGGGCCTGGGCGCGGGGATGGCCCGGATCGACGAAGCCCGTGAGGGTGGGGCGGACTGGGAGGGGCGTGCCTGGCTGAAGTATGAGTACCAATTCTAGGGGGTGGGACCGGTTTAATTGCCACCGGTTACTGGGTATCCTTCCCCGCTTGCGACAGGATGGTGGACGATGAGGTTGCCTTTTACCCGCTTCTTGGTGGTCTGTACCGGCAATATCTGCCGCAGTCCCATGGGCGAGGCTTACCTGCGCGATCGGCTGGGCGCGGGCGGGGAGTTTCTGATCGGCTCCGCCGGCACGGGTGCCCTGGTGGGTTATCCGGCCGACGACCACGCCATCACCGCCATGCAGGAGAAGGGCCTGGATATCAGCGCGCACCGGGCGCAACAGCTCACCCTAGCGTTGGCGCGTAACTACGATTTGCTCCTGGTCATGGACGATGGCCACCGGGAGTGGATAGAAAAGAACCATCCGGTCCTTCGGGGTCGGCTCTATCGTTTCGGGCACTGGCTGGATGCCGAGGTGGTGGACCCGGTCGGCCAGCCCCTGGAGGCCTTCAGGGAGGCCCGGGACCTGATCGAGCGGTCGGCGGACGCCTGGGCGCAACGTCTGCTGTCACATTGATTGCCTGACGCCAACAACCGATAAAGCAAGCGATCGCTTCCCCATCTGGGTGATCAAAGGAAGGAGAAGACCTCGTGTCACTGGCCCAAGCAAAAGTCCTTGAACCCCAGGCCCCGGTGCGCGGCCCGGTGCGTGTGTTCCTTGCGTTGTTGGCGACAGCGGCGCTGGCCGGATGCACCATCGCACCCGGTATCGATATGGACACCGATCCCGACCCGGCGGTGTGGACGCCCAGCGGCGAGGATGAGGCGGATTTTCTCCCCGAGATCAAGGCCATCAACGCCGACGTGCTGGTGGCACAGCGCCAAGCCCGGCGCGAGGCGAGGGCGGCGGTGGAGCACGCCGCGCGGACCGAGCTGGTGGCGGATTACGAGTACCGCATCGGTGCCTCGGATGTGATCAATATCGTGGTCTGGGGGCACCCCGAACTCAGCAACCCCCTTGGGCTCACCCAGGACATCGAGCAGCAGGCGCGGCTGGTCAGCCGTAACGGCACCATCTTCTACCCCCACGTGGGGCTGCTGCCGGTGGCCGGAAAGACGGTGGACGAGATCCGCGAGCAGTTGGCCGAACTGCTGGAGCCCTACGTCACCGACCCGCAGGTGGACGTGCGGGTGGTGGAGTACCGCAGCCAGAAGGTGTACGTCACCGGCGAGGTCACCCAGCCCGGGACGCTGACGCTCACCGACGAGCCCATGACCCTGCTGGACGCCATCAACCAGGCCGGTGGCTTTAACGAACTGGCGGACCGGCGCCGGGCGGTACTGACCCGCGACGGCGAGCAGCGCAGCATCGACCTGCAGACCCTCTACTCCAGCGGCAAGGGCGATCTGCTGCTCCGGGACCGCGATGTGGTCCACGTGCCGGACAATCAATTCAACCGGGTGTTCGTCATGGGTGAGATCACCCGGCAGACGGCCCTTCCCATGCGGGAGAATGGCCGGATGACCCTGGCCGAGGCCATTAGCGAGGCCGAAGGGCTCGACCTGAACACCGCCGACACCAGCAATATCTTCGTGCTGCGGGGCCAGCCTGTCTTTGACGACGAGGGTGAGATCCGCGGCGTGCGCCCGGAGGCCTACCATCTGGATGCGCGCTCCGGCCTGGCACTGGTGCTGGCCGAGGGCTTCGAGTTGCAACCGCGCGACATCGTCTACGCCGCCAGCTCCGGCGTGGTGCGCTTTAACCGCGTCATCAGCCAAATCCTGCCCACGGTACAGACCGTCTGGCAGACCCAACGGATCATCACTGACTAAAGCCTGAGCCCGGATAAGCCAATAGCCATGTCCCAATACGAACACCGCCCGACGTCTTCGGACCGTGATGACGAGATCGAGATCGGCCGTCTGGTCGAGATCCTGCTGAACGGCAAATGGATCATTGCCGGTCTCAGTGCATTGGGGCTGGCCCTGGGCGGGTTCTATGCCTACACCAGCACACCGGTCTACAGCGGCGACATGCTGCTGCAGGTGGAGAGTAAGCAGGCGACGCTACCGGGGCTGTCGGAGATGCTGGGCGGCGAACAGCAGGTGCCCACCAGTGCGGAGGTGGAGCTGCTGCGATCGCGCATGGTGGTGGGTTCGGTGGTGGACCAACTGGACCTGGCCGTGCAGGCTCGGCCCTTGCCGACGGACTGGCGCGAGGCGGTGCTGGGTGTGAGCAACCCCCGGCGCCACATTGAGGTGGGCCGCTTCGAGGTCTCGCCGGCCCTGGAGGGCCAGACGTTCATCGTCCGTGTGCTGGGCGAGGGGCAGTTCGCCCTGCTTGAGGACGACGGCGGGGCGGAACTGGCGCGCGGGCGGGTGGACGAGACCCTGGTGCTGGACAACCCGGACGGCAGCTCGCTTCAGCTCTTTGTCCACGTGCTCACCGGCGAGCCGGGCGACACCTTCGAGCTGGTGCGCCAGCCGCGGCTGCGCGCCATTCAGAACCTGCGCAACGGCTTGAACGTCAGTCAGCGCGGTGAGTCGGGGATCCTGGAGGTCACTTACGAGCACCCGGACCGCCAGCTTATCGAGGAGGTCCTCAACACCCTGGGTATGGTCTACGTGCGCCAGAACGTGGAGCGTCGGACCGAGGAGGCGGCCCGCAGCCTGGAGTTCCTGGAGGAGCAGCTGCCACAGTTGCAGGACCGACTGCAGCAGGCCGAGGATGCCTTCAACGCCTTCCGCCGCGAGCACCAGGCGGTGGATATGGATGAGAACACCCGGGTGATGCTCAGCCAGTTGGTCGAGGTGGAGAGCGAACTCCAGGCCTTGCGCCTGGAGGAGAGCGAGAAGAGCCTGCGCTTTGGTCGCGAGCACCCGCAAATGCAGTCGCTGCGCCAACGGCGCCAATCGCTGGAGACCCTGCGTGCCGAGCTGGAGGAGGAGCTGGGGGAACTGCCGGAGCGCCAGCAGCAGTTGGTGCGCCTGCGCCGCGAGGTGGAGGTGAACACCCAGCTCTACACCAACCTGCTCAACACCGCCCAGGAGTTGCGGATCTCCCAGGCCGGCACGGTTGGCAATGCCCGCGTGGTGGATGACGCGGCCGTGGGCTTCAATCCAGTGGCGCCGCAGACCACCCTGATTATGGCGCTGAGCCTGCTCCTGGGCGGCATGCTGGGGGTGGGCACCGTGTTCGGCCGCGAGATGCTCCGTCGCGGGGTCGAAGACCCGGACGCCCTGGAACTGGAGGTGGGCATCCCGGTCTACGCCGTGGCGCCCCACAGCCCGGCGGCCCTGCAGCTCGAGAAGAAGGGCCGTCGACAGCGGACCCAGGTGCCGCTGCTGGCGGAGAAAAACAGCCAGGACCCGCTGGTGGAGAGCCTGCGCAGTCTGCGCACCAGCCTGAACTTCGCTCTGCTTAACAACGCCCGTAACGTCCTGGCCCTGACCAGTACCGGCCCGGGGGAGGGCAAGACCACCCTGTCCGTCAACTTGGCGGCGGTCCTGGCCCAGAGCGGCCAGCGGGTGCTGCTCATCGATACCGACATGCGCCGGGGCCATCTGCATATCTTTCTGCAGAACCGGCGGCGCGAGCCGGGCCTGTCCGGGGTGCTGGCCGGGCAGGCCACACTGGAGGAGGCGGTCTCACGCATCAGGGAGAATCTCGACGTGCTGCCCGCCGGCACCTTCCCGCCGAACCCCTCGGAGCTGCTGATGCAGGAGGGATTCGGCCGGCTGATCGAGGAGCAGCGCCAGCGCTATGACCTGGTGATCCTGGACACCGCGCCAGTGATGCCGGTCACCGACGGCGTCCTGGCGGCCGCCCACGCCGGGCCGGTGTTCCTGGTGGCCCGGGCGGGCTATGTGACCACCCGCGCGGTGCAAAGCACCATCTGGCGGCTGGAGAAGAACCAGATCGACACCACCGGGCTCGTGGTCAACGACCTCAACCCGAAACGGAGTGGGCGCTCGAGCGATTACTACTATTATCAGTACCAGTACAAGGCGCGGGCCAAGGACTGATCGCCGGCGACGGCTTGGCCGCCGCCACTGCCAATCGCCGGCCCAGCACGTCGTTGCACGGGCCGGGGGCCTCATAGCCCTCCACCGCCCCGGCCAGCAACTGGCGGGCGGCCTCACAATCGAACCGGGCTGCGGCCCGGCGCAGATCCTCCAGCAGGCGCTGCAGGCCATCCGCGGGTAGCCGCGCCTCGCTGGCCCGGCAGATCATGGGGTGGTCGGTGCCGGTCACCGCCTCGCCCAGCAGCAATTCCTCATAGAGCTTCTCGCCCGGGCGCAGGCCGGTGTAACGGATCTCGATATCGCCCGCCGGGCGCGCCTCGTCGCGCACCGTCAGCCCGGACAGCCGGATCATCCGCCGGGCGAGGTCGTCGATCCGGACCGGCTCGCCCATGTCCAGCACAAACACCTCGCCGCCCCGCGCCATGGCGCCGGCCTGGATCACCAGGGAGGCGGCCTCGGGGATGGTCATGAAGTAGCGGGTGACCTCGGGATGGGTGACCGTGACCGGACCGCCCTTGCGAATCTGTTCGCGGAACAGCGGCACGACTGAGCCGGACGAGCCGAGGACATTGCCGAAGCGGACCATGGAGAACACCGTGGGGACACCTTGCCGGCGGGCCAGGTCCTGAACCACCTGTTCCGCCATCCGCTTGCTCGCGCCCATGACATTGGTGGGGCGCACCGCCTTGTCGGTACTGATCAGCACGAAGTGGGGGACGCCGGCGGCGGCCGCGGCCTCCGCCGTGCGCAGGGTGCCGAAGACGTTGTTATGGATGCCCTGCAGGCTGTTCGCCTCGACCAGTGGTACGTGCTTGTAGGCGGCGGCGTGGTAGACGCTGTGGATGGCGAAGGCGCTCATCAGCGCCTGCATGCGCTCGCCGTCGGTCACATCCCCGAGCACCGGGTGCAGCTCCGGTTGGTGCGCCTGACCCTCCATCTGGTAGCGGAGCTCCTTCTCAATGGCGTAGAGCGCGAACTCACTGCGCTCCACCAGGACCAGTCGCCGTGGCCGCAGGCGGAGGATCTGCCGGCAGAGCTCAGAGCCAATGGAGCCGCCGGCCCCGGTCACCATGACTGCATGACCGGCGATACAGCGCCGCAGCAGTTCCGGCCGCGGGGCCACCGCATCCCGGCCCAGCAGGTCCTCCACCTCCACCTCGCGCACGTCCTCCATGCCGGCGCGTCGGGTGACCAGATCGGACAGCGGCGGGATGGTGAGGATGTGCACGTTGAGGGGCTCCAGCCGCTCGACGATGCGGCGTCGCTCCGGCCGGGCCAGTCGGGCCATGGCCAGCAGCACGTAGGCAACCCGCTCACGGTCGATCAATGCCGGCAGGCGTTGCGGAGGATGCACGCTGACTCCCTGGATGATGGTGCCCTGCTTGCGCGGGTCATCGTCGACAAAGGCCACCGGGCGGTAATGGGTATTGCCGATCAGGCTGCTCGCCAGCTCGATGCCGCAGTTGCCGGCCCCGTAGATCACCACCGGCTGCCGGTGGCGATCTCCCTCTCCGTTGGCCGCGCGCCGGAACCAGCCTCGCACCACGATGCGCAGGCCGCCAACGGCACACAGGCTGAGCAGGGCGAAATTGAGGACAACCGGAAGGCTGAGTGTCCATTGCGGCATTACCGAAATGATTACGGTCAGGGCGAGGGTGGAGGCCATCACCCCCTTGGTGATGGTGGCCAGGGCGTGGGCACCCATCCATCGGACCACGGCGCGATAAAGACCGAAGAGTGCGAACAGGGGGATGGCCACGATGGGCACCAGCGCATACAACGCCCACAGGGTGGGATCAAAACTGGCCGGGCCGACCCCCGCGTGAAGGACCAGAGCGGCCCAAAGGGCCAGGACCACTACAGCAGCGTCGGCCAGGACCATCAGCCCCTGCTTTACGGGGCGCGGAAGACCTGCAAGATAATGGTGCATAATAGCCTGAAAAATCCATTTTATATTTTTCAATCAGGCCGGTAATTCGGGCCTGGGCGGGCGCTATTATGTAGTCAAGCTGACAGCTTGCCGCACCGCAATAGTTAAATAGGTCTATTCGGTTATCAGTAATGGGAAGCCTTAAGGAAAGGGTGAGCCGCTTTTATTATGACGGCCGAACGCTTTCCCCGTCAGCGCCAGAGCTGAAACCTTCCTCTGTAATCACGAGGGCCGCCAACCCTCTCCCCCCTCATCGCGAGGGCCGCAGGCCCGTGGCGATCCAGGGCGGTAGACTGCCACGTCGGCTTCGCCTCCTCGCAGTGACGGTGGGGGCGGGGCCGCGCTCGCAGTGAGGGTAGGGGGCGCCCGCAGCGTCTGGCCATGTTCATCAAGAGGGCCGAAGGCCACCCCACCGTCATCGCGAGGGCCGAAGGCCCGTGGCGATCCAGGGCGGTAGACTGCCACGTCGCTTCGCTCCTCGCAGTGACGGTGGGGGCGGGTCCACGCTCGCAGTGATGGTGGGGGGCTGCGCTGGCAATAAGGGTGGGGGGCTGCGCTGGCAGTGAGGGTGGGGGCAGGCCTGCGTCCGCCGTGACGGGGGAGTCAGCGTTTAGCCAATGGGGCTTCTGATTGGGGGGCGCTTATTGGCGTGGTGCCACGCTGGTAGGCCCGGCGGATGGGGCAGGGGCCTTCGCCGTCCCTGAACAGGCCTCGGGCGACGGCGTCGGCCGACTCGTTCAGCTGCCGCCCGAGCACGTCGCAGTTGGGTCCGGCGGCCTCGTAACCCTCCACCACCTGGGCCATCAGCTTGCGGGCGTCCTGGGTGTTGTAGCGCCGGCAGGCCGCGCGCAGCTCGCTTAGCAGGCTTTGCAGGGTATCGGTGGGCAAGTGCCCCTCGCGGGCGCGCATGATCATGGGGTGGCTGGTCTCGGTGACCGCCTCACCCAGCAGCAGCTCCTCATACAACTTCTCGCCGGGGCGCAGGCCGGTGAAATGGATCTCGATGTCGCCATCGGGGTGTTCCGCGTTTCGCTCCTCGAGACCGGACAGACGGATCATGCGCCGGGCCAGGTCGACGATGCGCACCGGCTCGCCCATGTCCAGCACGAAGACCTCGCCGCCGTGGGCCATGGATCCCGCCTGCAGGACCAGCGAGGCGGCCTCGGGGATGGTCATGAAATAGCGGGTGACCTCGGGGTGGGTGACCGTGATCGGGCCGCCGTTGCGGATCTGCTCGCGGAACAGCGGCACCACCGAGCCGGAGGAGCCGAGCACATTACCGAAGCGGACCATGGAGAAGCGGGTGCGGATATCGGGCTGACGGGCCAACCCCTGCAGCACCAGTTCGGCCAGGCGCTTGCTCGCCCCCATGACATTGGTGGGGCGGACGGCCTTGTCGGTGCTCACTAGCACGAAGTACCGGACCCCGGCCTCCACCGCCGCCAGGGCCGTGTGCAGGGTGCCGAAGACGTTGTTATCGATGCCCTCCAGCACGTTGGTCTCCACCAGCGGGACGTGCTTGTAGGCAGCGGCGTGATAGACCGTGTCGACGCGGAAGGCGTGCATCAGCATTTCCATGCGCGCCAGGTCGGTGACATTGGCCAGGACGGCCTGGACGGCGGGGCGCCGGGCCTCCCCCTGCAACTGAGCCTGGAGCTCGCGCTCGATGGCGTAGAGGGCGAACTCGGAGCGCTCGACCAACACCAGCTGAGTGGGCTGCTCGCGCAGGATCTGCCGGCAAAGCTCGGAGCCGATGGAGCCCCCGGCGCCGGTGACCATGACCGTCTTACCGCGGATGCAGCGGGCGAGCAGCTCCCGCCGCGGGCCCACGGCATCACGCCCGAGCAGGTCCTCCACCTCCACCTCCCGCACCTCGTCGGGACTGGCCCGGTTGGCCACGATGTCCGCCAGGCTGGGGATGGTGAGGATGTGGGCGGGCAGCGGCTCCAACTGGGCGACGATCTCCCGGCGGCGGGTCCGCGACAGCCGCGGCATGGCCAGCAGGATATACTCCAGCCGGTTGCGGTCGATCAGTTCTGCCAGCTCGGCCGGTTTGCGCACGGGCAGCCCGGCGATCACCGTGCCCTGTTTTGCCGGGTTGTCATCCACGAAGGCCACCGGGCGGTACTGCCGGCCATTGAACAGGCTGGTGGCCAGGCCAATCCCCCCGGTCCCCGCGCCGTAGATGACCACCGGCTTCTCGGTCCCCCGGCGTTTGATCGCCGCCTGGAACCAAGCGCGCACCACCAGGCGCGACCCGCCCACCATGAACAGCGCCAGCAGCCAGTAGATCAGCAGAGCGGAGCGGGGAATACCCTCCAGCCGGCCCAGCATAACCAGGGCGCCGAAGACCAGTGCGGACAGGGTCACCCCCTGCACCACCGCAATGATCGCCTGCAGCCCCATGTAACGGACCACCGCGCGGTAAAGGCCGAACAGGGCGAAAACCGGCAGGCTGACCGCCGGCACGAGCAGCAGCAGCCACCCGTAGTCCAGCAGCACACCGGGGACGGGGGTCCCCAGGCGCAGGCTGAAGGCCGCCCACAGGGCCACGGGCAGCATGAGCGTGTCCGCCATGATCATGACGAACCGCTTCACCGGGCGTGGCAGATCGATGAGGAACGCTTTATTCATTATTAATAAAAAGACGGAATGATGCTGCGATTCGTGCAGTGCAGCAGAATACCGCCATCTTAGGCCGATTGCCGGCGTTTGCCTAGACGCGACAACCCCTGTCCGGCAGAAAGGCAGGGGTGGCGGGGTCCGGGCGCGGGGGCGTGGCGGATGTGGTGTCGCGACAACACGACACTACCTGTCGCATGGTGGCGTGTATCCTGCTATCTGATCCATTATTTGACGTTATTGTTGCCTTAGGAGGGTGAATTGGCGACCCCAGCGCTGCAGCCCGGTTTCATGGTGGTCCACGGCAACCGCCTGGAGGACCTCCGCGCTCTGATCGTGGAGTGGATGCAGGCCTATCCACCGGCACCGTTGGAGACCGAAACCGTCTTGGTGCAGAGCAACGGCATGGCCCAGTGGCTCAGCCATGCCCTCGCGGCTCACCCGGAGTCGGAGGAGCCGGGTTGCGGGATCGCCGCCGGTCTGTCCATGCAGCTCCCGGCCCGTTTCACCTGGACCGCCTACCGCGAGGTGCTGGGGCACGAGGCGGTGCCCCCGGAGTCTCCCTTCGACAAGCGGCCGCTCACCTGGCGGCTGATGCGCCTGCTGCCGGAGCTCATCGATGAGCCCGGGTTCGAGCCGCTGCGGGGCTTCCTGGCCCGGGACGATGACCGGCGTAAGCGCCACCAACTGGCCGAGCGCCTGGCCGACCTGCTGGACCAGTACCAGGTCTACCGGGCCGACTGGCTGGTGGACTGGGCGCAGGGGCACGATCAATGCGCCGGCCCGGGCCGGGCGCCGCGCCCCCTGGATGCGCGCGAGCGATGGCAACCCCGGCTCTGGCGCGCCCTGCTGGCGGACATGGACGAGGCGGAGCGGGGGTTGAGCCGGGCCGCCATCCACGCCCGCTACCGGGAGGCGGTGCGCGAACTGGACCGGCGGCCGGCGGGACTCCCGCGCCGGCTCATCGTCTTCGGCATCTCTTCATTGCCCCACCAGGTGCTTGAGGCGCTGGAGGCCCTGGCCGACTTCACCCAGATCCTGGTCTGCGTTCACAACCCCTGCGAGCACTACTGGGCGGACATCGTTGCCGACAAGGACCTGCTGCGCGCCCGTCGCCGCCGGCAGTCGCCCAAGCCGGGCATGCCCGAACGGCTGGACGATAGCGAGCTGCACAATCACGCTCAACCGCTGCTGGCGGCCTGGGGCAAGCAGGGCCGGGACTACATCCGCCTGCTGGACGAACATGATGATCCGGCGCACTATCGCCACCTGATTGAATCCCTCTCCTGGCAGCGCATCGACCTCTTCCGACCCCACGGGGGCGACTGCCTGCTGCACCAACTGCAGGACGATATCCGCGAGCTCCGCCCGCTGGCCGAGACCCGGGCCGCCTGGCCGCCGGTGGCCGCCGATGACGCCTCGATCCAGTTCCACATCGCCCACAGCCCCCAGCGCGAGGTGGAGATCCTCCACGACCGGCTGCTGGGGCGGTTCAATGACGCCTCACGCCCCACCCTCCGGCCGCGCGATGTCATCGTGATGGTCCCGGACATCGACCGCTACGCCCCCCACATTCAGGCGGTCTTCGGCCAGACCGAGCCGGGCGACCCGCGCCATATCCCCTATACCCTCTCCGACCAGGGCCGACGCGGTCGCGACACCGTTCTTATCGCCCTGGAGCAACTGCTGCATCTGCCGGAGAGCCGCTGCGCGGTCAGCGAGCTGCTGGACCTGCTGGACGTACCCGCCCTTCGGCGCCGCTTTGGTCTGGAGGAGGGAGACCTGCAGCGGCTCCACCGCTGGGCCGAAGGGGCCGGAGTGCGCTGGGGCCTGGATGCCGAGCAGCGGGCGCACCTGGACCTGCCCGCCGGGCTTACGCTGCATACCTGGCGCTTTGGCCTGCGCCGGATGCTGCTCGGCTACGCCGTCGGCAGCGGCGAGGCCTGGCACGGGGTGGAGCCCTACGACGAGGTGGGCGGCCTGGACGCCGCCCTGCTGGGACCGCTGGAGCAGTTGCTCGCCACTCTGGAGGCCGCCTGGGCGCGGCTGCGTGAAGCGCATGCCCCGGCGGTCTGGGGCGAGCATCTGCGTTGGCTGCTGGCGGCCTGTTTCGAGCCCGGAAACGAGGAGGAGGCCCTCACCCTGGAGCGATTGCAACAGACCCTGGAGCAATGGACGGCGGATTGCGAGGCGGCCGCCCTGGACGAGCCGCTACCGCTGAACGTGGTGCGCGAGCACTGGCTGGCCGGCATGGACGAGGGCGGGTTGAGCCAGCGCTTCCTCGCCGGAGCCGTCAACTTCTGCACCCTGATGCCCATGCGCGCCATTCCCTTCCGCCTGATCTGCCTGCTGGGAATGAACGACGGTGACTACCCGCGCAGCCCCACACCGCTGGACTTTGACCTGATGGCGGACGACTACCGCCCGGGCGACCGTTCCCGGCGGGAGGATGACCGCTATCTGTTCCTGGAGGCCCTGCTCTCGGCCCGCGAGCAGCTCTATATCAGTTGGGTGGGGCGCAGTGTGCGCGATAACGAACCCCAACCGCCCTCCGTGCTGGTGGGCCAGCTACGTGATCACCTGGCCGCCGGTTGGCGGTTGGCAGGGCCGGTGGATGAGCCGTCGACGCCGGAGACGGCGGCGCTGCTCGAGCACCTGACCCTGGCGCACCCCCTGCAGCCCTTCAGCCCCGTCCACTTTCCGGTGGCCGGCGGGCCGGGTGCAAGGCACTTCACCTATGCCCGGGAGTGGCGGGCGGTGCAGGCCGCGGCGGCCGGCGCCGAGGAGGGCGAGGTGCGGCCCGGCATCGACCGGCCGGACAACGAGCCGCTGCCGCCCCCGGATCCGGACCAGGCCGGGGTGTTGGCCCCGGGGACCCTGGCCCGGTTTCTCCAGCGGCCGGTGCGGGCCTTCTTTGAACGCCGGCTGTCGGTCCACTTCGACGAGGACGAGGCGGCCAGCGAGGACCTGGAACCCTTCACCGTGGACGGCCTGACCCGCTGGCAGCTGCGCGAGCGGCTGGTCCAGGCTGGACTCACCCGGGCCGAGGGACCGGAGCAGTGGCCCGTGCTGATGGCCTCGGAGACCGCCCGGCTGCAGCGCAGCGGGGTGTTGCCGGTGGGGGCCGCCGGCACCCTGGAGGGTGAGCGGTTGGTCGGCGAGGCCACCGGGCTGCTGACTCGCTACCATGAACGCCTCCAGGCCTGCCCCGAGACCCTTCCTCCCGCCGTCCTGGCCCCGCTGAGCCACGCCACCTGGACCCTGGAGGCCCAGGTGGAGGGCCTGCGAAGCGACGGCCGGTCACGCCGGCAGTTGGGCTATACCGTCAGCCGTCTCAAAGACAGCAAGGGCAAGGCGTGGTACCCCAGCAAGCTGCTGCCGGCCTGGGTTGATCACCTGATCGCGAACGCCGCCGCGGGCGGCGTGACCACCGAGTGGATTGGGCTCGACGCCTCGTTGACCCTGCCGCCCATCGACCGGGCGGGGGCCATCGACCACCTGCAGCGGATCCTGGCCGCCTGGGACGAGGGCCAGCGCCGACCGCTGCCTTTGGCCTGCCAGACCGCCTTCGCCTGGTTGCAGGCCGTGGCCGAGGACAAATCGGACCCGCTGGAGATCGCCAGCTCCGCCTACGCGGGTGACGACCACCAGCCCGGTGAGGTGGGCTACGATCCCTACCTGCGCCGCGCCTACCCGCATGCCGAGTGGCTGCTGGCCGACCCGGCCTTCGCCCACTGGGCCGAGCGGCTCTACGGCCCGCTGTGGCAAGCGGTCAAGGCACAGGATGAGGCCGAAAAGGCAGGAGGCCGCGTATGAGCCAGAGTGCGCCCCGACCGCTGGAGTTGCTGCGCCTGCCGCTGCACGGCAGCCGCCTGATCGAGGCCAGCGCCGGCACCGGTAAGACCTTCACCATCGCCGCCCTCTACCTGCGCCTGGTCCTTGGGCACGGCGAGCAGCGCGCGGGCGGCGGGCCGCTGGTGCCACCGCAGATCCTGGTGGTCACCTTTACCGAGGCGGCCACCCGGGAGTTGCGCGACCGCATCCGCGAACGGCTCAGCCAGGCTGCAGCGGCCTTCCGCGATCCGGCCCGGTACCCGGACGATCCGGTGCTGCCGGCACTGCGCGCTGAATATGACGAGCACGAGCGGCCCGCCATGGCGCGCCGACTGGAGTTGGCCGCTGAGTGGATGGACGAGTCGGCGGTCTCCACCATCCACAGCTGGTGCTACCGCATGCTGCGCGAGCACGCCTTCGACAGCGGTAGCCTCTTCACCCAGGACCTGGAGGCAGATCAGACCGCGCTCCTGGCCGAGGCCGTGCGCGATTACTGGCGCAGCTTCCTCTATCCATTGGCGCCGGAGGCCCTGGTCCTGGCGCGCCGTGCGCTGGGTGACGACCCCGAGGCCCAGCGGCAGAAGGTCCGGCCGCTGATCGGCCAGGCGGCCCCGGTGGCGCCCGGACTGGACTCGCCGGAGGGCTTTGCCGGGGTGCTCGACGACCGGTTGCAGGCCCTGGAGCGCCTCAAACGGCCCTGGCGCGAGCAGTTCGAGGCCCTGGAGGCGCAGTTCCATGCCCTGCGCAAGGCGGTGCTCAACGGCCGGAAGTACCAAAAGCCCGAGGCCCTGATGGCCGCCATGCGGGCCTGGGCGGAGGACCCCGCGGCCCTGCAGCCGGAGCCGGTGGGCAGCACCAGTGTGCTGGGGCGGCTCTGCGCCCGGGGGCTCGCCGCCGGTTGCCGGAAGGGACAGACGCTGCCGGAGGACCTGCACCCCGGCTTCACGGCGTTGGATGACTACGAGCACCTCTGCCAACTGCCGGAGGCGGACCTGCTCAATGCCGCGGCCAACTGGATCGGTCAACGCTTCCACCAGGCCCAGCGGCGACGGGCGCAGATGGGCTTCGATGACCTGCTCACCCGGCTGGACCAGGCGCTGACCCAGGGCGAGGCGGGTGAGCGTCTGGCCGCCACCCTGCGCCGGCAGTTCCCGGTGGCCCTGATCGATGAGTTCCAGGACACCGACCCGGTGCAGTACCGCATCTTCCAGCGGGTCTACCGGGTGGCGGACAACCCCCGGGAACAGGCCCTGCTGCTCATCGGCGACCCCAAACAGGCCATCTACAGCTTCCGCGGCGCCGACATCCACAGTTACCTGCAGGCGCGGCGGGCCACTGCTGGCCGCCACTACACCCTGCCGCGCAACTTCCGCTCCACCGGGGCCATGGTGCGCGGGGTCAACCGGCTGTTCCAGCATGCCGAGCAGGCCTGGCCCGAGGGCGCCTTCCTGTTCCGGGTGGCGGAGGAAAACCCCGTGCCCTTCCTGCCGGTGGCGGCCCAGGGCCGCGCGGAGGCGCTGGAGGTGCACGGCGCCGCCCAGCCGGCCCTCACTCTCTGGTGGGAGGACGAGGGCGAGCCGGTGGCCGGGAAGCACTACCTGCCGCGCCAGGCGGCGGCCTGTGCCAGCCACATCGTGGCGTTGCTGAACGCCGGTGCTGCGCGCCAGGCCGGGTTCCGCGACCCGGATGGAGGGTTGGTGTCGCTGCGGCCCCGGGACATGGCGGTGCTGGTGCGCGACTACAACGAGGCGCGCGCCATCCAGCAGGCCCTGGCCCGGCGCCGGGTGCGCAGCGTTTACCTGTCCGACCGGGAGTCCGTCTACCGCACCGATGCGGCCGGGGACCTGCTGCGCTGGCTGCGCGCCTGCGCCGAGCCCACCGTGGAGCGGCTGTTACGGGCCGCCCTGGCCACGCCCACCCTGGGCCTGCCGGTGGCCGAGCTGCACCGCCTGACCGCCGACGAGCTGCTTTGGGAGCGCCGGGTCGAGCAGTTCCGCGGATACCGCCGGCTCTGGCAGGGGCAGGGGGTCCTGCCCATGCTGCGCCGGCTGCTGCACGATTTCGCGGTGCCGGCGCGGCTGGTGGCGCGAGCGGACGGCGAACGGGTGCTGACCAACCTGCTGCATCTCAGCGAGCTGCTGCAGCAGGCGGCCGCCGAACTGGACGGCGAGCAGGCCCTGATCCGCCACTTGGTGGAGCATCGCAGCGGCAACGGCGAGGGAGGGGATGAGCAGATCCTGCGCCTGGAGAGCGACGAGGACCTGGTCAAGGTGGTCACTGTGCACAAAGCCAAGGGCCTGGAGTACCCGCTGGTCTTCCTCCCGTTCATCTGCACCTTCAAACCGGTGGACGGGAAGCGCCTTCCCTACCTCGACCGCACCACCGGCGGTGCCCCGCGCTGGTTGTTCGAGATGGACGAGGAGACCCGCGCGCGCGCCGACCGCGCCCGCCTGGCCGAGGACCTGCGCCTGCTCTACGTGGCCATGACCCGGGCCCGCCACGCCTGCTGGCTGGGCCTGGCCCCCGTCAAGCGGGGCACCCGCAAGTCCAACCAACTGCACCAGAGCGCGGTGGGCTACCTGCTGGCTGGCCCGGAGGGAGTGGTGGACGGGGGGCTGGAGGCCGCCCTGCTGCGGGCGCGCGGCGAGGAGTCGGCGATTGCGGTCACCCCGCTGCCGGCGGCCAGCGACGAGGGCTATCGCGGTCCGGAGCACCGCCCGGCCCTCGGTCCGGCCCGGGTGCCGCGGCGGCCGGCCTACGAGCACTGGTGGATCGCCAGTTACAGCGCCCTGTCCCTGCACGCGGAACCCGCGGCCGGTGAGGCGGTGGGGGAGCCGGCCCGGGCGAGTGCATCGACGGCGCCGGAGAGCGTGGGCCAGGAGATCATCCGCGAGACGGTCGCCGAGGCCGGAGAGAGCGCCGGGCCCGACAGCGCGGCCCTCGCATTGCA
The DNA here is from genome assembly GCF_000014785.1 of Alkalilimnicola ehrlichii MLHE-1. Classification (NCBI taxonomy): domain Bacteria; kingdom Pseudomonadati; phylum Pseudomonadota; class Gammaproteobacteria; order Chromatiales; family Ectothiorhodospiraceae; genus Alkalilimnicola; species Alkalilimnicola ehrlichii. Next base: position 906,688 of record NC_008340.1, read on the forward strand.
CCGCTTCCCGCGCGGCCCGGGGCCGGGGACCTTCCTCCACGGCCTGCTGGAATGGGCCGCGGACCAGGGGTTTGCCGGCCTGGCCGAACAGCCCGCCCTGTTACAGCGGGAAGTGGCCCGCCGCTGTCGCCGGCGCGGCTGGTCCGAGTGGGCCGGGCCGGTGGCCGACTGGCTGCTGCGTCTGCTGCAGGCCGACTACCCCCTGCCGGAGGGTGGGGCGCTGCGCCTCACGGCCCTGCCCAGCTATCAGCCGGAGCTGGAATTCCTGTTCCAGACCCGCTGGTTGAATGCCGCCCGCCTGGACCGGGCGGTGACCGCCGCGACCCTGGACGCGGCGCCGCGGCCACCGGCCCGGGCGGCGCTGCTGAACGGGATGCTCAAGGGCTTTATCGACCTGGTCTGCGAGCAGGACGGGCGCTACTACGTGGCCGATTACAAGTCCAACTGGCTGGGCCAGGGGCTGGAGGACTATGCGCCGGAGGCCCTGCGGGCGGCCGTGCTCGCCCGCCGCTACGACCTGCAACTGGTGCTCTATACCCTGGCGCTGCACCGGCTGCTACGGGCGCGACTGCCCGGCTACGACTACGAGCGCCACGTGGGCGGGGCGGTGTACCTCTTCCTGCGCGGCCTGGATGCCCCGGGTCGGGGTCTGTTCCACTGCCGGCCACCGCGGGCGCTGATCGAACAACTGGACGACTGGCTGCAGCAGGGCCCCGACCGGCCCGATGTGCAGGCCACGGGGAGTGATGATGCCTGAGACAGCCACCCATCCGTCATCCGCACCGGACCCGTTGCAGAGTGCGGCCGGGACCCTGGCCCTGCTCGAGGCGTGGGTGGACGGCGGCTGGCTGCGCCCGCTGGACCGCGCCCTGGCCGTCTTCCTGCACCAGCACGTGCCCCAGGCGCCGCCGTTGCTGCTTCTCCTGGCCGCGCTCACCAGCCACCAGGTCGGCCGCGGCCACGTTTGCCTGGAACTGCCCGCGCTGCAGGCCGACCCGGACGGCACCCTTTCGCTGCCGCCGGAGGGCGGCGCGGAGGGGGCCGCGCGCCCCTCCCGCTGGCTGCAGGGGCTCGATGAGGCGGCGCTGGCCGCAGCGCTGGACTGCCCGGAGCTGGTGCAGGACGGGCCGGGCAGTAGCCCCCTGGTGCGACAGGAGCAGCGGCTCTACCTGCGCCGCTACTGGGACTGCGAGGTGCGGATCGGCCAGGCACTGCACCGGCGCATGGCCGCGGCCGCGGACTGGCAACAGGGGCTGGATGGCGAGGCCACCCGGCGCTGGCTGGAGCGACTGTTTCCGGCTGGGGGCGGGGCGGCCACCGACTGGCAGCGGCTGGCCTGCGCCTTGGCCGCCGGGCGGGGCTTCACCGTGATCACCGGCGGCCCCGGGACCGGCAAGACCACCACCGTGCTGCGGCTGCTGGTGCTGCTCCAGGCCTTGCAGCAGGCGGCTGCCGATGCGCCGTTGCGCATCCGCATGGCCGCCCCCACCGGCAAGGCCGCCGCCCGGCTGAACGCCTCGGTGGCCGGGGCGCTCGCGCGCCTGCCGCTCGACGGCGTGGCGGATGCCGAGGCCCTGCGAGCGGCGATTCCCACCGAGGTGGTCACCGTGCACCGGCTCCTGGGGGCGCGGCCCGACAGCCGCCATTTCCGCCACCGCGCCGGCGAGCCGCTGCCGCTGGACGTGCTAGTGGTGGACGAGGCGTCCATGATCGACCTGGAGCTCATGGCCAGTCTGCTGGACGCCCTTCCGCCGGAGGCCCGCTTGATCCTGCTCGGGGACAAGGACCAGCTCGCCTCCGTGGAGGCCGGCGCCGTGATGGGCGAACTCTGCCATCGGGCCGACGGGGGGCATTACACCCCGGCCACCACCGCCTGGCTCTCCGAGGTCAGCGGTGAGAGCGTCCCGGCGGACTACCGGGATCCCGCGGGGCGGCCGCTGGACCAGCACATCGTCATGCTGCGCCACAGCCACCGTTTCGGCGCCGACAGCGGCATCGGCGCGCTGGCGCGGGCCGTCAACGGCGGTGACGCGGCGGCGGTGGAGGCGCTCTGGGCCGCTGGCGCTTCCCATCCGGACATCGCACGCCTCCACCTCGCGGGGCCGGAGGATCCGGCCCTGGAGGCGCTTGCCGTGGCCGGCGGGGCAGACCACTTCGCCGCCGGCGCTTCAGGCGAGGGGCCGCGGGGCTATCGCTACTACCTCGAGGCCATGCACGACGGGCGCCCGCGCGATGATGCCCCGCGCAGCGCCTGGGACGACTGGGCCCGGTCCGTGCTGCAGGCCCAGGGCGCGTTCCAGTTGCTGGGCGCCGTCCGCCGCGGGCCCTGGGGGGTGGAGGCCCTGAACCAGCGGATCGCCGCCGCCCTGCGGGATGCCGGCCTGGTCCGCGCCACCTCGGCCTGGTATGCGGGGCGTCCGGTGATTGTCACCCGCAACGATTACGACCTGGGCCTGATCAACGGCGATATGGGGGTGGCCCTGGCGGTACCGGAGGGGCTGGCCGGGGGCGCACCAAGTGATGACGCCGGGCGGCGGGACGGTGCGCGGACGGTGCTGCGGGTGGCCTTTCTGGCCAGCGACGGCAGCGGGCGGATCCGCTGGGTGCTGCCCAGCCGGCTGGAGCAGGTGGAGACCGCCTACGCCCTCACCGTGCACAAGGCCCAGGGTTCGGAGTTTCGGCACGCCGCGCTGGTGCTGCCGGACCGGGTGGCGCCGGTGCTCACCCGCGAGCTGTTGTACACCGGTATCACCCGTGCCAGCGACTGGTTCAGCCTGTTGGAGCCGCCGGGCGGGGTGCTGGTGCGCGCCATCCGCCAGCGCACCCTGCGCAGCGGCGGGCTGCGCACGCGGCTGGTGTGACCGGCGCGCGGCGGCGGCCGCCCGGAGCGGGGCGGTGCTACCGTGGCTCCGACACCCTGATACAATCGGTCGAAACCGCGCATTCACTCACGGAAACACCTGAGGAGACCCCCATGCAGCGCTCCCACGAGCTCTTCGAACGCGCCCGCCAGCACATCGTCGGTGGGGTCAACTCGCCGGTGCGCGCCTTCACCGGCGTCGGCGGCGAGCCGCCCTTCATCGCCCGGGCGGAAGGCCCCTACCTCTACGACGAGGACGGCAACCGCTACGTGGACTACGTCTGCTCCTGGGGCCCGATGGTGGCCGGTCACGCCCATCCCAAGGTGGTCCGCGCCGTGCAGGCCGCGGCCGCGGACGGCCTGTCCTTCGGCGCCCCCACTGAGGTGGAGATCCGCATGGCCGAGAAGCTGAAGGCCATGCTGCCGAGCCTGGAGCGGGTGCGCATGGTCAACTCCGGTACCGAAGCCACCATGAGCGCGCTGCGCCTGGCGCGCGGCCACACCGGTCGGGAGAAGATCATCAAGTTCCGGGGCTGCTACCACGGCCACGTGGATGCCCTGCTGGTGCAGGCCGGCTCCGGGGCACTCACCCTGGGTATACCCGGCTCCCCCGGGGTGCCGGCCGCGGTGGTGGAGCAGACAATCACCCTGCCGTACAACGACGCCGAGGCCGTGCGCGAGTGCTTCCAGCGGATGGGGGACGAGATCGCCGCGGTCATTGTCGAGCCGGTGGCCGGTAACATGAACTGCGTGCCCCCGGTGCCCGGCTTCCTGGAGGCCCTGCGCGAGTGCTGCGACGACCACGGCAGCGTGCTGATCTTCGACGAGGTGATGACCGGCTTCCGGGTTGGCGTACAGTGCGCCCAGGGCCGCTACGGCATCACCCCGGACCTCACCTGCCTGGGCAAGGTCATCGGCGGTGGCATGCCGGTGGGGGCCTTCGGCGGCAAGGCGCAGATCATGGCCGACCTGGCTCCGGAAGGCCCGGTCTACCAGGCCGGCACCCTGTCCGGTAATCCGGTGGCGATGGCCGCAGGGCTGGCGACCCTCGCCCTGGTCGACGACCCGGCAACCCACCGCGCCCTCGAGGAGGCCACCGCCACCCTGGTGGATGGGTTGCGTGAGCGGGCCGAGGCCGCCGGCGTGAGCGTCTCGCTGAACCAGGCCGGGAGCATGTTCGGGCTGTTCTTCACCGATCAGAATCCGGTCACCACCTTCGAGCAGGTGCAGGCCTGTGACTTGGAGGCCTTCAAGGTCTTCTTCCACGCCATGTTGGAGGAGGGGGTCTATATGGCGCCGTCCGCCTTCGAGGCCGGCTTCCTCTCCACCGCCCACGACACCCCCGCCATCGAGTACACCCTGGCCGCCGCCGAACGGGCCTTCGCCCGCGTGGCGCGCCGCTAGAGCGGACCCCGGGAACGGGCGTAGGGCCCCTTCCCGGCCGGTCTGAACCGGGTCCATGGCGGAGTGGCTCAACGCGGCGCTGGAATGGGTGGGGGCCAATCCGGGATGGGCCCTGGCCCTGCTCTTCCTGGCCGCGTTCTTTGAGGGGCTGATCGGCGCGGGCCTGCTGGTGCCCGGTGCCGCCCTACTGTTCGGTGCCGGGGTGCTCATCGGTGGTGGCCAGTTGCCCTTCTGGCCCAGCCTGGTGCTCGCTTATCTCGGCGCGGTGCTCGGCGACTCGGTCAGCTTCTGGCTCGGGCGCCGCTACGGCCCCTGGCTGCGCGGGAGTTGGCCGCTGCGGCGATACCCCGGCGTGCTCGACAAGAGCATCGCGTTCTTTCAGTCCCACGGCGCGAAGAGCGTCATCCTGGGCCGATTCATAGGCCCCAGTCGCGGGGTCATTCCGGCCGTGGCCGGCATGATGCGCATGCCTGCCGGCCGCTTCATGCTGGCCAACCTGGCCTCGGGGCTGGTCTGGGCACCCGCCTACCTCTTCCCGGGCATGGTGCTGGGGGCGTCCATGGCGGTGGCCCTGTCGGTCACCACCCGGCTCATCACCCTGGTGGTGCTGGTCCTGGGGACGTCCTGGGTGGTCTGGTGGGTCGGTCGTCGCTGGGTGCGCCCCCGCCTGCGGGCCTGGGGCACGCGCATGGCTTGGTCGGCCCGCCGCTGGGGGCGGATGCACCCCCTGCTCGGTCAGGCCCTGTGGCCCTCCCGGCAGGCCTTCCTGGCGCTGGGGCATCACCTGGGCCGGTTGTGGTGGATTGCCCTGGCCCTGCTGGGTGCACTCAGCGTCCGGCTCTGGTTGCTGGGTGGGCCCACGCTGCCGGATGAGGCCACCCTGGGCTACTTCCAGTATCTGGTCCCCGCCTGGATGCACCGCGCGCTCTGGGGGCCCGCCGTGCTGATCGATCCCCAAGCCTGGCTACCGCCACTGTTGTTGGGGCTGATGTGGTTGCTGTGGTCCCGGCGTTTCCGCGTTGCCCTGGCGCTGGCCGGGGCGGTGACCTCCGCCTGGCTGATGGGCTGGGGGCTGGGCTGGTGGCTCGGCGCGGTGGACCCCGAGCCACTCTATCAGGCCGCGCCCCCCCACCACTTCCCGGATCCTGACATGGCGGCGCTGGCGGCCCTGCTGATTGCGACGGTGCTTCTCGCCACCGCCACCTACGGCTTTCTGCGCCGGCAGTTGCTGCTGCTGGGCGCGGTGGTGCTGCTCGGGGTGGCCGCGGCGGCGGTGCTGGTTGGGCGGATCTGGGTGGTGGATGCCCTGGGGGGGCTGTTGCTGGGGGCGGTCGCCGCCGGGATGGTGGTGCTGGCGCGGTTGAACACCACCCGGCGGCGACCGGAGCGGGTGCTGCCCCTGCTCAGCGTCGGGGTGCTCTGTCTGGCTGGTGCGGTGCACGCCGTACAGGACGTGGATACCCTGCGCGAGCGGATTGCCCTGTCCTCGGGGTGGCCCACGGTGACCCTGTCGGAATGGCTGGCCGGTGACCCGCCCGCCGGTCAGGGGCGCGAGCAGCGCTGGCTGGACGGGGGGCGCCGGCCGGTGGATTTCCAGTGGCTGGCCACCGGCGAGCGGCTGCGCGAGAAGCTGGGCCAGGCCGGCTGGGTGGCACCGGACAGTGGCCTGACCGGCGCGCTACGCTGGCTGCAGCCGGAACCCGGTCTGGAGGCCCTGCCGCCGCTGCCGCGCTGGCACCGGGGCCGGCTGCCCGCCGTGGTCAGGGTGCAGCCCCTGTCCGAAGACGAACGTTGGGTCCTGCGGCTTTGGCCGGCCACCTTCCACCTGGTGGACAGCCCGCGCCGGCTCTGGCTGGGCAGTCTGGAACGGGAGCGGCTCTACCCCGGCTGGCCGATGGTCTGGACCGAGGGGGTGGCCGTGGACGTGGCCCATAAGCAGGCCCTGGCTGAGTTCCTTGCCGGCGATGAGGCGCTGCTCCAGGTGGAGCCCGGCCTCCCCACCCGCATCCTATCGCTGCCGTGGCAGGAAGGGCCACAGGAGGGGGAGTGAAGGCGGCTCAGCGTGGCCGGGCAACCCGCTGCTCCAGGGCCTCCAGCGCCCGCAGGTAGGCGGCTTCGTCCGGCTGGCGGCCGTCCCGCTGGGCCTGCCACAGGCCCTCGGCCAGCGGCTCCATCATCAGATGCTCGGCCTCCAGGGGGTCGCCCAAGGCGCGGCTGACGTTCTGGTGGATGCGGCGGATACCGGCCGGCCGGTCGGTGGCCACCTGTTCGCGCAGGGCGATGTGCAGGCCCATGTGCAGGAAGGGGTTGGTCTCCCCGTCCTCTGGCAGGTAATCGCGCTGCAGCGCCTTGTCCTCGTTGCGCAGCAGCGGGTGGTACTCCGGGTGTTGGGCGACCACCTCACCCACCATCGCCTCCAAGGGCTCCAGCACGCCGCCGGCCTGATACTTGCGCCAGGCCTCCAGGTAGAAGCGGCGCATCTGTTCACGATCAGAGAAAAACATCGGACCTCCGCTGGGTACGCCCGGGGCAGGCCGCCGGGCCCGGGCTCAGGGTTCGACCTTGTCGGGGAATTCGCACAGATCCTCGATGACACAGGCGCCGCACCGGGGCTTGCGGGCCACGCAGGTATACCGCCCGTGGAGGATCAGCCAGTGGTGGGCGTCGCGCTTGAATTCGTCGGGGACCACCCGGATCAGTTTGTCCTCCACCTGTCGGACGGTGTTCCCCGGGGCCAGGCCGGTGCGGTTGCTGACCCGGAAGATGTGGGTGTCCACGGCGATGGTGGGCTCGCCGAAGGCGGTGTTGAGGATCACGTTGGCGGTCTTCCGGCCCACGCCGGGCAGGGCCTCCAGGGCCTTGCGGTCACGCGGCACCTCGCCGCCGTGCCGTTCCAGCAGGATGCGGCAGGTCTTGATGATATTGGCGGCCTTGCTGTTGTACAGCCCGATATGGCGGATGTAGTCCTTCAGTCCCTCCTCACCCAGTTCCAGGATGGCCTCCGGCGTGTTGGCCACCGGGAACAGCCGGGCGGTGGCCTTGTTGACACTGACGTCGGTGGCCTGGGCGGAGAGGGCGACAGCCACCAGCAGCTCGAAGGGGGTGCCGTACTCCAGTTCGGTGGTGGGTTCGGGCATGTGGGCCCGCAGGCGGCTGAACAGCGCGTTGATCTTGGCCTTGGTCATGGTGAAACGGGGGTACCTGAGTCATTCGATCAGGCTATTGTAACCCGGTTGCCCCGGCCGTCGTCGTCCAGGTGGTCCACCACCGCGAGCGCACCGCTGAAGTCGTCGTCGCGGGTCCAGGCGTTGCGGGTGATCAGCGTGGGCAGGCCGGCCCCGAGTGCCGCCCTCAGCCCGTTCACCGAGTCCTCCAGTGCCAGGCACTCGCTGGCAGGCAGCGCCAGCCGCTGCAGCGCGACCTGGTAGGCGTCGGGGGCGGGCTTCTTGCGGGGCACGTCGTCGCCGGCGACCACCACCTCGAAGTGAGGGCGAAGGTCGACGCCCAGCACGTGGCGGAAGAGCGCCTCCACGTTCTCGTGGGCGCTGGTGGTCACCACCGCCAGCTTTATATCCGCCTCAATGGCCTCGCGAATCAGCCGGAGGACCCCGGGGCGCGGCGGGATGAGTCCCTGTTCCAGGCGGCAGGCATAGTGGCGGTTCTTGGCCTGATGCAGGCGTCGGGCCAAGTCGGCGACGGGTTCTGAGGGGCGAAAGGCATCGCTGCGCCGCTGCAGCTCATACTGCAAGCGTTCGCGCCCCCCGGGCACCTCCCGGAGCAGTTCGCGATAGCGTTCAGCGCCCCAGCGCCAGGGCAGGTCGTACTCGGCAAAGGCGGCGTTGAACGCAGGCAGGTGCCCCTCACCCTCGGTATCCGCCAGGGTGCCGTCCACATCGAAGAGCAGCGCCCTCAGGGGACGGATGTGCTCGCTCAGTCTCATGCTCCGCTCCTGCGCTGCTCCAGCCAGTTCTTGCCCGCCAGGATCAGGCCCAGCCCGATAAAGGCCCCCGGTGGGAGCAGGGCGATGAGATAGCCGGGATAATCCGGGATCAGGGTGATCTCCAGGCCCCGGCCGGCCTCGCCCAGCAGCAGGTGGGCGTTGCTCAGCAGCGTGCCCTGACCCAGCGCCTCGCGCATCGCGCCCAGTAACAGCAGCACCGCGCCGAAACCCACCCCCATCATCAGCCCGTCCAGCGCCGCGCGCCCCGGCGGATTGCGCGCGGCGAAGGCCTCGGCCCGGCCGAGAATGGCGCAGTTGGTGACAATGAGGGGGATGAAGATCCCCAGCACCAGGTAGAGCTGGTGGAACCAGGCCTCCATGATCAGCTCCACGGCGGTCACAAACGAGGCGATCACCAGGACGAAAACCGGGATACGCACCTCCGTGCGCACCTGGTTACGGATCAGCGACACCGTCAGGTTGGAGGCCACCAGCACCAGCAGTGTGGCCAGGGCCAGCCCGGCCGCGTTCACCACGGTACCGGTGACCGCCAGCAGCGGGCAGAGCCCCAGCAACTGCACCAGCGCCGGGTTGTTCTCCCACAGCCCCTTGCGGGCGATCTCCTGAAACGCCGAGGGCGCGCGCCCGGGCGTTTCTGTTGTCGGTAAGGTGTCAGTCGTCATGGCATTAGTGCCTCATCAGCCGCTGTCCTGGGTTGCCCTTCTGGTATTTCGAGGTCGCGTCTTCCGGGGGCTCACGAGTGGCTATGGCGGCGGTCCCGGGGTTGGGGTGACGGATACGCTGTGAATACCTCCCTGTAAGCTCGACGCCGGACTACCGCCGCCAGAAGCACCCCTCTCGCAGCCCCCACAAACGCCGCCCCACAAAGCCCAAATTCCGACCCCCATCCGCTTTCAGTCCCGCGGTGGGTCATCCACCTCCACGGCCTCCTCCGCGGCTTCGAGTTCGGGAAAAACCTCACCCCGATGCGCCTCAAACCACTCCAACCCCCGCCGCACCGCATGCACCACCGCCCGCGGTGTCACCGTCGCCCCGGTGAACTGATCAAAATCCCCGCCGTCGCGACGCACCGTCCAGCGCTCAACCGGTGGATCCCCCAACGACCGGCCTTCGAAATCCCGCACCCAGTCCGACCGGTCCGCCTCGATCAGGTCACCCAGCCCAGGCGTCTCCTGGTGCTGTACCACCCGGACCCCCGTCAGCGTCCCGTCCCGCTTCACCCCCATCAGCAGGCGGATACGGCCGTTGTACCCGTCCGGCGCCACCACCGTCAGGATCGCCGCCACCGGCTCACCCGCCCGCCGCGCCCGGTACACCGTCAGCGCCTCCCCGGGCCGGCCCAGCGCCGCCCCCGGCACCGCCACGGTATCCTCATGCAGCGCATTGTCGTACAGCCGCTCGGGGAGCACCTCCTGCAAACGCCGCAACAGCGTCGCCTCCCGCTCCGCGGCGATGCGCTCCGCGGTCATCTCATGGGTGACCACCACCAGCGTCGTCCCCGCGGCCGCAAACCCGCCGAGAATGCCGGCCGCCAACAGGATGTTGCGCAACGTCATCCCGTGGCCCTCCGTGGCCGGAAACAGTAGTCAATGAACGGTGCGGCGCCGTTCATCAACAACACCGCGAAGGCCACCCCGTCGGGGTAACCGCCGAACTCCCGGATCAGCAGCGCCAGGGCCCCGATACCGGCGCCATAGACCCAGCGGCCGCGGGCGGTCGTCGCTGCCGACACCGGGTCTGTGGCCACGAAAAAGGCGCCCAGCAGCGTCCCCCCGGCCAGCAGATGGAACAGTGGATCCGGCTGCTCCCCGGGCAGCAGCCAGAGCAGGGTGGCCAGCAGCGCCATGGCGCCCAGCATCCCCGCCGGGATGCGAAAGTCGATCAGTCTGCACCGGAGCAGCCAGAGCCCCCCGGCCAGGAACAGCAGCGGTGCCACCATCCAGCCCGGGCCGCTCTCCACGGCCAGGGCGCCGCCGGGCGGCGCGCCGGTGTGAAGCAGATCCAGCGGCGTGGCCCCGGTGAGTGCGTCCAGGGTGGGCGCATCCAGGCCCACGAGGACTCCACGCACCGCCTCCCAGGCCCCCACAGGCCAGTCGCCCGGGGCGGCCGCCGGGAACCAGAAGGTCATCTCCCGGGGAAAGGCGATCAGCGCCATCACGTAGCCGACCATGGCCGGGTTGAAGGGGTTGAAGCCCAGCCCCCCGTAGAGGTGTTTGCCAAAGAGGACGGCAAACAGGGTGGCACTCGCCGTCACCCACCAGGGGGCCAGCGGCGGCACCGCCAGCGCCAGGATCCAGCCGGTGACCAGGACGCTGTGATCGCTCAGCGCCGCTGTGGCCGGGCGGCGGCGCAGCCACTGCACCGCAGCCTCCACTGCAACAGCGGTCACCAGCGCCACGGCCAGGTGGACGAACACGCCCACGCCCTGGAACCAGGCCAGCGCCAGGGTGCCGGGCACCAGGGCGTAAAGCACCTGGCGCATGATCGCGGCCACGCCCGGGCCGCCCACCTGATGGGGGGAGCTGCGACGGGAGAACTCCAGGGCTATTCCTCCTTTTCCGGCGTCTTCTTCTTGTTGCGGGCTCGCGCCAGGGCGGCGTCGATGGTGGCCTTGCGATCGTCCTTGCCCTGCTTCAGGGCGGCCTTTTTGCGGCGGCGCCGTTCCGCCTGTTCGCGCTTTTCGCGCTCCAGACGCTCCTGGCGGAACTCATGGCGCCGGCGAGCCAGCTCCGCCCGGGCCTTCTCCTGTTCCTTCTGGGCGATGGCCCCCTTGGCATGCCGGAAGTACTGCACCAGGGGGATATGGCTGGGGCAGACCCAGGCGCAGGCGCCGCACTCGATGCAGTCGAACACCCCCCAGTCATCGGCGTGTTCATAGTCGCGGGCCCGGGTGTGCCAGTAGATCTGCTGCGGGGCCAGCCTCTCCGGACAGGCCTCGGCGCAGGCCCCGCAGCGGATGCAGGGCATGGGCGGCTCCGCCGGCGGCAGTTCCGAGGGAGTGGCGGCGAGCAGGCAGTTGCTCGCCTTGATCAGGGGCACGTCATCGCTGAGCAGGGCGGTGCCCATCAGGCTGCCGCCCATCACCAGTTGGTAGACCCCGTCGTGGTAACCGCCGCAGTGGTCGATGAGTTCCGCCATCGGGGTGCCGATGCGGGCCTCGACATTGGCCGGTCGCCGGACGCCGTCACCGGTGATCGTGACGATGCGTCGGATCAGGGGCTCACCGTGTCGTATGGCGCGGTGGATGGCGGCGAAGGTGCCGACGTTGGAGGTGATCACGCCCACGTCCTTGGGCAGGCCGTCGCTAGGCACACGACGGCCGGTGAGGTTGTGAATGAGCTGTCGTTCACTGCCTGCCGGGTAGCGCTTGGGGACGTCCACCACCGCCCAGTCCCGGCGGCCGTCGTCGGCCAGGCCACTGGCGGCCAGGGCGTCGCGCAAGGCCCGGGCGGCCTCCGGCTTGTCGCCCTCCACAGCGATCCGTATCCGGACCACGTTGAGCATGTCTGCAGCGGTGGCGACGCCGTCCAGGATTTGCTCCGGGCGCTCCCGCATCAGCCGGTCGTCACAGGTGATGTGGGTGTCGCATTCCACGCCATTGGCGATCAACGTGTCGGGCAGCGTATCCGATGGCGGGTTGAGCTTGATGGCGGTGGGAAAGGCGGCGCCGCCCAGGCCGACGATGCCCGCCTCGCGCACCCGTGCCCGCAGGACCCTCGCCGGCGTCCCGGCCGGGTCGTCGATCACCGCCATTGGGGGGGCGGCGCGGTCGTCGCCATCGCTCTCGATCACGATGCAGGGGGCGGCGAGGCCCGAGGGGTGCGGGACTTGGCGGTCTTCGATGGCCACCACGGTGCCGGAGGTGCTGGCATGGACCGGTGCGCAGACGTAGTTGTCCGCCTGCGCCACCATTTGCCCCCGCAACACCCGCTCGCCCACCGATACCACCGGCTCGGCAGGTTCGCCCACGTGCTGGTGTAGCGGCAGGATCAGGGTGCGGGGCAACGGGCCGGGCTCGATGGGGCGGTCGCGGGTGAACCGTCGGCCATCGAGTGTCAGCCCCCCAGCGAAGCCGTAAAGGCCTCCGCTCACGCCACCTCCCGGCGCGCCGTATCATTTTGGGGCAGGGGCCAATGCCACTCGGCCAAGTCCAGGTCCACCGGTACCATGTGGATGCAGTCCACCGGGCAGGGATCGACACAGAGCCCGCAGCCGGTGCATTCGCCCTTGAGCACGGTGTGCATCTGCTTGGCCGCGCCCAGAATCGCGTCCACCGGACAGGCCTGGATGCAGCGGGTACAGCCGATACACACGGCCTCATCGACCCAGGCCACCTGGGGGGTGTGCGGGGCCTCGCCTCGCTCCTCGTCCAGCGGCAGGGGCTCCACGCCCAGCAGGTCGGCCAGGGTCTGGACGGTGTCCTGGCCACCGGGGGGGCAACGGTTGATCTCGGCCTCACCGGCGGCGATGGCCTCGGCGTAGGGCCGGCAACCACCGAAGCCGCACTGGCCGCATTGGGTCTGTGGTAGCACCGCGTCGACCTGGTCGGCAATGGGGTTGCCCTCCACCCGGAAGCGCACGGCGGCAAAGCCGAGCAGGGCGCCCGCGATCAGGGCCAGGGCCGTGAGTGCCAGTATCGGTGTCAGCATGATCGATTCCCTTGCCGCTCAAGCCAGTCGTTGGGTAATGGGCTAGAGGCGAACCAGCCCGGCAAAACCCATGAACCCCATCGACAAAATGCCCGCCGTAACCAGTGCCACCGAGGCGCCCCGAAAGGGCAGGGGCACGTCCGCCACCTCCAACCGCTCGCGTAAAGCGGCAAACAGCACCAGCACCAGTGAGAAACCAGCGGCAGCGCCGAACCCGTACACTGCCGATTGCAGCAGAGAGTTCTGCTCCTGCAGATTGAGCAGGGCCACGCCCAGCACCGCGCAGTTGGTGGTGATCAGCGGCAGATAGATGCCCAGCACCTGGTGCAGCAACGGACTGGTCTTGCGCACCGCCATCTCCGTGAACTGCACGACCACGGCGATCACCATGATGAAGGTGATCGTGCGCAGGTACTCCACACCCAGTGGCGCCAGCAGGTACTCATAGGCCAGGTAGCTGCACACCGCCGAGAGCGTCAGCACGAAGGTGGTCGCCAGGGCCATCCCCATGGCGGTCTCCAACTGTCGCGAGACGCCCATGAAGGGGCAGAGCCCCAGGAACTTGACCAGGACGAAATTATTGACCAGGACTGTGGAGACCAGAATGAGCGCCAGTTCCGTCACGATTCCGTCCAGGAGTATCAGAACGCCCCGTTGTCGCGGGCAAGATTCCGGATAAATGGCACCTTAACGCCACACTAGGCTTTGATCCAGTGGCGCGTTGCCGCAGGTTGCAACGCGCCATTATCGGCGGATCACTTCACCCGCATGCCGGGTTGGGCGCCCTGGTGGGGCTCCAGCAGGTAGAGGTCGCTGCCGCCCGGGCCGGCGGCCAGGACCATGCCCTCGGAGACGCCGAATTTCATCTTGCGCGGCTTCAGGTTGGCCGCCATGACGGTGAGTCGCCCTTCCAGGTCCTCGGGCCGGTAGGCCTGCTTGATGCCGGCGAAGACCTGACGGGTCTCGCCGCCCAGGTCCAGCTGCAGGCGAAGCAGTTTGTCGGCCCCCTCGACGTGCTCGGCCTGCTCGATGCGGGCGATGCGCAGGTCCACCTTGGCAAAATCGCCGATCTCGATCTGCTCGGCGATGGGGTCGCTGGTCAGCGGTCCGGCCTCGGCGGCCTGGGGCTCACCCTTGGGCTGCAGGGTCTTCTTCGAGTCCTCCAGCATGGCCTGCACCCGGTCCGGATCCACGCGGGTCATCAGCGGCTTGAACTTGCGGATGCCGTGGTCCAGCAGCGGGGTCTTGGCGTCGGCCCAACACTGTTCGGGCAGGTTGAGGAAGGCCTCGGCGTCGGCGGCCAGCCGGGGCAGCACCGGTTTGAGATAGACCACCAGGACCCGGAAGAGGTTGAGCCCCTGGGTGCAGATATCCTGTACCCGGTCGGCCTGGTCCTCCTGCTTGGCCAGCACCCAGGGCTTTTGTTCGTCCACGTACTGGTTGGCCTGGTCGGCCAGGGCCATGATCTCACGCATCGCGCGGGAGAACTCACGCTTCTCGTACAGTTCGGCGATATGCTCGCCGGCCGCGGTGAACTGGCGGTAGAGGGCCGGGTCGTCCAGGGTCTCGCCCAGGCGGCCTTCGAACCGCTTATGGATAAAGCCGGCGCAACGGCTGGCAATGTTCACCAGCTTGCCCACCAGGTCGGCGTTGACCCGCTGGGTGAAGTCGTCCAGCGACAGGTCCAGGTCGTGGACACTGGCGCTCAGCTTGGCCGCGAAGTAGTAACGCAGGTACTCCGGGTTGAGATGGTCCAGCCAGGTCCGGGCCATGATGAAGGTGCCCCGGGATTTGGACATCTTCTGGCCGTTGACGGTCAGGAAGCCGTGGGCACAGATCTCGGTGGGCTTGCGAAAGCCCGCGCCGTGCAGCATAGCCGGCCAGAACAGGGCGTGGAAGTAGATGATGTCCTTGCCGATAAAGTGGTAGAGCTCCGCCGTGGAGTCCGGGCCCCACCAGTCGTCGAAGTCCAGGCCCTTGCGCTCGCACAGGTGCTTGAAGCTGGCCATATAGCCGATGGGCGCATCCAGCCAGACGTAAAAATACTTGTCTTCGGTGTCCGGGATGCGGAAGCCGAAGTAGGGGGCATCGCGGGAGATGTCCCAGCTGCGCAGACCCTCCTTGAACCACTCGGCGAGCTTGTTGGCCACCTCGGCCTGCAGGTGCTCCGGGCTGGCCCATTCCCGCAGCATCGCCTCGAAGTCCTGCAGCCGGAAGAAGTAATGCTCCGACTCACGCTCCACCGGTCGCTCACCGGAGACCACGGAGACCGCGTTCTTGAGCTCGGCAGGGGTATAGGTGGCGCCGCAGGCCTCGCAGGAGTCGCCGTACTGGTCCTCGGCGCCGCAGCGGGGGCATTCGCCCTTGATGTAGCGGTCGGGCAGGAACATCTCCAGCTTGGGGTCGTAGGCCTGCTTGATGACCTTGCGGTCGATATGACCGGCCTGGTTCAGGCGCGAGTAGATCAGCTCGGCAAAGTAGCGGTTCTCGTCCGAGTGGGTGGTGTGGTAATTATCGAACTCGATCAGGAAATCAGCGAAATCGCGTTGGTGCTCCTCGCCGACCTCGGCGATCAGCGCCTCGGGCGTGATGCCCCGCTCGCGGGCCTTTAGCATGATGGGGGTGCCGTGGGCGTCGTCGGCACAGACGTAGTGGCAGTCGTGGCCCCGCAGTCGCTGGAAACGGGCCCAGATATCGGTCTGGATGTACTCTACCAGGTGGCCCAGGTGGATCGGGCCGTTGGCATAGGGTAGGGCGCTGGTGACCAGTATCTTTCGCGTCATGCCGATGTCTTTTGGGTTGCTGAGCGGGTGGCGCCCGGTTTTCGGGCCGTTTTGAGTAAGCCGTACAGTATGCCAGATTGTTCCGGTGCGGGCAGTGGCGGGGGCGACGGCCTGTGGTCAGGTTTTCAGGGGGGATGGAAACGGTGCAGTCATTGGTGCTGGTGGCCCTGGGCGGGGGTGTGGGGGCGGTGGCGCGTTGGTGGTGCAACGCCCGCATCACCGCCCGGGTGGAGGGTGACTTCCCCTGGGGTACCTGGGCGGTGAACGGGGCCGGCTCGCTGTTGATCGGCCTGCTGGCCGGCCTGCTGGCGCCCGGCAGCGAGGCCGCCCTGCTGCTGATGATCGGATTTTGCGGCAGTTTCACCACCGTCTCCTCCTTCGGGCTGCAGACCGCCCAGTTGATCGACGACGGTCGCTGGGGCGCGGTGGTGCTCTACGTGACGGGCTCCCTGTTGACCTGCCTGGCGGCGGTCAGCGCCGGCCTCTGGCTCGCCGGGGTGGGGCAATGAACACCGGGGTATGGGTGGCGCTGGGCGGTGCGCTGGGGGCGGTGCTGCGCTACCTGCTGGACTGGCTGCCCCTCGGCGTCTTCCCCTGGGACACCCTCCTGGTCAACACCCTCGGCTGCCTGGCCATCGGCTGGGTGGCCGGCCGGACCGCCGTGGACGGTCCGCGGCCGCTGCCCGAACAGGCCCGGCAGTTCCTGATGACCGGCGTCTGCGGTGGCTTTACCACCTTCTCCGTGTTCAGCCTGGAGTCAGTGGCGTTGCTGCAAGCGGGTGCCGTCCTTCCGGCGCTCGGCTACATGCTGGCCACGGTGGTGCTCGCGGTGCTGGCGGCGGGGGGCGGCCTGGCCCTGGGCCGACGCTAGTGTAACGCGCGAGCCCCACCCCCGCTGTGCGGGCCCGAATCAACGCAGAACGGGGCACCCCTGTCATCGCCAGGGCCGAAGGCTTTCCCCCGTCATCGCGAGGGCCGCCACCTCCTCCCCGTCATCGCGAGCCCCCCACCCCGCTGCGCGGGCCCGAATCAACGAGGAACGGGGCACCCCCGGTCATCGCGAGGGCCGAAGGCCCGTGGCGATCCAGGGCGGTAGACTGCCGCGTCGGCTTCGCCTCCTCGCAGTGACGGTGGGGGCGACTTTCCGCTTCCGGCACAGTCAAGTTCTTCAAGAGGGCCGTTACCTCCTCCCCGTCATCGCGAGGGCCGGAGGCCCGCGGTGATCCAGAGGGGTAGACTGCCGCGTCGCTTCGCTCCTCGCAGTGACGGTGGGGGCGCCACCGCCGTCATCGCGAGGGCCGAAGGCCCGCGGCGATCCAGAGGGGTAGACTGCCGCGTCGCTTCGCTCCTCGCAGTGACGGTGGGGGCGCCACCGCCGTCATCGCGAGGGCCGAAGGCCCGCGGCGATCCAGGCGGGGTATGGACTGCCGCGTCGCTTCGCTCCTCGCAGTGACGGTGGGGGTGCCACCCCCGTCATCGCGAGGGCCGGAGGCCCGCGGCGATTCAGGCGGGGTATGGACTGCCGCGTCGCTTCGCTCCTCGCAGTGACGGTGGGGGTGCCACCCCGTCATCGCGAGGGCCGAAGGCCCGCGGCGATCCAGGGCGGTAGACTGCCGCGTCGCTTCGCTCCTCGCAGTGACGGTGGGGGTGCCACCCCGTCATCGCGAGGGCCGAAGGCCCGCGGCGATCCAGGGCGGTAGACTGCCGCGTCGCTTCGCTCCTCGCAGTGACGGTGGGGGCGCCACCCCCGTCATCGCGAGGGCCGGAGGCCCGCGGCGATTCAGGCGGGGTATGGACTGCCACGTCGCTTCGCTCCTCGCAGTGACGGTGGGGCTGTGCTCGCAGTGGCGGTGGGGGCTAGCCCTTCCTTAGCGGAAATGGAATGCCCCGACCGGGCGTGGTTACGGCGACACGCCGTCGCCGCCGCTTTCTTCGGTGGTGGGCAGAATCAGCGGTATGGGTACGTGCAAGGCCGCCGCCAGTGCCCGCAGCAACTCCGCCTCGGCCACGTTGACCTGGCCGTTGTGCCCCACGGTGGCCACCATGGCCTCCAGCAGCCGCCGTTTGGGCCCAGCGCCCAGGCGGTCCAGCCGCTCCAAGCCCTCGGTAAGGGTGTTGGGCCAGTCCGCCGGCACCCCGTAGGCCGGCGGCCGGTTTTCCCGGTAGAGCAGGGCCATCCCCGCGGCGTAGGCCTGCCGTGCGGCGTCCTCGTCACCCTCGGCCCCCGCCCAGGCGAGTACCGAGAGCAACTGCTGGATGGCGGCCGCCTTCTCGGCGTTGACCCGGGCGTGCCCCCGGTCGGCCGCGCCGGGGTTGAGGATATCGCGCAGGTGGGCGTCAAACATGCGTGCCAAGGCGAACTCGAAGACCGAAACCCCGCCGTCGGCGCGGATCAGCGCGCCCAGGGTCTCGCGCAGCTCACCCAGGCGCTCCCGCGGCTGGTGGCGCAGGGCGGGGAGGGCCAGTTCCACCAGCGGCAGCCGCTGCCCGGGCGCCAACGACTGGTCGTCCTCCAGCCACTCGCGGACCCGGGCCTCGGCGTCCTCGCCCCAGTCCTCCCGGATCCGCGCCAGCTGCTGGCGGCGCACCTCCGGGTCTTCGCTGATGACGGTGTACAGCACCGCCAGCCCGGCGTCCTCACCGTGGACGGCGTCCCGCAGGGGTTCGGGCAGGGCGTGGAGCAATTGGGCGGCGGCCTGGTGGCGGCGGGTGTCCGGCTGGTCCACGTCGGCCAGGATGGCGCCCAGGATCGCGCCCTGGGGCAGGGCGTCGGTACCGGGCAGGGGTATGGCGCCGGGAATGCGCACGCCTTGCCCCTGGCCCTCGGCGGCGGCGCGTTCGGCCTCGCGCCGGCGCTCCGCCTCGGCCTCTTCCCGTGCCCGGCGGCGCTGCTCCCGCTCGGCGAGGGCTGGCAGGTCGCGCTCCGGGTCGAATTGTGGCTCGATGGCGCGGATGCGATCCTCCAGCGGGGGGTGCGTGGCCAGCAGGCCGCTCATGGAGGCAAACCCCGAGGCGAAGAGCATGTGGCTGACCTCCTCGGTCTCCGGCGACTCCAGCCCGGAGCCGCGGCTGTGCACGGCGATCTTCTTCAGTGCGCCGCCGATGCTGTCCGGGTTACGGGTGTACTGCACCGCCGAGGCGTCGGCCAGGAACTCGCGCTGGCGCGAGACCGCGGCCTTGATCAGCCGGCCGAAGAACACCCCCAGCGCCCCCACCAGGATCAGCGCCAGTCCCAGGGCGGCGATACCCATGGCGGCCTGTTTGCCCTCCCGGCTGCCGCCGCCGACAAAGATGGCGCGGGTCATGAACCGGCCCACCACGGTGAGCACCAACAGCCCGAACACCACCCCCATCAGCCGGATGTTCAGGCGCATATCACCGTTGACGATGTGGGCGAACTCGTGGGCCACCACGCCCTGCAGTTCCTCGCGGTTGAGTTTCTCCAGGGTGCCGCGGGTGACGGCCACCGCCGCATCACTCTGGCTGTAGCCGGCGGCAAAGGCGTTGATGGCGGCCTCCTCCTCCAGTACGTAGACATCCGGCACCGGCGTGCCGGAGGCCAGGGCCACCTCCTCCACCACGTTGAGCAGCTGGCGCCGTTTCGGGTCCCGGGTGTCGGGGGTGACGCGGGTGCCGCCCAGCATCTCCGCCACCTTGCTGCCGCCGCCGGAGAGGCTCGCCACCCGGAAGGCGCTGGCCAGCCCGATGCCGGCCACCACCAGCACCGTGGTGGTGATCAGCAGCTCCAGGTTCTGGCTTAGCCAGTGCTCCGGCGGTGCGCCGGCCGGCGGGGGCTCGCCGAGGAAGAAGAGGGCCAGGGCGTTGACCACCACGGCGATGGCGATCACCCCGAGCACGAAGAAGAGGATCAACCAGAGGGTGGTACGCCGGGCGCGGTCCTGATGCTCGAAAAAGTCCATGGCGGTATTGCTGCATCCCTTTCAGACGGTGGATCCGTCAAAGGTATCTCACTCCAGGCGGTGAGGCGATGGCGGCGACGCATACGGACAGACCGGTGTGGCCCCCGCTGAACGGCCGCGGTCGTTACCCGGGCCCGGGGCATCGTGCGGGCCGACAGTGCCGTCAGCCCAGAGCAGGTGCCAGGTCGATCAGCCCGGTGGCGATGCCCAGGGCCAGGGCCCAGACATAGAAGGAAAAGACCTTCAACCGCGCCCGATACAAGAAATAGATCACCAGCTTCAGGGAGATGATGCCGACGATGGCGGCCACCACGAAGCCCACGGCCAACGCGGAAAACCCGACGGTGTTGGGCAGCCCCAGGCGGTAGACCTCGATGGCCTGGAGCAGGGTGGCCGCGCATATGGTCGGGATGGCGAGGAAAAAGCTGTACTCGGCGGCCCAGCGCCGCTTCAGGCCAGTAAAGAGGGCGAAGACGATGGTCATGGCGCTGCGGGAGAGCCCCGGCATCAGCGCAAAGCCCTGGGCCAGGCCGATGACACCCGCCACCTTCAGGTTAATGCCCTTGAGGCCGCGCCGACGCGGGGCCAGACGGTCGGTCCACCAGAGCAGGATGCCGGTCAGGGTCAGGGTGCCGGCGATCATCAGCGGCGAGGCAAAGACGTGCTCGAAGGTGGCCTTCAGCGTCAACCCCAGCACCCCGGTGCACAACACCGAGAACATCCCCAGCCAGAACAGCCGCCAGTAGAGCGGCAGGCCCCCGCGACCGCCTCGCCCGGCCCACTCCCAGGCGCCGCCCAGTGCGTTCAGGCTGAAGCGCCACAGGCTGGGCCAAAAGACCACCGCGATGGAGACCAGCGTACCCACGTGCACCACCAAGGCGAAGAGGATCATCTCCGCGCTCTCCGGGGGCGGCAGCGTCTCCCCGCGGGCGATCAGCCAGTGCTCGGTGAGCACCATGTGGGCGGTGGAGCTGACGGGCAGGAACATGAAGATGCCCTGAATGACACCAAGCAGGGCGGCGATCCATAAGGCCATGGGCTGGCGGTCCTTGTGCTGTGGAGCGAAGCGGTTCTTCTACCGCTGGCCGCCCTTAGGGTCAAGGTGTACCGGTTGGCCATTCGCCGGCCGCCCATCGACGGCGCCGGGGTAGCGCCCCATAAACGCCATTGTGGCTCTATATTTCCGGGGATTGGCGTGATAGTCAGGCGCTCTTCAATAGCATTGTTCCAGCACCCCGTGATTCGTGTTGCAAACGGTATGACAGGTCGGTAGCATTGCGCCCTGCATAACGAAGGCAACAGGGGGAGGACTCCCACCGAAGATGGAACCTCCGAGTAGCAAAATCCAGCGAACTGGGGTGATCCGCGTGAGCGGACCGCGCCCGGCCCTGCCTGCCTGAACCGCATTTATCGGCTGCATCCCCTGTAGTCGCTTTGATCAGGCCGGCCCCGGCCTGGTGCTCCCCAAAAGCTGATAGTCCGCATTCGACAGCCCGGGTGATCCTGTGCCCGGGGTGTTGTGCGCAACTGTTGTGGCCAACGATTGTCGCCGCAATAGGGCTCGTTGTCGTGTTCGCGTGCCTCTATTGCTTCGGTGATGATCGGGTCAATAGGGAGCTATTGTCATGAGAAATGATTGTGTAATGAAAGTGGCCATTGCCGATATCCAGGGTGCTGAAACGGAAGCGCAGACGGTGGCCACGGTGATGCATCAGGACTTCAGTGGTCTGGCGGTCTACTTCCTGACCGCGGCCTGGTTGCTCGGTGTCTCGGCCTGATCGGCCGCGATGGCGGAAAGTCCCCGATAAAAAACAAAGGAGTTGGCGCCATGCATTTTCGCAATTTTTCCATTGCAGTGGCGGCCGGTGCGTTGGCGCTGCCCCTGGTGGCCCAGGCGGATGGGTTGACCCTCTACGGGGAAGTCCACCTCTCTGCCGACATTGCCCATGATGGCGACCGTCGCAGCGAATTCCTGGCCAGTCGCGGGTCCCTGCTGGGCATAACGGGCTCAGAATACTTGGGCGCGGGCCTTACCGGCCTTTTCCAGTACGAGACCGAGGTCCACCTGACCGCCGGCGGAGACGGCCTGTTCGGGGCCGGCGAGAACGCATTTGTTGGGCTGGACGGTGCGTTCGGTACCGTTCTGGCCGGGCACATGGAGGATCCGCTGTTCGTCGCGATCGACGACCTGCAGATGTTCGTCGACCGCGTGGGCGATGCCCACCTGTTTGGGGCCACGCCGGGCAACAACGAGTTTCAGGAGAACGTCCTGGTCTACCTGAGCCCCGAGCTCAACGGCTTTTCGCTGACCGCAATGTACGGGCCGCGCCAGGGCACTGCCCGTGGCGATCTGTGGGTCGCCCATGGCCAGTTCGACGGGGAGCTTGGCGATGGCAACCTCTATGCCGGCCTGTCTTATCTGCAGGCCAATCAGGGGCGCGTGGATGAGCTCTTTGACCTAAGCCCGGGCGATGAGGGGTTCGGCGAATGGAAGCACAAGCTCTACCAGCTGGCCTTGGGTTATGAACGGCCGGACGTCTGGCGCGGCTTCGCCTTCTATCAGTGTTACCAAAGCACCGATGTCGCCCCGTTGGAGGACGACCGCGTGTTCGGAGTCGGCGTGGGGGTGCTGGCCCGTCCCGATGTGGAGCTCCTGGCCCAGGTGACCCGCTACGACGCCGATGCGTCCCGCAGCGACAGCACGCTCTATGCCGTGGGGGCCGATTACTTCATCACCGATCGCACCACGCTTTACGCGGCTTACGCCATGAGCCGTAACCAGCGTAATGCCGACAGGCTGCCCACCGAGCCCGATTACTACGGCGCAGATGACGAGAGTCGGGGCGTGAACGTGGCCCAGGGCGATAATGCCTGGGCGGTGTCCCTCGGCGTTAAGCATGCCTTTTGAGCCTGCCGCCCTGTTGGGCCGCCGGGCTGCGGCCCAGGCCAGACGCCTGGCCCGCAGCCCGGGTAACCACTGGGTTTTCATTTGACGGGTTATCGGTCCACAGGTTATTTTAACGGCGATTATAGGCCACAAGAGGTGGTGCGGCGGGAAGGCCGCGCAGCCGTTGATGAATCCATCGATCCCTAGATCGACTGACAATCCAAGCCCTGGCAACGCCGCAGGCGGTGCTGAGGCGAGTCTGAACTACCACGCCTGATTCCCACCGGGTCCAACGGCCCAGAATCCCGCGCGGTAATTCAGACCGCAGCGGGTCATTCACGCTCTGCCTGACCGGCCGGGCGGAAACCCTCTCAGCACAAGCGCCTTGTACTGGCTGGCGATGCCCTCTCCGCATCCCCGGGGCTTCTTTGCTGGGAGGTGACCATGCTCACCGACGATGACGTACCGCTACCGAGTACCAGCGCCGACGGCCAATGGCCGTCGGCCCGCCGTGGTGTCCGGTTGCCGGGCGCCGGTGGCAGGTTGCGTGTTCCCGGCCTGACCGGGGGTCATCCCACCTGATCCGCTGGCTTCGGCAACCGGGCAAATGCTTGCCATTGCCCTGATTCTGGAGCCGGAGCCATGATTGAAGCGATCATCCATAACCTCCATCTCGGCCGCACCCGTCGGGCGGCCGATCTCTGCCTGCGTCTCGATGTCGCCGCCCAGGTGCGGTTGTTCTCCGCCCTGGACGGCAGCGACATTCCCGTGCTGTTCAACCGGGTGCCCTACCGCCGTGCCCTGGCCATCTTCCGCGGCATGAGCG
Organism: Alkalilimnicola ehrlichii MLHE-1; assembly: GCF_000014785.1. Classification (NCBI taxonomy): domain Bacteria; kingdom Pseudomonadati; phylum Pseudomonadota; class Gammaproteobacteria; order Chromatiales; family Ectothiorhodospiraceae; genus Alkalilimnicola; species Alkalilimnicola ehrlichii. The sequence goes on from NC_008340.1 coordinate 929,978, forward strand.
TGGGCGCTCGCCAGCGCCTGCTCAGTGCGCTCGATCCCGCGGCGGCGGCACGTCTGCTCACCCCGGCGCCCCTGCCCGAGTTGGTGTTGGCGCTGGATGAGACCCCGGTGGAGCGGCTGCAGGCGATCCTGCGGGCGCTGCCCGCTGATCGGCGGAAGGCGCTGCTGGGTGCCCTGCAGCAACCCTCGGGCGCGGTCGGCCGGTACATGCGGCCGCAGGCGCTGGCGGTCACCAGCGGCACTCCGGTGGCGGGGGCCCGCGCGAAGCTGTCCCGTCACGAGGCCTATGTCCTGTTTGTGCAGGACGCGCGTGGCCGCTATCTGGGTTTTGTGACCCGCAGCAGTCTCGCCGGGCGGGATGGCCGCGAGACGGTCGAGCGCGAACTCCTCGGCACGGGGATGACCCTAAGCCCGGACCAGCCCCTGCGCGGCGTGCGTGGGCTGATGGCCCGTGCCGGTGTTGGCGTGCTGCCGGTGCTGGACGAGTGGGGCGGCCTGGCCGGGGCGCTTCACGGCCGTGACCTGCCCCCGGTGACCGTCAACGAGGTCCGCGCCCGGCGCCATGGCGGTGGGTTGCGGCGCATGCTCAGCCTGGGTGCGGTGACCGGTGGCCTGATCGGCCTGCCGCTCATCGCCGCGCTGACACTCGGCGCCCTGGTGTAACCAGAGATTAACCCGGCCCGTGCATCCTCACGGGCCCTGGCCTTGTCAAGGAGGCACCCATGCAAGAAGAAGAAAACCCGCTTGTCCCCCGGATCCAGGCAGCGCTGGCGGAGCGGCGCTGGAGTGACGTGCGGGAGGCCGTGGCCGACGAGGCGGCCCAGGACATCGCCGACATCATGCTGGAGCTTGAAAAGGCAGAGCGTATCTTCCTTTTCAAGCTCCTGCCCCGACACCAGGCCAATGAGGTCTTCGCCTACCTCTCACCGGACAACCAGGACGCGCTCCTGGAGGACATGACCGACGAGGAGACCCGCGAGGTCCTGGCCAGCCTGACGCCGGACGATCGGACCGCGCTGCTGCAGGAACTGCCGGCGACAGCCACCCAGCGGTTGCTGGAGATGCTGCCCCCCGGGGACCGGCGCCGGGCCCAGCGGCTGTTGGGGTATCCGGATGAGTCGGTGGGCCGCCTGATGACCCCGGAGTACATCTCGGTGCGCCCCAACTGGACCATTGAACAGGCGCTGGCCCACATCCGTGCCCAGAAGGAGCGGGGCGAGACGGTGAACGTCATCCACGTCACTGATAACGAAGGCAAGCTGTTGGATGCGCTGTCTATTCGCCGCTTCATCCTGGCTGAGCCGGACAGCACGGTCGAGAGCATCATGGACTACCGCTATATCTGTGTCTCGGCCTTCGACGACCGAGAGAAGGCGGTGGAGACCGTGCAGCACTATGACCTCTCGGCCCTGCCGGTGGTGGACTCTGAGGGCGTGCTGCTGGGTATCGTTACCCTGGATGACGTGATGGACGTGGCCGAGGCCGAGGCCACCGAGGACTTCCACAAGCTGGGTAGTGTGGGCGTGCTCAACCTGGGGCTCAAGGACGCCAGCCTGTGGGCCCTGTACCAACGCCGCGTGGGCTGGCTGGTGCTGCTGGTCTTTATCAACATGTTCGGCGGCGAGATCATCGGGGCTTATGAGGATACCCTGGCCGCCGTGATCGTACTGGTCACCTTCCTGCCGCTGGTGGTGGATACGGCGGGTAACGCCGGCACCCAGTCCGCCACCCTGATGGTGCGTGGTCTAGCGACCGGTGACGTCAAATCGAAGGATTGGCTGAAGCTGTGGAGCAAGGAGGCCATGGTGTCCGTGGCCCTGGGTGTCACCCTGGCCGTGGCAGTCGCCTTCCTGGGCATGTATCGCGGAGGTATGGAGATCGCTTACGTGGTGGCGCTGTCCATGGTCGCCGTGGTGTTCATGGGGAGCATGATCGGCATGCTGCTGCCTTTCATCCTGGCCCGGTTCAAACTGGACCCGGCCACGGCCAGTGCGCCGCTGATCACCTCCATCGCCGACATCTTCGGCATCCTGATCTACTTCGCCATCGCCACGGCTATGTTGGATGTGACTGGAGTGACGGGATAGCGGCCTGAACGCCGTGGCGACGCATTGGTGTGCGCCCGCTGTCGCTGCGGTGGCCGGGGTGGCAATTGGGTTGCCCCGGCGATCGGCATGTTCATGCGGCAATCGATCAACTTACCGGGTAGACTACGGACGGTTTCTATAGGCTGGAATTCAAGGCGCATGAGCATCAAGTCTGACAAATGGATCCGCCGCATGGCCGAGCAGGCCGGCATGATCGAGCCCTTTGAGCCGGGGCAGGTGCGGGAGGCGGGGGGTGAAAAGGTGATCTCCTACGGCACGTCCAGCTACGGCTATGACGTGCGCTGTTCGTCGCACTTCAAGATCTTCACCAACATCAACACAGCCATCGTCGACCCCAAGGCCTTCGACAGCCGCAGTTTCGTCGACGTGGAGTCGGACGTCTGCATCATCCCGCCCAACTCCTTTGCCCTGGCGCACACGGTGGAGTACTTCCGCATCCCGCGCAACGTGCTCACCATTTGCCTGGGCAAATCCACCTACGCCCGCTGCGGCATTATCGTCAACGTCACGCCGCTGGAGCCGGAGTGGGAGGGGCATGTGACCCTGGAGTTCTCCAACACCACCCCGCTGCCGGCAAAGATCTACGCCAACGAGGGGGTGGCGCAGATGCTGTTCCTGGAGTCCGACGAGGAGTGCGAGACCTCCTACAAGGACCGGGGCGGCAAGTACCAGGGCCAGCGCGGGGTGACCCTGCCGCGAGGCTGACGCGCAGCGGCCCGTGGCAGGGCCTCGCGCCTCAGGCGAGCAGCTCCAGCAGCCGTTCCGGCGGCCGGCCGATGACGGCGCCCCGGTCGCTGACGCCGATGGGGCGTTCCAGTAGCCGGGGATGTTCTGCGATGGCCTGGAGCAGGGTCTCGCGGTCCAGGCCCGGGTCGTCCAGTGCCAGTTCCTTGTACAGCTTCTCCTTGCGCCGCATCATGCCGCGCGGGTCATGGATGTCGAGCCGCTCCATCAGCGATGCCAGCTCGTCGGTGCCCGGCGGGGTCTTCAGGTATTGGATCACCTCCGGCTCCACGCCGTGGGCCTGCAGCAGTTTGAGCCCCTCGCGGGACTTGCTGCAGCGGGGGTTGTGGTAATAGCGCATGAGCGTCTCCTCCCGTAGTCCGGTTTCCATTTGTTCGCAATGGTTTGCCGCCGGCGCACAGCGGCCTCGGCCCAAGGCTCAGGCCAGTAGCGCCGCCTCCAGCCAGTCGATGATTTCAGCGTCGCGCCCGATCGCCTCCAGGGGCAGCTCCACCTTGGCCAGCGCGGCGCGATAGCGCTCGTCGCGCTCCAATCGGGGCTGCGGGTCCAGGTGGCCCTCCGCCTCCAGGTAGCTCTCCAGCTCCTCGAGCTTGGCCCGGCGGAAGCCTGAGACCTCGCCGGCACCCAGGGCCTCCAGCAGGGCCCGGGCATCGCCGTGGTGGGCGTCGTTGAGTTCGGCGACCCGTGGCATAAAGGTGTCGCTCACCGCCCCGCTGGCCTCCAGCACCGCCCGGGTGACCGGCCGGCCGCGACCCTGGCGCCAGGCCTGCAGCCAGTGGTGGGCCAGTTGCACGCGGCGCGAGAGCTGCTCGCGCAGTTCCGCTGGCAGGTGGTGTTTAAGGGCCGGGTCCTCCAGCAGCCGCTGCAACTCGCCGCTGTGGTGGACGCGGTAGTCGCGCAGCAGCCGGTGGAGGGTGTCGAGCCGGTCGCGCAACAGGTGAAAGAGGTGGATCTCGCCGGCCGGACGCCAGGGGTCGATGCCGGGCACCTGCAGGGCGCGGGCGTAGCTTTCGGCGGTGTGCCCGTCCGGGGCCGGGACCGGCTCCGCCTCCGGCAGTTGCAGGGCTTGGTCGGACAGTGCGGAACCGGTACCGCGCAGTTGGGCCAGTTCGATGCAGTGGGGCCGCTGGCCCAGGGCGAGCTCCCAGCGCCGGGCGTCCTCCGGCTGGGCGCTCAGGTAGAAGATCTGGCGGCCGGTCTCCAGTAGCGCTGCGAGGCTGCCGGCCACCGCCTGGAAGCGTTCCGGGTCGGTGGTGGTGAGGGCCTCGTCGAGGATCAGGGGTAGCGGCCGGGTCTGGCGCTCCAGTTGCTCCAGCCACGCCACTCGCAGGGCGATCAGCAGTTGCATGCGGGTGCCGGTGGAGAGGCGCTCCAGCGGCTGGGGCTGTTCGCTATGGTGGTCCATTGCCTGCAGTCGCTGGTCCGGGCCCAGGCGTAACCCATAGCGCTGGTGGGTGAAGCGGGCAAAGAGCCGGTCCGCCCGGGCCAGGGCCTCGGGGCGGTGGGCCTGTTCGTGCCGGCGGGCCACGCGCTCCAGCAGGAACCGGGCCGCGGCCGCGGATAGGGCCTGTTCGCGCTCTCCGGCCAGCGCCTCGCGCGCCTCCTCGCGCTGGGCCAGGGCCTCCTCCAGGTCGTGGCGCTGGCGGGTCTGTTCCAGGCGGGTGCGGATGCCGGCGCGCTCCTCGCGCAGCGGCTCCAGCCGTCCGGCGGCCTCGGCGGCGTCCTCAGCGGCGCGGCGCAGGGCGGGCTCATCGCCGGCCTCCAGCCACTCGATGATGTCGGGGTCGGCCTGCCCCTCCAGGTCCTCACGGCGCAGCCGGTAATTGCTCCGTGCGGCCTCCAGGGCCTGCCGGCAGGCCTGCCACTCAGGGAGCTGGTCGATGCGTTCCAGCAGGGTGGCCCGCTGGTCGGGTTGCAGGCCGGCGTCGTGGTAGAGCTGGTCGAGCTGCCGGCGGGTATCCCGAAGCTGGCGCTCCAATTCCCGGATCAGTCGAGTGGCGTTGTCCGCCTGCTGGCGGGCACGCTCGGCGGCCTCGCAGCGTTGCCGCAGGTCGTCCAGGGCGGCGCCCAGTGCCTCGCTGCGCTCCTCGCGCGGGGCGGTGTGCCAGGTCGCCAGGAAGTGGTGCAGGGTGTCGCGCAGGGTGTCGAGTTCCTGGGCCTGGCGGTCCAGTACGGCCTCCTGGGCGGCCTGTTGTTCGCGGGCCTCCTGATGGCGGCTCAGCAGGCGGACGGCGCGGTCGAAGGCCAGCGGCAGTTCCGCGTCCAGGCCCAGGGCGGCGGCATGCCGGTGGAGGGCCTGCTCCGCCTCAGCCTGTTCTGTGCGCGCCCGGCCCCTTTGCGCGTGGAGTTGGTCGGCCTCCTGGCGCCGCTGCTGAAGGCTTCGGGCCTGGTGCCAGGCCTGTTCCAGCTCATCCAGGCGTTGCCGGACGGCGGCCTCCTCCCAGACCTCCGGGGCGGGGAGCGGCAGTTCAGTAAACCGGGTCTCGCTCTCGCGCCGGTCCCGGCGGCGCCCCATTGCCACGGCACTGGCACCGAGGCCGGCGAGCACCACCAGGCTGCTGGCCACGGTGGGCCAGTGGCCAAGGGTGAGCCCCAGTGCCGCGGTACCCGCGCCGCCCAGCCCGGTCAGCCCGAGGCCCAGCCAGTGCAGCGGCCGCGGGGCAGGCTGGCGCAGCCAGCGGCGCAGTTCATGGCAGCCCCGTTCCAGTGGCGCGGGGTCGAAGGGCTCAGCGTTGGGCTCCAGGGTTGCCAGGCGGGCGTCCAGCGCCTGGAGGCGTTCCCGTGCCGCGTGGGCCTCGTGGGCCAGCCGCTCCAGGCCGGCCAGCTCCTCCGGGGAGAGCGCCGGTTGCGCCCGGTCGTCGTCGGGGCCGCGGCCCAGGGCGCGGGCCGCCTGGGCCGCGGCCCGGCGGGTGGCAGCCAGTTGCTCGTGGGTATGGCGGACCTGTTCCTCCAGCCGGGTGAGCCGACGGGCCTGCTCGCCGGCGGCTTGCAGCTCCGCCGGTGGCGGGCCGCCATCCGCCAGACCGGTCGCCTGCCGGTCGGCCTCCGCCCGGGCCTGGTCGTCGCGGGCGCTGGCCAGGGCGCGTGCCAGTTCCGCCTCCTGCTGCTCCAGGGTCTCCAGCCGGTCGCGGGTCAGGCCGACGGGCATGGGATCGGGATAGCGGGCCAGGCGATCCTCCTGGTGGCGCAGTTCCCGCGCGGCGTCGAGGGCCAGCAAGGCCTGCTCACAGGCCTGCCGGCGTTCCCGGGCCCGTTGCGCCTCGGCCACGGCCTCGCTGAGTTCCGGCAGTCGGGCCTCGTCGCTGGCCAGCGCCTGGTGTTCGCGCTCCACCCGGCGCAGGGCCTGCTGGCGCTGTTGCAGTTCCCGGGCGGCGATGCGCCCCCGCTGGGCGGACAGGCTGAACGGCTGACTCTCCCGCAGGGCCTGCAGGTCGTAGCCGCCCTGCATCTCGCGGCGCAGGGTGGCCTCGGCGGCCTGGTCCTCGCGGGTGGTTTCGAGCAGGCGGTCGAGCCCGATCCAGTAATAGCCGAGCCCCTCGGCGCCGGGCAGGGGTGGGGGCGCGCAGGGTTCGCCGTCGCAGCGCCAGTGGATGTCGCGGCCCAGCCGATCCACCTGCCATTGCCGCTCTCCCTCGCTGAAGGTGGCCGACAGCACCAGGTTGGCGGGGTCGTCGGTGCGGGTCTCCATCAGATGGCGCAGGGCCCGCACCACGCTGCTCTTGCCGGAGGCGTTGGGCCCCAGCAGCAGGTTGATCCGCGGGTCCAGCCCCTCCAGGTCGAATCCGGGGTGGATGCCGGGCAGTTGCCGAATGTGCAGGCTCTCGAGCTTCATGCGTCCGCCGCCTTCTGCGCGAGCAGAGCATCCAGGGCGGCCGTGCCGGCCTGCCACAGGCGGTCGGCCACGGCCCGATCATCCAGGGGGACGGGCGCCAGGTCCTGCCAGTGCTTGTGGCGGCACTCCGCCTCCAGGGCCTCCCGCGCCTCAGCAACCAGATTGCGGTACTCCGGATCGTCCGGGCCGGCGCGCAGGGCGAGCAGCTGGGCGGCCAGCAACCCCGCCGGGCTTGCCTCCCGGGCCAGGTGGCTCAGGTCGATTTCGGGGAGGGTCTCCAGGTGCAGGCGGTTGACGAAGACATCGGGCGGGCCGGGTAGCAGGGGGCTGTCCCGCAACTCATCGGCCAGCCGGTCGCGGACGGTGCCGCCTTGATCGACGCGCCCGGTGAGGCGGACCTGCAGGCCGACCAGCCGGGGTTGCCAGGCCTCGCCCTGCAGCCTCGCCTGCAGCGCCCGGACCTGCTCCAGCAGGCGGGTGCGACCATCTGCCGCATCGTTGAGGCCGCTCAGGTCGACAGCCAGTTCGTACCATTGCAGAGGCGCCAGCGGCCACTGCCGGAGTTCGGTGATGCCGCGACCATCCAGGCGGTAGAGCCAAGGCCCGCGTGGCCCGATCTCCGTGCGGCGCAGGGCGGTGACCGAGCCCAGGTAGCCGGAGGGGTGCCCGGGGTCCAGCGGGTCGGGCCGGTGGATGTGGCCCAGTAGCCAGGCGTCCAGCCCGGCGCGTTCCAATTCGCCGGAGCTGACCGGGGCGTAGGGGCTGTCGGCCTGGTCGCGGTCACAGTGGAGCAGGCCGAGCTGCGGGCAGGACGCCGGCGGGAAGCGGTGATCGGCCAGCGGACTCAGTGCGCGCCGGGCCTCGACGAATGACCAGCCATGGACGATGGCTTCGGTGCCGTCGCGGCCACACAGCCGGGCCGCCTGCCAGCTACCGTCGGCGCCGAGCAGTTCGAAACCGGGCAGCTCCCGGGCCAGCCGGGGCAGCACGGCGGTGTCATGGTTGCCGCTGACTCCGAGCACGCGGATACCGGCCTCAACCAAGCGCCGGACCCCGGTATGGAGCAGGCCGTAGGCCTCGAAGAAGTCCTGCTCCTGCTCTACCACGTCACCGGCAAAGAGCACCGCATCCACCGGCTGGCGGATGGCCGCATCCACCAGCCGTTGCCACGCTGCTGCGGGACCCAGGCGCGCCGGGTCATGTTGCTCGACGACCGCCTGGGGCAGCCCGGCGGGGCGGCGGCCCAGGTGCAGATCGCCCACGGCGAGGATCTCGAGCGTCATGCCTGCGTGTTCCTCCATAAGGACCGATGGGTATTGTACAGGGGGCGACGCCGGTGCGAGACAAAGGGCATATGCTTATAACTGGAACGGCTATAATCTATCACCGTCTTCGGCAGGTTCTATTGGCCAGAATGGTTTTAAATCTATAACATTCGGAAACGTTGATACGGAACGACTGTCGCTAACCAAGAGAGGTCGACATGACTGAAGAAGTGAATGAACAGCAAGAGCCCGTCCTCGCCATGCCGCAGCTGAACAAGCCGGCCCCGGACTTCGAGGCGCAGACGACCCACGGCCCGAAGAAGCTCAGCGACTACCGCGGCAAGTGGGTGGTGTTGTTCTCCCACCCGGCGGACTTCACCCCGGTCTGCACCACCGAGTTCATGGCCTTCGCCCAGCGGTCCGAGGACTTCAAGGCCCTGAATACCGAGCTGCTGGGGCTGTCCATTGATGGCATCCATGCCCACGTTGCCTGGGTCCGCAACATCAAGGAGAACTTTGGCGTCGAGATCAACTTCCCGATCATCGCCGACCTGAACATGAAGGTCGCCAATGCCTACGGGATGGTGCAGCCGGGTGCCAGCGACACCTCCGCGGTGCGTGCCACCTTCTTCATCGATCCCGAGGGCATCCTTCGGGCCATGATCTACTACCCGATGACCAACGGCCGCTCCATCGACGAGGCCCTGCGCCTGGTCAAGAGCCTGCAGACCTCGCAGGAGCACGGCGTGGCCACCCCCGAGGCCTGGCAGCCGGGTGATCCGGTGATCGTGCCGCCGCCGGCGACCGTCGAGGAGGCTGAGGCGCGCAAGGATCAGGGCTACGATTACGTGGACTGGTACTTCTGCAAGAAGACCCTGTAATCGGTCCAGAGGCCTCCGCGTCATAGCAGTATGAGATGACGTTGATGGGTCCAGCCGGGGTGCCACTGCGGTATCCCGGCCTTTTTTATATGGGAGGAGCGCATCATGCAGACCCCCCTGGTGGAACCTTTCTTCGACGACGATACCCACACCTATAGCTATGTGGTGCAGGACCCGGACAGCCGGCATTGTGCCGTTGTCGACAGCGTGCTGGACTACGATCCGGCCTCCGGGCGCACCAGCTATGCCGGTGCGGATCGCATCATCGCCTACGTCCGGGAGCACGGCCTGCAGGTGGACTGGATCCTGGAGACCCACGTGCATGCCGATCACCTGTCGGCGGCGCCCTATCTGCGCCAGGCCTTGGGCGGCCAGATGGGCATCGGCGAGAACATCCGCATCGTGCAGGATGTCTTTGGCAAGCTGTTCAACGCCGGGCCGGACTTCCCGCGGGACGGCAGCCAGTTCGATCGGCTGTTCAGCGAGGGTGACACCTTTTCCATTGGCGGCCTGGAGGGCCGGGTGTTGCACACCCCGGGCCATACCCCGGCCTGCCTGACCTACGTGATCGGCGACGCCGCCTTCGTCGGCGACACCATCTTTATGCCCGACTTCGGCACGGCGCGGTGCGACTTCCCGGGCGGGGACGCGCGGGCGCTGTACCGCTCCATCCAGAAGATCTTCGCGCTCCCGGATGAGACGCGCCTGTTCATGTGCCACGACTACGGCGCCCCGGGCCGGGATGAGTACCAGTACATGACTACGGTGGGCGAGGAGCGCCGGCACAACGTGCACGTGGGTGAGGGGATCAGCGAGGACGAGTTTGTGGCCATGCGCACGGCGCGGGACGCCGAGCTCGGCATGCCGCGGCTGATCCTGCCCTCGGTCCAGGTCAACATGCGCGCCGGTGAGATGCCGCCTGCGGAGGACAACGGGACGGTCTACCTGAAGATCCCGGTCAACAAGGTCTGAACCGGGGCCGGTCTGCACTGCCGGTGGCGGACCGTCCGTCGTCGGCGGCCTCCGGCGGGCGGGTGGCGATGGTACACTGTGCGGTCATCCCAGCCGCTCAGACTCGTTACGGAGCCCTTGCGTGAGCAGTTTCACCGTCACCCGTCGCGTCGAGATCGACGCCGCCCACCGGATCCCCGACCACGGCTCGCGCTGCCGGCACCTGCACGGCCACCGCTATGTGGTCGAAGCGGCCTGCGGCAACCCCAGCCTGCAGGAGGCCGGCGAGGAGCGGGGCATGGTGCTGGACTTCGGCTTTCTCAAGGAGGAGATGCTGGCGGTCATCGACGCGCCCTGTGACCACGGCCTGCTGTTGTCGGTGGATGATCACGTCATGCTGGCCCTGCTGGCCGGCGGCAGCGACCGGCCCGAGGCGTGGCTGGAGGGCTTACGTGAGCGGGTGGCCGGGCAGGGGTACGCCGAGGGCCGGGACCCGGCGCTGGGCGGCAAGCTCTACCTGGTGCCCGGGCCGCCCACCGCCGAGGTGCTGGCCCGGCACTGGTACGAGCGCCTGGCCCCCCGGGTCCATGCTCGCAGCCGCGGCAACGCGGCCTTGCTGGCCGTCACGGTCTGGGAGACCCCCAACTGCTGGGCGCGCTACCAGCCCTGATGAACTCGGCTTATGCCAGCGGGGCCGGGGCGCCGAACAGGTAGCCCTGGTAGCGGTGGCAGCCGTGGGCGGCGAGCCGGGTACGCTGGGTCTCGGTCTCCACCCCTTCGGCGATGACGTGCAGGGACAGGCTCCGGGCCAGCCCGATGATGGAGCCGACAATGGCGTCCGCCGCCGGTGCCTGCTCCAGGGACTGGACGAAGGACTGGTCGATCTTCAGCTCATCCAGAGGCAGCCGTTGGAGATAGGCCAGGGAGGAAAACCCGGTGCCGAAGTCGTCCAGCGAGAAGTGCACGCCCAGGGCGCGCAGCCGCTCCATGGTCGCGCAGACCTGATCCGGCTCCTCCATCAGCAGGCTCTCAGTGACCTCCAGCTTCAGCCGCTCCGCCGGCGCGCCGGTGGTTTCCAGGGCCTCGCGGACGGCCGCCACCAGGTCGTCGTGGCGGAACTGCACACTGCTGATGTTGACCGACAGCGTCAGCGCCCGGGTGGCCGGGTCCCGGGCCCAGGCAGCCAATTGCCGGGCGGCGGCCTGCAGCAGCCAGCGGCCCAGGGGGATGATCAGCCGGCTTTGCTCGGCGATGGGGATGAAAACGCCCGGCCCGATGGGCCCCTGCTCCGGGTGCGGCCAACGCAGCAGCGCCTCGTACCCCAGGATGTCACCGTCCGGCCCCACCTGGGGCTGGAAGTGCAGGGTCAGGCCGCCGTCATGGACCGCGCGCCGCAGGCCCCGCTCCAAGTGCACCCGGCGCAGCATGTCCGCCTGCATCAGCGGGTCGAAGAAGCAGATGGCGTTACGTCCGCTTTGCTTTGCCTGGTGCATGGCCTGTTCGGCCTCTTGAACGGCCACCTCCGGTTTGGTCTCGTGGTTGCGGAAGAGCGTGATCCCGATGCTTGCGTGCAAATGGATAGGTTCGCCATCCATCACCAGTGGCGCCTCAAGCTGTTTAATCAGTGCCTCTGCCGCCGCCTCCGCGCCGCGGGCGGCGGCCTGGGTCTCCTCCGCCAGGTCGGTGAGCAGGACCAGAAAGTCATCGGCGTTGAGCCGGGCGAGGGTGTCGCTCTCGCGGATCGAGTTGGACAGGCGGCCACTCAGGGCCTGTAGCAGCCGGTCCCCCGTGCCATGCCCATGGGCATCGTTCACCGCCTTGAAGTGATCCAGGTCCAGGTACAGCAGCGCGCCCTGGCGGCGGCTGCGGTGATTGCCGCGCAGGCAATGTGCCAGGCGTTCCAAGAGCAGCCGTCGGTTGGGCAGCCCGGTGAGCGTGTCGTAAAAAGCCAGCCGGTGGACCTGGCGCTCGGCCTCCTTGCGGTCGCTGATATCGTGCAGGGTCGCCACGTAGTGGGTGATCTCACCGCTGTCGTCCCGCACGGCGGTGATGGTCTGCCACTCGGGGAATATCTCGCCGTTCTTGCGGCGGTTCCAGATCTCCCCCTCCCAGCTCCCGTGCTCCCGCACCTGTGCCCACATCCGCTGGTAGAAGCGCTCGTCGTGTCGCCCGGAGCTGAGCAGGCGGGGCGTTTGGCCCAGTACCTCGGCCTGTTGGTAACCGGTGATCCGGCAAAAGGTGTCGTTCACCCGCTGGATGCGGCCTTCGGCATCGGTGATCATCATGCCCAGATGGGTTTCGAAGGCGGCCGCCGCGATCCGCAGTTCCGCCTCCGTGGTCCGTGCTTCGGTGATGTCGCGGACCTGGGCCAGCGCCCCAAGGTACTGGTTATCGGCACCGCGCACCGGGCGCACGACAGTGGTGAAGGTCCGTTCCGTCCCGCCGAGCGTCAGCGTGTAGTCATACTGCACCGGGTCCTCACCGGCGGCGAGCCGCGCCAGGGCGTCTTTCAGGGGGGTGCTGAGCGGCTCCGGTAACACCGTCCGAAAGTGCTTGCCAAGGGCCTGTTCCGCGGGGAGCAGCAGTTTTTCCGGCTCGTCGGCATGAATGTGGATGAACCGGCCCTCTCTGTCGAACATGAACAGCAGATCCGGCATGGCGTCGACCAAGGCCCGCAGACGGGCCTCGCGGGACTGGAGCGCCTCCTGCGTCGCCTCCCGCCCGCGCACCTCGAGGCGCAGGGCGCGCTCCAGGCTCCGGCGGTGCAGGTAATGGGCCAGCAGTGCTGTCCCCAGCAGGGCGGCGAGGGCAACCCCCAGGCCCATGGCCCAGGCCCGCTGACGCCAACCGCCGAGGGCCACGTCAATCGCCTCGCCGGAGATGACCACGAAGGGGAGGGCATTGACCCGTCGGGCGGTGTAGATGCGTTCCACCCCATCCACCGGGGAGCGCATGCGGATCCGGGCGGTGGCATGCCCCTGCTCGAGGAAGGCTGTTAGCTCCGGGGTCTCGACGGGCGTGCTGACCGGCACGGAGGCGCCGTCGCTGTCACGGTCCGGGTAACGGGCGACTAGCTGCAGGTCTCTGTCCAGCACCGTGATGCTCTCACCTCGGGAGAGGGTGGTGCGATGCAGGGCCTCCGAGAAGATGGCCGGATCCAGTTGGATGGCCACCAGGTTGGCGGTCGGGTCCGGTGCCCGGGAGATGCGCCGGAGGTGCATCAGATAGTGCCGGTCATCCAGGGGTGATCGGTAGAGGGAGGTGATCAGCTCGTGCAGGGTGGGATCGGCGCGGAACGCCGAGAGAAAGGCCGTGTCGCCCAGGTCTGTGCCCCGGGCCATGTCCTCCCGGGTGCTATTGAGCACCGTCCCGTCGTGGCGGAGGATGGCCAGCTCATTGAGGATCGGCAGACTGTCCCGGCGCAGGCGTAGGAAGCCGTCCAGCGCTTCGTCGCCCAGGTGATAGGGGATCATACGCTCTGGCGTCTCAGGGGCCAGGATGTGGGCGATGCCCGCCAGGGTGTGCTCGCTGACCAGTAGGCTGCTGCGGACCCACTCCGCCACCATGTCCACCCGCGCCTGGGTCCGGTCCGCGGCCAGAGCGATATCGCGCTGGTATTGATCGTGCAGCAGCCAGACCACGACCAGCAGCAGGGTGAGAACGGCGCCCAGGTACCAGCCGACAGCCCGGCGGCGGACCACCGGATAGGCAAGCTCTGCGGGGGGGTGATCGGTATCGCGATGGCCCGACATGGAATCCCCTGTTCAGTACGAGGGCGTAGTTTAGCAGGTGGGATCGGCTGCCGGCCGGATGCGTCCCGAGGCCGAGTGGCCCGTAACGAAAAGCGGCGGACCCGCTGCCGGATCCGCCGCTCTCTGATGCTGGTCGGGGTGACTGGATTCGAACCAGCGACTCCTGCCTCCCGAAGACAGTGCTCTACCAAGCTGAGCTACACCCCGATGGTCTGCTTGCCGGCTAGAAGGTGCGGGCCACGCTGAAGCGGGCCAGCGCCTCTAGGGCTTGCTTCCACTCGGAATCGGGCAGGTGGGCCAGGCGATTCACGGCCTCTTCCGCTTCGTCCCGAGCGAGGCGCTGAGTATAAGGAATGGCACCGGTGTTTTCAATGGCCTGTTGCACGGCGGCAATGCGCGATATGCCCCCCTCGCTGATCGCCTCCCGGATGACCTGGCGCTCCTCGGCACTGCCGCGGGCCATGGCGTAGATCAGCGGCATGGTGGGCTTGCCTTCCGCCAGGTCGTCGCCGATGTTCTTACCGATCTCCTCCGCCTTGCCCGCGTAATCGAGGGCGTCGTCCACCAACTGGTAGGCGGTGCCCAGGTGCAGGCCGTAGGCGGCCAGGTGGTCGGTTTGCGCCTGCGGCAGCCCGGCAATGGTCCCGCCCAGGCAACAGGCGGCCTCAAACAACGAAGCGGTCTTGCGGTAAATGACGTCGCGGTAGCGGGCCTCGGAGACGTCCGGGTCGTGGCAGTTGAGCAGCTGCATCACCTCGCCCTCGGCGATGGTGTTGGTGGTGCGGGCCATCACCTGCATGATCGGCAGCAGACCCACCTCCACCATCATCTCGAAGGCGCGGGTGTAGAGGAAGTCGCCCACCAGCACGGCGGCCTCGTTGCCCCAGATGCTGTTGGCGGTGTCCTGGCCGCGGCGGAGGGTGGATTCGTCGACCACATCGTCGTGCAGCAGGGTGGCGGTATGGATGAATTCGACCACCGCGGCCAGCTTGATATGGTGCTCGCCGCGGTAACCGGCCGCGCGGGCCGCCAGCAGCACCAGTAGCGGACGCAGGCGCTTGCCGCCGCTGTTGACGATGTAGTGGCCCATCTGGTCGATGAGCACGACTTCGGAACTCAGGCGCTCCTGGATCAGGCGGTTTACGGCGGCCATGTCGTCGGCTGCCAGATTCCGTATTGCGTCGATGTCCATCAAGCGGCGGTTCCGAAAGGTGAATGGCCACGCATGCTAGGGTGGTGTCGCGGGGGTGTCAAGGCAGTTGACATCCGGGCCGCTGCCAGGGCCGTGGCCGGGCCAGGGATGAGCGCCGGACCGGCACTATTCTGATAAGGCCGTTACCGGCCCGTGTTGTTTCTTCAGGGGCCTCTTCTATGTTTAAGATTGTTATACAAGACTTTTAGGGTTTTTTCGCCCATCAATGTTTATGGGGGGCATTCAGGTATGTATCACCGCATCATGGTCCCGGTGGACCTGGCCCACCTGGGGGCGCTGGAGCGCACCTTGCAGGTGTCTGCTGACATGGCGAAACACTTCGGCGCCGAGGTCTGTTACGTGAGTGTGACCCCAGGTACGCCGGGGCGGGTGGCCCGGTCGCCGGCGGAGTACGAGCAGAAGCTCAAGGCCTTCGCCGAAGAGCAGGGCAAGCGGCATGGCCGGCCGGTGAGCACCAAGGTGTATGTCAGCGCCGATCCGGTTGCCGACTTGGACGATCTGTTGGTCAAGGCGGTGGACGAGGTGGGCGTCGACCTGGTCATCATGGGCACGCACCTGCCGCGGAAACTCGATGTCATCATGCCGTCCCACGGCGGCAAGGTGGCGCGGCAAACCGATGTGTCGGTGTTCCTGGTCCGTCCACCTCGCGGGTGAACCCCGCCACCGTACTGCACACTGCGTCGTCAGCAACACGGAGGCCTACCTGTGGCTAAAGATAATGAACCGCAACCGTCTGACAACCAGCAATCAATCACCAACTCCGGCGAGATGGCCTCTGTGGGCGTGCCTGCGCCCGAGGGGCCGGCCAACCTGATCGACACCGATTATGTCATTGGCCAGGACAACATCACCGGCCAGATCCGGCTCAACCTGGACATTCACGGCAAGGTCTTTGCCATCTCCGCGCTGGTCACCGTGTTTTTTGTGGTCCTCACCCTGGCCCTGCAGGACGAGGTGGCGCCGCTGTTCGAGGCCACCCGTGTCTGGCTCACCAGTAATCTCGCTTGGTTCTTCCTGCTCGCCGGCAACATCTTTGTGCTGGTCTGTCTCGCCCTGATCTTCTCGCCACTGGGCCGGGTCCGTATCGGGGGGGCGGAGGCGACACCCGATTTCTCCTACCTCGGCTGGTTCTCCATGCTCTTCGCCGCGGGTATGGGCATAGGGCTGATGTTCTTCGCCGTCTCCGAGCCCATCAGTCACTTCGGCACTGCCATGGGCGGCATCGCCCTGGAGGACGGGGCTCGCACCGACTGGGCGCCGCTGGGGGCCGCCGAGGGGAATACCGAGGCGGCGATCCGGCTGGGGATGGCAGCGACCATCTTCCACTGGGGCCTGCACCCGTGGGCGATCTACGCCGTGGTGGCCCTGGCACTGGCCATCTTCGCCTACAATAAGGGGCTGCCGCTGACCGTGCGCTCCATCTTCTACCCCCTGCTCGGTGAGCGCGTCTGGGGTTGGCCGGGGCACCTCATCGACATGTTGGCGGTCTTTGCGACCCTGTTCGGCCTGGCCACCTCCCTGGGGCTGGGCGCACAGCAGGCCTCCGCAGGGCTCAGCCACCTGTTCGGAATCCCTGAGGGCAACCTGACCATGGTGCTGCTGATCCTGGGGATCACGGCCGTGGCCATCGTCTCGATCGTGGCGGGGGTGGACAAGGGCGTTAAGCGTCTCTCCGAGATCAACATGTTCGTCGCGGGCCTGTTGATGTTCTTCGTCATCTTCGTCGGGCCGACACTCCTGATATTTACCGGGGTGTTCCAGAACCTGATGGCCTACCTGGTCAACCTGCCGGCGCTGTCCA
This sequence comes from Alkalilimnicola ehrlichii MLHE-1, assembly GCF_000014785.1. Classification (NCBI taxonomy): domain Bacteria; kingdom Pseudomonadati; phylum Pseudomonadota; class Gammaproteobacteria; order Chromatiales; family Ectothiorhodospiraceae; genus Alkalilimnicola; species Alkalilimnicola ehrlichii. Next base: position 946,524 of record NC_008340.1, read on the forward strand.
TGCCCTTCGGGCGCGAGGACAGCAACTTCACCGAGGGCTGGACGGCCTTCTACTGGGCCTGGTGGATCAGCTGGTCACCCTTTGTCGGCATGTTCATCGCCCGCGTGAGCCGCGGTCGCTCGGTCCGTGAGTTCCTGATCGCGGTCCTGCTGGTGCCGTCCATGGTCTCCGTGCTTTGGATGACCGCCTTTGGTGCCACCGCCATCGATCAGGTGGTCAACCAGGGCTTTGAGGGCGTGCGCGAGGCGGCACTGGAACTCCAGCTCTTCGTCATGCTCGGCGAACTGCCGTTGGCGCAGATCACCTCGTTCGTGGGCATCTTGTTGGTGGTGGTCTTCTTCATTACCTCGTCCGATTCCGGTTCGCTGGTGATCGACACCATCACCTCCGGTGGCAAGGTGGATGCGCCCAAGCCGCAGCGGGTGTTCTGGGCCATCATCGAGGGGCTGATCGCCATCGCCCTGCTGATCGGTGGCGGGCTGGCGGCCCTGCAGGCCATGGCCATCTCCACCGGTCTGCCCTTCACGCTGGTCCTGCTGGTGGGCTGCTATGCCATCTTCAAGGGCCTGATGTCCGAGCCCCGGGGTCTCCCGGAGCCGGAGGAGGGGCAGAAGGAGCCCAGCCGGTAAACGGGCTGGGGCCTGCTTGCAGGCCTGTCTGTCAGGGGCGGCCCGCCACCGGCGGGTCGCCCCTTTTTAATGAGCGAGGGGCGGCCATAGGGCCTGTCAGCACCAGAGCTGGCCGAGCGACGTCTCCGGCGAGTAGAGCCGGCCGACCTGTGCCTGAAACAGCTCGGCCGTGGCCAGGGCGTCGTTCACCGCATGGTGCGAGTGGTAGGCCGGTAGGCCGTAGCGCAGGCGGCTGTCGTGCAGCCGGATAGGCACCGGATTCTGGCCGAGGAACCGTTTCAGCCGCGACCAGCCCGACTGCCGGTGCCGTCGCGCCTCCAGCTCCATGGTGTCGATCACCGGGAACAGGAGGCCCTCGCCCACGCGGGCGCGCACGGCTGTGTCCAGAAAGGGGCGTTCAATATTGCGGTAGTGGACCACCGGCTGTCGACCGGCCAAGGCCTCCAGCAGCTCATCCAACACCTCCGAAAGATCGGGTGCGTTGGCCAGGTCCGAGTGGGTGATGCCGTGCAGGGTGATGGATTCGCTGAGCAGCGGGCGGGGTGGCTGCAGCAACCAGTGGCGGCGGTCGGGTAGCCGGATGCGCTGCAGGTCGAAGGGCACCAAGCCAATACTGACGATGGCATGGCGGTCCGGATCGAGACCGGTGGTCTCCATGTCCAGCGCCACCAGGGGGGCCTCGCCGATTGGCGTATTCGGCGTCAGGTCCCAGCCCTGAAAGTAGCGTTGCAGCCGCGGATCGCGGGCCTGTCTGGCTCGATCGGCCAAGTAGGCTGGCCACTGTGTGGCCGGGGTGGTGTTTCGTCGCCAAGAGAGCATACGGCGGCCTGGACTAGGGCATGGGGTAGCGGAAACGCAGGAAGCGCTGGGCATTGCTCAGGACCTGGAAGGCGTCCTTGAGGTTGTGGCGCTCGGTGTCGGAGAGGTTCTCCGGCTCGATGTAATTGTCCGGCGGACGATCGTTCTGGATGTCGGCCACCTGATGCCGGATGCGCACCATGGACATGAACTCGAAGGCGTAGCGCAGCTTCTCGCCCACCCCCTTGGGCAGCAGCGTCGTCTTGCTGATGTCGTCTAACCGATCAAAGGTGTTCTGGGCGGTGGAGCCGCAGGCGAGGGCGTGCACCCGCACCAGGTCCACCATGGGGGCCGTACCCCGTCCCTTGAGATTGATGATGTTGTTCTGTTTGCCGTCCTTCTCCATCACGAAATCGCGCCAGAAGCCCAGCGGCGGCGTGCGGTTGAGGGCGTTACGGGCGAGGGCGGCGAGAAAGCGACTATGGCGCGGTGCAAGATTGGCGGCGAGGTCCTGCAGCTGCTCGACGAACACCTCCTCGCCATAGCAGCTCTCCAGATCGAAGAAGATCGAGCTGTGCAGCAGCCGCTCCGGCGTGGGCTGCAGGATCCAGTCGCGAAAGTACTCCTTCCACACTCGCAGCGGCTGGCGCCACTGGGGGTTGGTGGCCATGATGCCGCCCTTGCAATAGGTATAGCCCAGCTCCGCCAAACCGTCGGAGACCTGTTTGGCCAGCTCGGCGAAGTAGTCGTCGTGTTGCTCCGGGTCGAATCGGTCGTCCAGGATCAGCGCGTTGTCCTGGTCGGTGACGATGGTCTGCTCGTGCCGGGCCATGGAGCCCAGGACCATAAAGCAGTAGGGCACCGGCGGCGGACCCAGGGCCTCCTCGGCCAGCTCCAGCAGGCGGCGGGTGAAGCTGCGGCCGATGGTGGACTGGGCGCTGCCAATCATCTGTGAGTTGGCGCCCTCACGTTCCATGCCGACGAAGGTGTCGCGGGCGTCGCGGCGCAGGCGGATCAGGTGCTTGACGCTGCGCGCCCGGTAGATGCTGTCCACCAGGTAGAGGCTGCTGTGGGTCTCGTGGCGGAGGATGTCCGACAGGTGCAGCAGGCCGACCGGCCGGCGGCGGTGGAGCACCGGTAGGTGGTGGATGTTATTGCGCAGCATGCTCAGGGTGGCTTCCTGCACGGTCTCATCCGACTGGATGGTGATCAGGTCACGGCTGGCCACCTCGCCCACCGGCGTCTCCGGCGGCAGCCCCTCCGCCACCACCCGGTTGCGAAAGTCGCTGTCGGTGACCAGGCCCACCAGCCGCCGTCGCTCCCCGCCACGCTCCACGGTCAACTGCTCCGGGTCATCGTCGGGCGCTCCCAGGACAAGCACCGAGGGGTTCTGGCTGTCTCGTATGAGCCGGGCCGCCTCCTGCACCGGGGTGGACTCATTCAGCATCAGCGGGCTGCGGGTAATCAGCTTGCGTACCCGGGTGGTGAGGCTGGCGTGATCGAACGTCTTCTCGACCGTGGTCTCAAGCCGCGGTTTCTCCAGTTCCACGAAATCGGCAAACTGTTCGTCCGCCTCGCACAGACGGTCGAAGGTGGTGCGCGGGATGTAATAGATCAGGGTGTCTTCGATGGCCTTGGCCGGAAAGCGTACCCGTTGGTTTCGCAGCAGGGCGAAATGGCCGAAGATATCCCCCTCGCTCAGGCGGTCGTAGAGGGTGCCGTTACGGCGGTAGATATCCACCGCCCCGCTGCGGATGTAGTGCAGGTCGTTGATCTCCTGGTCCAGCTTGAGGATATCGGTGCCGGACTTGAAGTAGGCCACCTCCACCGTATCCGCCACCGCGTCGAGCAGCTCGTCCGACAGGGCATCGAAGGGGGGAAAGCGGGCCAGGTGCTGTCTGACTTCCAGCGATTCGATATCCATACGCCGCCTGCCTCACCCGCGGAAATCGGTAAGGAATCCAGTTTGCAGTGGTGCCAGGGAGACTGTAAAGCGCCGTGCGCCGGCGTGCAGCGATCCGGGCAACGCAATCAGGATGCGGATCTGCTGCCGGTGACGGAGGCGGTTGTGTCGACAGCTCAACGCTCATCCCAATGCGTCAGCAGGAAGGGGAGATGCCGGGCGGTCGATGCCTTGACAAGCCAAAAGGCACCCCCCTAGGCTAATCGACTACGGATTCCCATGCCAACGGACTGGCCATGCCTACGGACAACGGACTGTACCTCGCCCTCTCGCGCCCCGGCGTGGCGGAGGCCGACCTGCCCCGGGTCACCGGGTTCACCCTGGATGAGCACCTCTCCCGGCCCTTCACCCTGACCCTGGACCTGGTCCACCCCTCACCCGATCTCGCCCCCGACGACTGGCTTGAGCAGGGCCTGGCCCTGGTGATCCATCAGGCCGGCCGCGTCACCCGCCGGGTCCACGGCGTGGTCACCGAGTTCCAGCGCGGCCGCACCGGCGCCCGGCGCACCGCCTACCAGCTGGTCGTCCGCCCCGCCCTCTGGCGGCTCTCCCTGCGCCGAAACTGCCGCATCTTCCAGCACGCCTGCCTGCTGGATGTCCTCCACACCCTGCTTTCGGAACATGGCATCACCGACGCCGCCTTCGCCGTCCGCCACCGCCCCGAGACCCGCGAGTACCTGGTGCAGTACCGGGAGAGCGACCTGGCCTTTGTCCAGCGGCTTGCCGCCGAGTTGGGCATCGTCTACTTCCACGAGTTCGACGACACCCCCGAGGGCGGCCACCGCCCGGTGTTCACCGATACCCATCGGGGGTTGGGGCATGCGGGCGAATGGGTCTACCGCCCCCGCGCCGGCGGCGTAGCCGAGGCCCGCCATGTGCACACCCTGCGCGAGGCCCACCGGGTGCGCGCGCAGCGCGCCACCCTGGAGGATCGCCATTTCCGCACCCCCCGGCGGCGGCTGATCCACGCCCATGAGGCGGAGGGGGCCGAGTCGGGCGCCACCCCCTACGAGCACTACGACCACCCCGGCCGGTTTAAGAGCGAGGCCAGCGGCCGGGCCTTCACCCGGGTCCGGCTCGGCCAGTTGCGTGCCGACGCCCACACCGCCGAGGCCGAGAGCGATATCGCCGAGCTGCGCCCCGGCGTGCGCTTCACCCTGGATGGCCACGACGCCGGCGAACGGCGCCGGGACTGGCAGGTGGTCGGCGCCCGCCACACCGCCCGCCAGCCCGCCGCGCTGGAAGAGGACGCGATCCTGCTGGCCGCCGAGGGGCAGGGCGAGAACGAGGCAGGCGTGGCCCGGCTGAACAACCGGCTCACCCTCGTGCCCGCCGACACCGACTGGCGCCCGCCCCACGACCCGGACGCCGGCCCGCGCATGGAGGGCCCGCAGATCGCCCGGGTGGTGGGCCCCGAGGGGGAGGCGATCCACTGCGATGAGCACGGCCGGGTCAAGGTCCGTTTCCCCTGGGACCGCTACGCCGCCGATGACGAGCACGCCAGCGCCTGGCTGCGCGTCGCCCAGCCCTGGGCCGGGCCCGGCTACGGCGGGCTGTTCCTGCCCCGGGTGGGCCATGCGGTGATCGTCGACTTCATGGCCGGCGATCCGGATCAGCCGGTGATCACCGGCCGGGTCTACGATGGCCACAACACCCCGCCCTATCCGCTGCCCGAGCACAAGACCCGCAGCGTGCTGCGCAGCCGCAGCCAGGACGGTGAGGGCTACAACGAACTGCACTTCGAGGATGCCCGCGAGGCCGAGCGCATCCACCTGCACGCCCAGCGCGATCTCGACCTGCACACCCGCAACGACCGCTCCGAGACCATCGGCCGGCACAGCCACCTGGGCGTCCACGGCGACCGGCTCGCGGAGATCCACGGCGACGAGCACCTCACCGTGCAGGGCGAGCGGCGCGAGCGCACCGGTGGGGATCAGCATCTCAGCGTGGAGGGCACCCTGCATCTCAAAGCCGGTGAGGCCTGGCTAAGCGAATGCGGCCGGGAACTGCACGTCAAGTCGGGGCACAAGGCGGTCATCGACGCCGGCGCCGAGATCACCCTCCAGGCGGGCGGCAGTTTCATCAAGGTCGATCCCTCGGGCATCACCCTCAGCGGCCCCGGCATCCGCATGAACTCCGGTGGTCGCCCGGGCTCGGGATCGGGCCAACGCACGGCAACGCCCCTGTTGCCCGGGCGGGTCATGGCGGCGGAGGCCGATGGCTCCGCTAAGCCGGGACCTTCGGCGGTGCTCAAGCAGAGGTTCCTCCTGCACCAGGCCGCCCAGTCCGGGGCGGGCCTGTGCGAGGTATGTAGCGGCAAGGGAGAATAGCCATGGATCACGGCGCATGGATGATGATCGATGGGGCGATCAACCCCGGGGCATTGCCCGCCATCTTCAGAGACGACGCCGGCGGCAGCGGCGCGATGGCCGTCCTGCATGGGACGGACTACGCGGCGATCGCCGACTCTGGGCCTTTGCTCGTGCGCGCAGGAGCGGGCAGCCACCTGATGGCGCAGTGGCGTGCAAACGAGCTGCCCGCACGCCACGCCTGGGTCTTTCAGAGTGACCGATCGGACGAGGAGGTTGCGGCCTTCTGGCGGCGTCGGCTGTTTTTCCTGGCGCCGGACGGGCGGCGATTCTGGTTCCGGTTCGCCGATGCCCGGGTCATGAGCAGAGCGCATGGGGACAGGGCGCTCCCTGAAGGGTTCTGGCAGGGTCTTTCCGGCGTGCGTTTCCACCCACGACAAGCCGTCTGGTCCCCCGTGGACGAGGCGCGGGAGGGTGCGGACACCGGTGAATTCGTCATCAGCGAGGGGCAAGCGCAACGTATTGCCGGAGGGGCGGCGTCATGACCATCGCCCAGTGCCCCTTGCTCGCCGCCATCGTCCCCGTCCGGTACGCCATCGGGGTCAACGGGGTGTCCAGCCCCTTCCTGGAGGACTTCGACCTGCCACCGTTGCAAGGCCGGCCGGTCACCGAGAGCCAGGGGTCTCCGGACGAGGCGGCTCCGCTGCGTTACGTCGCCCGGCCCCTTCGCAATGGCTGGTGTTACGTCTGGTTAGACAGCCAGCAACGGCTGGTCGAATACCGGGTGCGCGGCAGCGCGCTGGAGGAGACCGATCGGGCCGGCGCCCCCATCGGGCCCACCGCCAGGGTCTGCATCTACGTACCGGCGGGCGAGACGGCCGCCATCGCCTGGTCCCCGGTGCGCTGGAGCGATGAGCAGTTCACCGCCATCGGGCGAGACGACGGCAGGCGCCGGGCCGTGATGCGCGAATTCGTGCCCGGCCAGGGGCCAGCCAGCAGCGCCGATGCCTGGTCGAACGAGATCCCTGAACTCGGCGAGTTTGACGAAAGGGACTTCCACTGGAGTATCGAGCAGCCCGCCACCCTGCCCGTATGGGAGGACATCAAGCGTGCGGTGGACGATGCCGAGCAGCACGCCACCGTGCTGGTGGACGACCCCTGGGGGGTGGTCATCGAACTGGCCCACCTGGTGCGCCAGGGCCAGGCGCAGCGCGCCGACTGGCTCGCCAACGAAGGCGAGGAACGCATTCTGGCCGAGAACATCCTGGCCCTGGACCGTCAGGGCGAGGGCTTTCGCGGGCGACTCCCGCGGCTGGCCGACCGCGACCGCCTCGAGCAGGCCATTCACCACCATGGGCGGGAAATTAGGGCCATCGAGGAGAACCTCGATACCCTGGCCGCCGACTGGGCGCGCTGGATGGGCACCCTCTGGGGGGGCGAAGGCCCCGAGTCCATGGCCTCCGCCCAGAGCCACTTCGACCCCTCGCTTGACGAACACCACGAGGCGATGGAAACCCTCTGGAGCGCGGCCCTGGGCGGTGTCACCCAATACGAAACCGGTGCCACCCTGGCCACCAACCTGCTGGATCCCGATACCGGCCCCCCGGTCATGCCCGGCGGCCACTCCCTGTGGACGGCACTGTTGGGGCGGTTAGAACCGGTGCAACTGGCCGATGTCCAGCGCCTGGTCGGGGTCAGCGAGTCCCTGCAGGCCCAGGACTGGGAAACCTGGGCCCACAGCCTCAACCACCTGGCCGGACAGCTGGGCCACGGCCTGGCCACGGCCCGCGAGGGGCTGTTCCTCGTGCTCGCCACCACCATTGGGCCCATTCTCCGGGAACAGGGCGCCACCTCCGCCCACCGGACCCTGATCGCCGGCTATCTCGCCGCCGCGCTGGCGCGCAGCCGGCAGCGCCTGAAAGTGGAGTCGGTCGCCGCGCGCGCCCTGTTGGACTGGATGAACGAACCCAGCGCCCGCGCCGCCGGCGCCCCGTCGCCCCTGTACCAGATGCGCCCCGACCTGCTGCCCGAGCTCGACGCCCGGCAGGTCATCACCATCCGCGTGGTCGCGGAGGGCGCTTCTTCCGCCGAGGGCAACCCCTTCCTGCAGCGCGCCCTGCAGGAGGCCCCGCTGAAAAGCCTGCTGGTGCTGATGAATGGGTTGGTGGTGGTTCATGCGGGCAGCCAATTGGCCGCCGGTGATCGTTCCGTACAGACCGCAACAGCGGCGGCTGGGGGCGTATCCGGCACCATCAGCGCCACCGCCGCCACCATTCAGCACTTCGCGCAGATCCGCTCCGACGACATCCTTGCCCGCCAGGGCCTGTCCGCCGGCTGGCGGGGCGCCTTCGACCGCTACCTCCTCTGGGGTCAGGCCACCAACCTGACTCTGTCGATCACTGCGGTCTTCGACGCCGTCTACTTCGGCTACGGCGCCTGGGAGAGCGTCCGCCAGGGGGATCGCCGATCGGGCACCATCCAGGCCGGCATGGCCACGGCCGCCGCCGGCCAGACCGCCGCCGGCGCCCACGCCTTCCACACCTACCGCCAGGCCCGGCAAGCCCTGCTCGTGGGCCGGTCCACCCAGGCCGCGCGCACCGCCGCCCGGGCCCGGATCGCACCGGCCGTGATCCTCGCCCTGACGCTGGTCATCGTCGCCGGCGCGGTCAGCCTGCGCTTCACCCGCGACAACGAACTGGAACACTGGCTGCGCCGTACCCGCTTCGGCACCCACCCGGCCGACTGGGCCGGCGACCTGGACGAGGAACTCGGCCACCTCTACCGGCTGCTCTACCAGCCACGCATCCGGCTGGAGGCCCGCCAGGCCCGTAACCCCCGCTCCGGCGATGTCTACCACTACCGTGTCCTGCTGGTCACCTTCCCCGGCGCCACGCCCTTCCCGGGCATGTTCACCCTGGAGGCCACCGAGCGCTGGCGCACCGGGCTGGTCCGGCATGACGAACGCAGCCGGACCATCACCGAAAAGGATCTCGACCTCGACATCGGCGGGGCGGAGGCGCCCGACGGCCCCGTCTACCGACTCATCTACCACAACACCCGGGAAGGCGACCGGCTGAGCTCCCTTTCCGGCACCCTGTACTATCGCCCGTTCCCCGATCTCACCCTGCCTCCCATCCGGATCAACTAGCCATGCAGCACCTACGCCGGTTCTTCGCCGATCTCTCCCGCAATATCGGGCTGGCCGACGAGGTCATCACCCTGCGCCCCGACCGGCGCGCCGCCGCTCAGCCCATGCAGGCCGGCGATGTCCAGGACCAGACCGAGCACTACCTCGACCTTTCCACCGGCAGCTCAAGGGGCCTGTGGACCGGCATGTGGGGATTGATCTCGCTTTTGATGTTCTTACTGATGTTACCGATTCTCTTTCAGGACTGGGAGGGGGTGGTCTTTGTTTTCAAGTTCATCGGTGCCATGGCCGGCGTCACCCTCTTCTTCTTCCTGCTCGAGGTTTTCTGGCCCGCGGCCCTGCCCCTGCGCTTCAATCGCCGCACCCGCGAGGTCTACTTCCAGGACGGCAAAAAGCTCTACCACACCCCCTGGGACGAGGCCGTCGCGTGGCTGCAGGAAACCCGCCAGGTCACCCACCATGCCGGCGTCAACCGGCTCACCCCGCTGCAGATCCTCCTCCAGCGCTTCCAGCAGCCCGACGAGGTCATCGCCGTCAACCTCAACCTCCCCATGGGCCACACCGCCCAAACCCAGGCCATGCTCTGGGAGTACCTGCGCTGTTACATGGAAAACGGCCCCTGGTTCGACGAGCAGGGCCGAAACACCCCCGAATCCACCCGCCAGGCGGTGCGCAAGCGCTTCGCCCAGCGCAATCGCACGGGCAAGATCGACATCGAACTCCACCGCGAGTTCGTCAACATGGGCGTCATGACCCGGGATGAAAAGTGGTTCACCAATGCCTTCCAGGCCGTCATGCTGCCCGCCCTCGTCCTGCGTGACTTTGTCTGGCAGCTCGCCCAGCGCCGGGCCGCACGCAGCCAGTGGCACCCCCTCGTGCGCGAACGCTGCCGCGCCGACGGCCCCACCTCCCGACTTTACGACATTGAGCGCGACCAGGGCCTGCACCCCGACGCCTCGCAAACCCTCCATCCCCACACCCAGCGTCGCTCTTCTCCGCACGAACCATCGAAGGCCTGATGTCGTTGAACCTGGCGCCTCACATTGCCAATGCAGGCGACGCCCATATGCCTGAGTGGCCGGGCGAAGCCGGTGACGCCGAGCGTAACGACCTGGAGTCGCCCGCCGAGCTCTATTCGCAGCATCGCGAAGCCATAGAGCAGGTCACTGCCCGTTCAGGCGGCCACACGGGCTTCATTGGCGGGGCGCTGGCGCCCAACGGCATCGTCGACGTGATCCGCCGGCAGGCGATGGAAGACTTCCTGGCCTATGCCACCCCGATGCAGGCGCAGTGGCAGAGCGAGTATCACCGTATCGGGGCCGACCTGGCCGCCATACTGCCCACCTGGCACACCCAGGCCCTGCTGCTCGACCGCGAAGAGGAGCATCACATCCTGCTGACCTGCCTGCTGGAAAAGCAGGCCGTCGAGACCCTGCTGGCCTGCGGGCAGGAGGACTTCCTGTCGAGCTACTACGCCGGCGACGACCCGGTACCGGCACACCTGATGCATTACGTCCCCACCGCGTCCTTCGTGGAGGGATTCCTTTCCCAAAACACTGGCCTCCAGAAAGCGCTCACCCAGGCGTCCGCACTGATGGGCGCCCAGGGCGCACTCAGCCGCTACCAGCAGTGGCGGGGCGAGGTTGAACATCAGACCGGGCTGCGCTTTCGCAGCGTCGAGGGCCTCTCCGACGAAGCCCGAACCGCCATCGCGGGCGAAGTGCAAATCAAGGAGAAGCTGCTGGGGCAGGCGGTGCTCGGGACGTTGCTCGATGACGTACAGGATGTCGACCTGGGGCAGCGCATCACTACCCTGGCTTCGCGCTTGCCCGATGGGCAACGGCTGATGTTCGCGGAACGGCTGGGCCTGCTGGAGCTGGGCTGGGACATTCCCGATCAATCGGTACTGGGCCGCATCCAGCAGGCGCTGGACGACACCGATACGGCCATGACCCGGCTGACCGCGCTGGAGCGGGAGCTCGAGCAACTCCGGCGGAAACGCCAGCAGGAGATGGCGCGCGCGTCAAGGCGCGGTACCCGCCAGGCCCACCGCCGGGCGGCCGACCAATTCAACGCGCGCAAGATCCGGGAGGCCCAGGCAGACATCAACCGGCACAAGCGCCTGCTGGGCGAGGCATTCGACGCCCTGGCCGAGACCCGTGCGGCCGCCGGCAGCCCGGCGCAACTGGAGCGCTGGGCCAGGGTAGCCAATGGGGCGATGGGGGCCGTGGCCCTATTGGGTGGCCTTTCAGGTGCTCTCGAGGTTTTCAAGCAATCTCGGCGTATCGACCGCGCAGACACCGACGCCGAGCGACTGGCCTCACAGGTTGCCTTTACGGGCGCGGCCGGAGTCGCCCTGGGTGGCCTATCAATCGGCATCATGAGTATGGTCGGTCGAACCCTGGGCAAGCCGGCCGTCGCCTGGCGACTGCTGCTGCTCAAATTCGCCGGCCCCGCCGGCTGGGTGGTGGCGGTTGGCACCGCCCTGCTGATCATCGGCGAGGTGCTGGCCAATCGCTTCTCGTTGAGCCCTGTGCAGCGCTGGTGCCAGCGCAGTCACTGGGGGCGAGAAGATCAGGGCTGGGATCGCGAGGCCCACGAGCGGGAACTGGCCCGACTTGGCGATACCGATCTCACGGTGGAACGGCAGGGGCAGGCCGAGCCCCATGGCGGCCCGGGGCCCGGGCCGGCAGGCACCGACCTCGCCATACGCATTGGCTTGCCCGGGCTTGACGCCCCCAATGCGGAAAACCTCGCGCTGGGCCTCTGGGGCGTCACCCCTCGCCTCAAGGAAATGACCCGAGACTTTCTCGAACATGCCGAGCTCGAAACCCGGGGCTCGAGCTATGCCCTGCACTACCATTTCGATCCCGAAACATTGGCCGAATGCCACGAGTTCCGCCTCGTCATCCGCACGAAGGGCCCCGAAGCATCCACCACCCGGGTCTTCCAGTTGCATCGCCGCGGCACATCGCTCTCCGATGAGTGGAGGGAGATCTCCGCCCTCGGCGATCGTTTCCTCACGCGGTACCAAGTGGGCAACTGGCCGGACATGCCCCTGACGCCCTGGCCGTGACAACAAGGGACAGGACCTCCATGCCCAGATCAACCATCGACGATACGTTACCCCCTATGCGCGCCGGCGAGCGCGAAAGCCGCGCCGGCGGCGAGCAGTACTGCCTGAGCCCTCTGCCCCTGCCCATCGACAGCGAACACGGCGTGGACGTGGCTCACATCGACGTGCGCCACGACGAGGTCACGATGGACCTGCGCCAGGGCGCCACCCCCGAGAGTCTCCTGGTTACGGGGCATATTGCCAGTGGGCTCATGACTTTTTTGGCAGGACTGGCCCTCGTTTTCTTGCTGAGTGCCGTGTACAAGGGATCCCTTCCCTTCGAACTGGTAGTAGCAGGAGTGGGGGTTACTTACGGAATTGCGCTGTTTCCCTTCTTCATCGGCATTCTCTATCCCGATGTCATACTGAGGCGCATCCCACCCATTCGCCTGCATCGCCAACGCCGCGAGGTGGCCTTCGTGGTGGAGAGCCGGGGACAGAGCATTTGGTTACCCGACCCAACTAACATGTGGTTGGCGTCCACGGCCGGCACCATTGCCATGCTCACCGGATTTTTTGCAATATGGGATTCTGTGGAGTTTTTCCGCCCTGACGTTGAGGCGGCATTTCCTCTCATGATGCTGCTCCTGCATATCGCCTCCCTGGCCTTCCTGCCTCTCTATCCCTATTTCCATGACTTCTGCCGCAAGCTCGTCGGCCAACAACGCCAGACGGTGCTGGTCCCCTGGGAGGACGTGGTCGCCCTGGCGGTCTTCAACCCAAACCTCAGCGCCGGGGCGGTCACCGGCTTCGGCTGGAACTTCGCTCTGATGCCGCCCGATCCGGAACGACCCGGCTATACCCTGCCCGGGGCCGGCATCATCGTCGGGGTCGGCGGCCTCCCGGGCGCGCTGGCCCAGTGGGAGTACATCCGCCGCTTCATGGAGGAGGGGCCCGAGGCCATCACCTCTTCCGCCCGGGAGTGGGGCCTCGAGTGGTACGACGCCTACGTGGCCCGGGAAAAGGCCGAGTGCGAACGCACCCACGACAAGGCCCGCTGGCGGCGCTTTCGGCGCGAGCAGTGGTGGAATCATGCACGCTTCGCCCACTGGTACACCGAGTACCGCATGAAGCATGTGCTGCCCAAGGCGGTGCCCAAGGGCTGGCTGGCGGGGTGGTCCAGGCCCCTTCCCCGGGACCAGTGGGCCCGACCTTCGCGCGAACTCACTGAACTCGGCGAACAGCTACGCGCGGCCTACCAGCGCGGCGAGAAGTTCATCAAGATGGGCAATATCGAGAAACGCTTTGGGGTCGAGGTAGAGCCCTCCCCAGGTACGGCTTATCGCACACTGCCATTTGCGGCCAGCGCGGCCTGAGCCGGCGCCATGAGCCAGACACCAACCGTTACGCTGCTCCAGGCTGCCCAGCCCAGAGCGGGCCTGTAAAAGGTATGCGGCGGCAAAGGAGTAAGGCCATGGACCAAGGCGCCATGGCCGTCCTGCATGGCACGGCCTACTCGACATCGGTGGGGCGGAGGCGCCCGACGGCCCCGTCTACCGATTCATCTACCACGACACCCGGGACGGCGACCGGCTGAGCTCCCTTACCGGCACCCTGTACTATCGCCCGTTCCCCGATCTCACCCTGCCCCCCATCCGGATCAACTAGCCATGCAGCACCGGCGTCGGCGCGACCTGGGCATCGAACTGATGCTCGATGCCCCCGAGGGCTTCACCAGCGACTTCACGGGGCCGGCCGCCGAAATGACGGCATCGTCGCGGTACCCCTGCCGGACCCGCATGAGCGCCGAGCAGGACAGCGTCTTCCGGCGCGCGGCGGGGCATGCGCTGGTGTTTGTCCTGCCCGTGGGGCACCCCGAAGCTCCCACGTCGCCCAGCTCCGTCTGGTCAAGACCGCAGAGCGGGTGAGGGTAGTGGTCGACGGGCCGGCCATCTCTCGCGTGCTGGTGGGCTTGGCGATTTACAATTTGGCCGGTGAACTCGCAGGGTTACTTCACGTTGACCCAGACGAAGAGATTAGTTTGCAGGAGGCGAGGCTTGGTAGTGCAGGCCTCGATCTGGTTGCGGCGTCCTGTTCCTGTCCATATCGACTCCCATCAGAGGGTGGTGGAGGATGCCGAACTGGTCCAGCACGAGGGTCGGCAGGACCGCGAGTTTTACAAGTCGGATGACTGGTGGTGGAACCACAAGCGGATCAGCTGCCTGAAGAGCCAGCTAGGGCTCTCAGTGGTATTGATAGGCTTCCCACCCAATCAACTACCCCTGGCGCCAACTATGCTGCCAGTTGACCCCACAGATCGGCTGAATCGACATGGGCGCCTACCGGGAACAGCAGGCCCGGCAGAATTGACGCCCCCCGGCGGGGCAGGTAGAATCCGCGCTCTTGAATCCGCTGCAGGTCGCGGCCCGGGTGTCCAGCCGGGAGAAGGCGGCCGGTCACCCGGTATCAGCGGAGTGGCAAGCGAACACCAGCCAACAGATTCACTAACGGAGAACGGGTCATGTACGCCGTTATCAAGACCGGAGGCAAGCAGTACAAGGTCTCCGAGGGAGACGTCCTGCGCGTCGAGAAGCTCGCCGGTGAGGCGGGCGCTTCCGTGGAGTTCGACCAGGTTCTGATGGTCGGCGAGGGCGACGACGTCAAGGTCGGCGCGCCCACCGTGGAGGGCGGCAAGGTGACCGCCGAGGTGCTGGGTCAGGGCCGTGCCCGCAAGATCGAGATCCAGAAGTTCAAGCGCCGCAAGCAGTATCGCCGCTTCGCCGGTCATCGGCAGCAGTTCACCGAGGTCAAGATCACCGGCATCTCCGCCGGCTGATTCGGGAGGTTCAGCACTCATGGCACACAAGAAGGCAGGCGGCAGCACTCGTAACGGCCGCGATTCAGAGAGTAAGCGTCTTGGCGTGAAGCGCTTTGGCGGTCAGAACGTGCTGGCCGGCAACATCCTGGTGCGCCAGCGTGGCACGCACTTCCACGCCGGTGAGAACGTCGGTCTGGGCAAGGACCACACCCTGTTCGCGAAGGCGGACGGTCAGGTGGTCTTCGAGCGCAAGGGCCCGCGCAACCGCCGCTACGTCAGCGTGCGCACCGTGCAGTAAACACCACGCCCGGGCCATCCCGGCCTGCGTGAGTTTCCGGAAAGCCTCGTGTGTGCGCACGGGGCTTTTCTTGTATGCGGAAGGGCTAAACCGCCATGAAGTTTGTCGATGAAGTGACTATCCGGGTCGAGGGGGGCGATGGCGGGGACGGCTGCGCCAGCTTCCGTCGTGAAAAGTACATCCCCCGCGGCGGGCCCGATGGCGGCGACGGTGGCCATGGGGGCAGCGTCTGGCTGCGGGCCGATGAGGGGCTGAATACTCTGGCCGACTTCCGCCACGAGCGGAAATTCACCGCCCAGCGGGGCGAGAACGGCATGGGCAAGCAGCGCTACGGCAAGAGCGGGCAGGACCGGGAGATTGCCGTCCCGGTGGGTACGCTGGTGAGTGATGCCGACACCGGGGAGCTGATCGGCGAGCTGCTGGAGCACGGGCAGCGTCTGCTGGTGGCCCGGGGCGGCAAGGGCGGCCTGGGCAATGTGCACTTCAAGAGCTCCACCAACCGGGCGCCACGCCAGTACACCCCCGGCACCAAGGCGGACCGGCGCAACCTCCACCTGGAATTGCGCCTGCTCGCGGACGTCGGCCTGTTGGGTATGCCCAACGCCGGCAAGTCGACCCTGGTCCGGGCCATCTCCTCCGCCCGGCCGCGGGTGGCGGATTACCCCTTCACCACCCTTTACCCCAACCTCGGGGTGGTCAGCGTCGGGGCGGCGCGCAGTTTCGTGGTGGCGGACATTCCGGGGTTGATTGAGGGGGCGGCGGAGGGCGCCGGCCTGGGCATTCAGTTTCTCAAACACCTGGGCCGTACCCGTCTGGTCCTGCACGTCATCGACGCGGTGCCCCTGGACCCGGCGCAGGATCCGGTGGACGACGCCCGTAAGATCGTCGCCGAGCTGGGCCGCTATAGTGAGTCGCTGGCCGCCCGGGAGCGCTGGCTGGTGCTCAACAAGCTGGACCTGTTGCCGGAGGAGGACCGCGATGCCCACGTCAACGATCTGCTCCAGCGACTGCAATGGGGCGGCCCCGTTTACCGCATCTCGGCGCTCTCCGGCGACGGCACCCGGCAACTGGCTCAGGATGTCATGAACCGGCTGGAGGTCATGGACGAGGAGGCGCGCGAGGCCGGGGAGCGGGCGCGGCGCGAGCAGAGGCAAGAGGAGGGGCCTGAATGAGTCGCGGTATGCGCGAGCGGCTGCCCCATGCCATCCGGTGGGTGGTGAAGGTGGGGAGCGCCCTGGTGACCAGCGATGGTCAGGGGGTGGCCCGCGGGGCCATCCAGGGCTGGGCGAGCGAAGTGGTCGGGCTGCGCCGCGGCGGGCGCCAGGCCACGCTGGTCTCCTCCGGTGCTGTGGCCGAGGGCATGAGTCGGCTGGGCTGGTCGCAGCGGCCGAACGCGCTCTACCAGTTGCAGGCCGCCGCTGCGGTGGGTCAGATGGGGGTGGTAGAGGCCTGGGAGAGCGGCTTTCGTGCCGAAGGGTTGCGCACCGCCCAAGTGCTGCTGACCCACGATGACCTGGCCAACCGCCGCCGCTACCTGAATGCCCGGACCACCCTGCGTGAGCTGCTGCGCCTGGGCGTGGTGCCGGTGGTGAACGAGAACGATACCGTGGTCACCGATGAGATCCGCTTCGGCGATAACGACACCCTTGCGGCGCTGGTGGCCAATCTGGTGGAGGCGGACGTGCTGGTGATCCTGACCGATCAGGAGGGCCTGTACGATGCGGATCCGCGCAGGCACCCGGAGGCGCGGCTGATCCGCGAGGCCTCGGCCGAGGATCCGGGGCTGGAGCGGTACTGCGGCAGTGGCGGCGGCGCGTTGGGGCGGGGCGGTATGCTCACCAAGGTGCAGGCGGCGGCTCGCGCGGCCCGCTCGGGGTGCATCACCGTGATCGCCTCGGGGCGCGAGCGCGACGTGCTCGCCCGTATCGCTGCCGGTGAACGCCTGGGCACCCTGCTGTACCCAGAGCGCGAGCCGGTGGCGGCCCGCAAGCAGTGGCTCGCCAGCCATCTGCGGCTGCGCGGCCGGCTCTGGCTGGATGAGGGTGCGGCCCGGGTGCTGCGCGAGGCGGGGAGCAGCCTGCTGCCGGTCGGCGTGACGCGGGTGGAGGGTCGGTTCTCCCGCGGGGAGATGGTGGCCTGTCTGGCGCCTGACGGGCGGGAGGTGGCCCGGGGGCTGGTCAACTACAGCGCCAAGGAGGCGCGTCAGATCCTCGGGCGGCCCAGCCGGGAGATCCAGTCCATCCTGGGCTACGTGGATGAACCGGAGCTGATTCACCGGGACAACATGGTGGTCACCGCCGACGGCGGCTGAGCCGGTGCTTCGGCCCCTTGTGCCCGCGGCGCGAGTCCTGGCCGCGGATGGGGTCCGTCATTCGCCCACGCAGAAAACGCCGGCCCCTGTTACCGGGTGCCGGCGTTGTCAGTGGCCGGCCGGGCAGGGTGCCCGGTCGGTTCAGCCCTGCAGGTTGCGCAGGTGCTGGTTGAGGCGGCTCTTGTGGCGGGCGGCCTTGTTCTTGTGGATCAGGCCGCGGGTGGCCATGCGGTCGATAACCGGCACGGCGACCTTGTAGGCTTCCTCGGCCTGCGCCTTGTCGCCGGCCTTGATGGCGTTCACGACGCGCTTGATGTAAGTGCGCATCATCGACCGTTGCGACTGATTGTGCTTGCGACGCTTTTCCGCCTGGCGGGCGCGCTTCTTTGCCGAAGGGATGTTAGCCAAAGCTCGACTCCTGGTTGAATCACTGCAGTGCGAACGAAAGGCCGGTAATATGCGCACCCTACAGCGCAATGTCAACCCTGTTCACCCGGATAAAAGGGGCCGCATGGAAGAGCCAGACACAACCCGGAGCCCAGGGGCATGAAGGCGGGGATGTTCCGCTCGGTCTTTACCTTCGGATCGCTCACCATGGTCTCACGTGTGCTGGGCCTGGTGCGCGACATGGTGGTGGCCGGGGTGTTCGGTTCGGGGCCGCAGACCGACGCCTTCATCGTCGCGTTCAAGATCCCCAATTTCATGCGCCGGCTCTTCGCCGAGGGCGCCTTCTCCCAGTCCTTCGTGCCGGTGCTCTCCGAGTACCGGACCAAGCGCCCGGACGAGGTGGGTGCGCTGGCGGCGAATACCCTGGGAGTGTTGGCGGCGGTGTTGCTGGTGATCACCGCCCTGGGCGTGGCGGGCGCGCCCTGGGTGGTCACGCTCTTCGCACCCGGGTTCAGTAACGAGCCGGAGAAATACGGCCTGGCCGTGGAGCTGCTGCGCTGGACCTTCCCCTACATCCTGTTCATCTCCCTCACCGCGGCGGCCGCTGGCATCCTCAACACCTGGGGCCGGTTCGGGCCGCCGGCCTTCGCGCCGGTGCTGCTCAATCTGTGTATGATCGGCGCCGCCCTGGGTATCGCGCCGCTGCTGGAGACGCCTATCCTGGCCCTGGCCGTCGCCGTGCTGGTGGCGGGCGTGCTGCAACTGCTGCTGCAACTGCCCTTTCTGGCCTCCATCGGCATGCTCCGCCGGCCCCGTTTCGGCTGGCGCCACCCCGGTGTGCGCCGCATCATGCGGCTGATGGCACCCGCCGCCTTCGGCTCCTCGGTGGCGCAGATCAACCTGTTGCTGGACACGGTGCTGGCCTCCTTCCTGATCACCGGCAGCGTGACCTGGCTCTATTTCTCCGACCGTTTGGTGGAATTCCCCCTCGGGGTGTTCGGGGTGGCCCTGGGTATGGTGCTGTTGCCGCGCCTGTCGGCGGAGCACGCCGCCGCCAGTCCGGAGCGGTTCAGCCAGACTCTGGATTGGGGGCTGCGCTGGGTCCTGGTGCTCATTGCGCCGGCCACGGTGGGCCTGTCGGCCATGGCCCTGCCCATCATCGCCACCCTCTTTCATTACGGCCAGTTCGTCGAACTGGATGTGATGGCCGCTGCCCTGAGCTTGGCCGGGTACAGCCTGGGCCTGTTCGGTTTCGTGCTGGTCAAGGTGCTGGCGCCGGGGCACTTCGCCCGCCAGGATATGCGGACACCGGTGCGCTGCGCGGTGATCAGCCTGCTCTGCAATATGGTGCTCAGCGTCAGTGCGGTGCTCTGGCTCCATGACACCGGGGTGGGGCACGTGGGGTTGGCGATGGCCACGGCGGTTGCCGCGTGGGTCAACGCGACCCTGCTCTATCGCGCGCTGCGGCGCAGCGGCCACTACGCACCCTGTGCCGGCTGGAGCGCCCTGGGCCGGCGGGTGGGCCTGGCCACCCTAGTGATGGGGGCGGTACTGCTATGGCCGGCCAGTCAGCCGGAGCAATGGTTGCAGGCCGGTGTCACCGAGCGGGTGCTGCGCTTGAGTGGGTGGCTGCTCCTTGCCGCTGCGGTCTATTTCGCCGCCCTGCGCCTGTTCGGGTGGGACTGGCGATCCATGAAGGAGCCGCCGGGCGCGGAGCGCGCAGGCTGATCGCACACCTTGTATAATGGCGGTTTTGCGAGCACTCCCCCGGTATGGAACTGGTACGCGGCCTCCACAATCTGCAGCCCCGCCACCGCGGGTGCGCGCTGACCATCGGCAATTTCGATGGCGTGCACTTAGGCCATCAGGCCATGCTCGACACCCTGGGGCTTGCGGCGCAGCGCTTGGGTGTACCGCCGCTGCTGCTTACCTTCGAGCCGCACCCGCTGGAGGCCCTGCGCCCGGAGCAGGCGCCCACGCGCATCACCCCCCTGCGCGACAAGCTCGCGGCGTTGGCCGAGACCCCGCTGCAGCGGGTGGTGGTGGCACGCTTCGGCGCGGCCCTCGCCGGCATGTCGGCAGAGGCCTTCGTCGACGAGCTGCTGATCGGCCGGTTGGGCGTGCGCCACCTGCTGATCGGTGACGACTTCCGCTTCGGCCGCGCCCGCCGGGGCGATTATGCCATGCTGGCCGAGGCCTCGCGCCGGCACGGCTTCGAGCTGGACCGCCTGGAGACCCTGGCCACCGAGGACGGTGAGCGCATCAGCAGCACCCGCGTACGTGCCGCCCTGGCTGCCGGTGACCTGGGTGAGGCCGAGGACCTCCTGGGCCGCCCGTACACCCTCTCCGGCCGGGTGGTGCGGGGTGATGCCATCGGCCGGCGGCTTGGCTTCCGCACCGCCAACATCGCCTTTCGCGCCAACCAGCGGCCGGCCCTGGGGGGCATCTTCACCGTGAGTGTGGAGGGCGTGGCCGACCGGCCGCTGCCCGGGGTGGCCAATGTCGGGACCCGCCCGGCGGTGGGGGGCAAACGGCACCTGCTGGAGGTGCATTTGCTGGACTGGCAAGGCAGACTATACGGCTGCCATCTGCAAGTGCGATTCCTCCAGCGGCTGCGCGAGGAGTGGCATTTCGACTCGCTGGATGCGCTCAGCGCCCAGATCGGCCGGGACGTGGACCAAGCCCGGGCCCTGTTCAATGACAACCCTCTTTCCGATCCGACCCCAAGGACCGCGACGTGAGTGATTACAAGCACACCCTGAACCTGCCGAAGACCGGCTTTCCCATGCGCGGCAATCTGGCCAAGCGGGAGCCGGAGCGGCTCGCCGGCTGGTATCAGACGGACCTTTACGGTCGCCTGCGCCGCGAGCGCGCCGGCAAGCCCCGTTTCGTGCTGCACGACGGCCCGCCCTACGCCAACGGCGACATCCACATCGGCCACGCGGTCAACAAGATCCTCAAGGACATCATCATCAAGGCGCGCAGCATGGACGGCTACGACGTCCCCTATGTGCCGGGCTGGGATTGCCACGGGCTGCCCATAGAGCTGATGGTGGAGAAAAAGCGGGGCAAGGCGGGCGCCAAGGTGAGCCCGCGGGCCTTCCGCGACGCCTGCCGCGAGTTTGCCGCCAGCCAAGTGGACGGCCAGCGCGAGGATTTTAAGCGGCTCGGCGTGCTTGGTGACTGGGACAACCCTTACCTCACCATGGATTACCGCACCGAGGCGGATATCCTGCGTGCCCTGGGGCGGATCATCCAGCGTGGTCATGTCACCCGAGGCTTCAAGCCGGTGCACTGGTGCGCCGACTGTGGTTCCGCCCTGGCCGAGGCCGAGGTGGAATACGAGGAGAAGACCTCGCCCGCCATCGACGTGCGCTTTGCCGTGCTGGAGCCCGAGGAGTTGGACCGCCGGGCCGGACTCGGGGGCGAGGCGGCCGCGGCCGGCCGGGTCGCCATCCCCATCTGGACCACCACCCCCTGGACACTGCCCGCCAACCAGGCGGTGGCTTTGCACCCGGAGTTGGAATACGTCGTGGTCGCTTTCGACGACGAACTACTGGTGCTGGCGGCCGAGCTGGTGGAATCGGCCATGGCCCGTTACGAGGTGGACGACTACCGGGTCGTCGGCCGTTGCGACGGCGCGGTGCTCGAGGGCCTGCGACTGGCGCACCCCTTCCTGGAACGCGAGGTGCCGGTGATCCTGGGCGGGCACGTCACCACCGACGGCGGCACCGGGGCGGTGCACACCGCCCCCGGGCATGGCCAGGATGACTACGTGGTCGGCCAGCAGTACGACCTGCCCACCGACAACCCGGTGGACGGCAACGGGGTTTTCCTCCCCGACACCCCGTTCTTCGCCGGACAGCATGTCTTCAAGGCCAACCCGAAGGTGGTGGACCTGCTCGCGGAGCGCGGCGCGCTGCTGCACCACGAGCCCTACCGCCACAGCTACCCTCATTGCTGGCGCCACAAGACCCCCATCCTCTTCCGGGCCACGCCGCAGTGGTTCATCAGCCTGGACAAGGCGGGCATGCGTGAGCACGCCATGGCCGCCATCAAGGGGGTGAGCTGGCATCCGGAGTGGGGGCAGGCCCGGATCGAATCGATGGTCAACGGCCGGCCGGACTGGTGCATCTCCCGCCAGCGCAACTGGGGTGTGCCCATCGCCCTGTTCGTGGACAAGCGCAGCGGTGAGCCCCACCCGGAGAGCGAACGGTTGATCGAGGCCGTGGCCCGGCGGGTGGAGGAGGCCGGGGTGGACGCCTGGTTCGAGCTGGACCCCGCCGAGCTGTTGGGCGCTGACGCCGAGCGCTACGAGAAGGTCACCGATATCCTGGATGTCTGGTTCGACTCCGGCGTCACCCACGCCACGGTGCTGGAGCGCCGGGACGAGCTGCAGGTGCCCGCCGACCTCTACCTGGAGGGCTCCGATCAGCACCGCGGCTGGTTCCAGTCCTCGCTGCTCACCTCGGTGGGGGTGCGCGAGACCGCGCCCTACAAGGGGGTGCTTACCCACGGCTTCACCGTGGACGAGAAGGGCCACAAGATGTCCAAGTCCCGGGGCAACGTGGTGGCCCCGCAGAAGGTCATGGATACCCTGGGGGCGGATATCCTGCGCCTGTGGGTGGCCTCCTCGGACTACTCCGCCGAGATGGCCGTCTCCGACGGCATCCTCAAGCGCACCGCTGACGCCTACCGGCGCATGCGTAACACGGCCCGCTTCCTGCTCGCCAACCTCAACGGCTTCGAGCCCGCCGAACACGCCGTGGCCCCCCCGGATATGCTGCCCCTGGACCGCTGGGCCGTGGACCGCGCCTACCTGCTCCAGCAGCAGGTGCGCGAGGCCTACGAGCGCTACGAGTTCCACCGTATCTATCAGATGGTGCACAACTTCTGCGTGGTGGACCTGGGCGGTTTCTACCTGGACGTGATCAAGGACCGCCAGTACACCACGAAGCCCGACAGCCTCGCCCGCCGCTCCTGCCAGACCGCCCTCTGGCACGTGGCCGAGGGCCTGGTGCGCTGGCTTGCGCCCATCATCTCCTTCACCGCCGAGGAGATCTGGGAGCACCTGCCGGGCGAACGCAGCGACTCGGTGCTGCTTGAGACCTGGTACGAGGGCCTGTTCCCGCTCGATGACAGCGACCCGTTCGGGCGCGCCTTCTGGGACGACGTGCTGGCGGTGCGCGCCGGTGTCAACCGGGAGCTGGAGCAGCTTCGCAACGACAAGGTGATTGGCGCCAGCCTGCAGGCGGAGGTGCAGCTCTTCTGTCCGCCGGAGCTCAAGGCCAAGCTCGACCGGCTGGGCGACGAGCTGCGCTTCGTGCTGATCACCAGCGAGGCGCGCGTGGAGGATCTGGAACGGGCCCCGGTGGAGTCGGTGGAGGTCCCCGGTGAGAATGGCCAGGGTTTCCGCCTCTTCGCCGCAGCCAGTCAGCACCCCAAGTGCACCCGCTGCTGGCACCATCGCCCGGATGTGGGCCACCATGCGGATCACCCGGAGCTGTGCGGCCGTTGCGTGAGCAACGTCGACGGCGAGGGTGAGACCCGTCACTACGCCTGAGCGAGGTCGCATGAATCCGTGGATCGGCCTGGCATTCGTCGTGCTGCTGCTGGATCAGGCCAGTAAGCTGGCCGCCGAGTACTGGCTGGTCTACCACCAGAGCGTGGCGCTGCTGCCGGTGCTTAACCTCACCCTCAGCTATAACCCCGGGGCGGCCTTCAGCTTCCTGGGCGAGGCGGGGGGTTGGCAGCGCTGGTTCTTCTCCGCCATCGCCCTGGGGGTGTCGCTGTACATCCTGTGGTGGCTGCACCAGATCCGCGGGCGCCGCCATTTCCTGGCCTGTGGCCTGGCCCTGGTGCTGGGTGGGGCGGTGGGCAATTTGATCGACCGGCTGGTGCACGGCTACGTCATCGACTTCATCCATGTCTATTGGCGCGACTGGCACTACCCCATCTTCAACGTCGCCGACATCGGTATCACTGTCGGGGTGGTCATGGTGATGGTCTACATGATCTTCCTGGAGCCCAAGCAGGCGTGAGCACACGCCGTTGCCGCAGGGCCCCAATAGCTGACAAAATAGCTGCGAAATCCAACCAGGTGTCACCGCCATGACCCAAGTCCTGCTCGCCAACCCCCGCGGCTTCTGTGCCGGCGTCGACCGCGCCATCGACATCGTCGACCGGGCGCTGGAGCTCTTTGGCGCGCCCATCTACGTGCGCCACGAGGTGGTGCATAACCGTTACGTGGTCAACAACCTGCGGGACAAGGGCGCGGTGTTTGTCGAAGAGCTGGACGAGGTGCCGGACGGCGCCACGGTCATCTTCAGCGCCCACGGCGTCTCCCAGGCCGTGCGCCGCGAGGCGGAGCGCCGCGGGCTGCAGGTCTTTGACGCCACTTGCCCGCTGGTCACCAAGGTGCATATGGAGGTGCAGAAGTACGCGCGGGAGGGGCGCGAGGTGGTGCTGATCGGCCACGCCGGCCACCCGGAGGTGGAGGGCACCATCGGCCAGTATGAGCGCCAGGGGGGGGCCGGCGGCGACATCTACCTGGTTGAGAAGCCCGAGGACGTCCAGGCGCTGGTGGTTCGCGACCCGGACAGCCTCGCCTTCGTCACCCAGACCACCCTGTCGATGGATGACACCGCCAACGTCATCGACGCCCTGCGCGAACGGTTCCCCAACATCACCGGCCCGCGCAAGAACGACATCTGCTACGCCACCCAGAACCGGCAGGATGCGGTCAAGCAACTGGCTGAGCAGGTGGACCTGATGCTGGTGGTGGGTTCACCCAACAGCTCCAACTCCAACCGCCTGCGGGAACTGGCCGAGCGCAAGGGGGTCGAGGCCCACTTGGTGGACGGCCCGGAACAACTCCAGCGGGCGTGGCTGGAGGGCCGCCACGCCATCGGCGTCACCGCCGGCGCCTCGGCCCCGGAGGTGCTGGTGCGGCAGGTCCTGGACCAGCTCCAGGCCTGGGGCGCCCGCCCACCGGAGGAGGCGAAGGGCATCGAGGAGAAAGTGGTGTTCTCGCTGCCGCGGGAGCTCCGCGACTCGGCATAACCACGGTGCATCCCTGCCCCTCCGGTCATCGCGACGGTCGAAGGCTTTCCCCGTCATCGCGAGCCCCCGCCCCGCTGCGCGGGCGCGAATCAGGGAAGAACGGCGGGGCTGCCATGGCGAGGGCCGCGGGTTTTCGGTCGTCATCGCGAGGGGGGGCGCCCCACCCGTCATCGCGAGGGCCGAAGGCCCGCGGCGATCCAGGGCGGTAGACTGCCACGTCGGCTTCGCCTCCTCGCAGTGACGGTGGGGGTGGGGCCGCGCTCGCAGTGACGGTGGGTGCGGGGCACCACCCCCGTCATCGCGAGGAGCGCAGCGACGCGGCGATCCACACCCCGCCATGGACTGCCGCGCCCCTGCGGGGCTCGCAGTGACGGTGGGTGCGGGGCACCACCCCCGTCATCGCGAGGAGCGCAGCGACGCGGCGATCCACACCCCCGCCTGGACTGCCACGCCCCATGGGGGCTCGCAGTGACGGGGCAGGGTCTCGCCGGCTGTCAGCCAACTACCAGCAGGCGTCCGGCCCACGCTCTCCGGTATGCGTCAGAAACATCGTGCCGTCGCAATCTGAGTCATCGCGCCCGCTCACCTTGTCAGCTTCGAGTCGGAAGCCCTGATTGTTGTTCTGTAACGACACGTCCACCTCCCAAAGCCCTTGGTCAGACGTGAGGTTACCCGGTACCGAGTACTCGTTGTCCCGGGTGTACATCCGCTCCATGCGCTGCGCCACACTCATCAGCGCGGCCTGGCCATCAGAGCGCTCACCGCGGATCACCTGATTGGTGTACAGCGGATAGGCGATCGAGGCCAGGATGCCCACAATGACCACCACGATCATCACCTCGATCAGTGTGAACCCGCTGTTTCCCGGCCGTTTTGCACGCATACCCTTATCCTCGTCCGCCGTCCCCGCCGCTGGCCGCGGCGATGTCTCCGACTGATTGTCACCAGCTTCGCCCGCCGACCGCGCGCTTTTCATCCGGCAGCCGACGGTTGGTCGCCATCCCCTGACGAGCGGCGGCCCGCAAGCTCGCCTCAGCCGCCCGTTCTACGCTAGTCTTCGGTCTTATGGGGCAGGGATTGCCCCGTCGCCGTCCGTTAGCAGGCCGGCGGGCGTCACCACGGCGCCACCCACAATAGCCATGGAGGGTTTCATGTTACACCAAAAGGGATTAACCCTGGTTGAACTGCTGATTGTCCTGGTCGTCACGTCCGTGCTCCTGACCCAGGCAGTGCCGGCCCTGAACGGCGTGATCACCAGCCTGCGCCTTACCACTGCCGCCAACGACTTCATCAGCGCCCTGCACACCGCCCGCAGCCAGGCGGTTCGCTCCAATACCGTCACGGTCTTGTGCCCGGCCGGCCAGGATGGCGCCTGTGACGAGGACGGCGAATTCTCCCAGGGCTGGCTGGTCACCGGGGATGCCAGCGACCCGTCCGCCACCCACCGGCTGTGGTCCGCCCCCGGGCCGGAAATCCAGGTCAACTTCCCGCAGGACGGCCTGGCGCGGTTCAGCGGTGATGGGATCCCGCGTCAGGCCGGCGGGGGCTTCCTGGCCGGCACGGCGGTGTTCTGTCTCAACGGGCAGTCGCGGCGGGTGATCCTGTCCCGCAACGGGCGGATCCGGACGGTGACCACGGAGTGCTGAGGCCGCCCGGGACCGCTCGTCGGCGGATGGACGCCGCCAGTCGCGGCGCCCGCGCCTGGCCTACCCAATAGCCCTTATGCTTTAAGGCATGAAAAGGTCTAACGGTTTTACGCTTATCGAGTTGATGATCACGCTGGTGGTGCTGGCCGTGGTCGCGGCCATCGCCGCCCCGTCGATGCAGCGGATCATGGCGCGTAATCAGCTCACCACCGCCGCCAACGACATGGTGACGGCGTTGACCGTGGCGCGGAGCCAGGCGGTGCGCGAGGGCAGCCCCTGGACGGTGACCATGTCCGGAGATGCCGAGAGCTGGCTGCTGGTGGATGCCGACAGTGGCGGGTCGGACCGGCAGCGGCGCTTTTCGCGCAATGCCAACGTCGCCGTCGACAGCACGGCCGATGTCACCTTCGATCCCCGTGGCCGGCCGGATCCAAGCGCGACCTATCACTATAGGCTGAGTCACACCGGTACCGGCGTTGACCCCCGATGCGTGGAGGTCCGCCGGAGCGGACAGGTTGGGGTTGTCGATTGCGAGGATGAGCCATGAGATCAGCCATCCATTCAACCACAGGACCGCGGCGCCAGGGCGGCTTCACCCTACTGGAGGTCCTGATCGCGCTGGTCATCATTTCCGTCGGGCTGCTGGGCGTGCTGGCGCTGCAGGCCAATATGCTCAGCTACAGCCACAGCGCCTACCTGAGCTCTATGGCCAGCGTACAGGCGCTGGACCTGGAGGAGCGGATGCGGGCCAACCGGGGTGCGGTCGTCGACGGGGATTACGACTTCTCGGACTTCGCTCAGATCAGCACCGCCAATCCGGATGCTTGCGAGGGCGGGTTGGCCTGTAACGAGGCACAGCTTGCAGCCAACGACCTGGCCCGCTGGGCGCGGGCCACTCGGGGCCTCTTCCCGGGCACGTTGGAGGCAGAGCTGAGCCACGAGGGTGCCAATACCGATGATCTGCTCTACCGGCTGACCCTGGAGTGGACGGAACGGGGCAGGGGGGGAGATCCGGATGACGACCGCATCGATTTCGATTACTGGTTCCGGTTGTAGGGGGCTGTGATGACGAACGCCCTGAATCAACGCCAGCGCCTGCAGCGGGGTGTGACGCTGGTGGAGCTCATGGTCTCGCTGCTGATCGGCAGCATCATCCTGCTCGGGGTGGTGAGCCTCTTCGCCGCCAGCCGGCAGACCCAGGAGACCCAGCAGCACATCAACCGGGTGGCCGAGGATGCCCGCTTCTTCACCGAGTTCATCGCCCGGGATATTCGCATGGCCGGTTACGCGCCGGATGATTGCAAAGCCGATACCGGACTGGAGGAGAAGGATACGATCGAATGGGATGCCAATGACAGCGAGCTCACACTGCGGTACTGCGACGATGACGGCGGCTGGGATGTGGTGAAGGCCATCTATAAGTTCGCCGGCGACCGGGTAAGGTTCAGTGACGATGGCGGCACATTGAACCCGCTGGTGGACGGCCTGCGGCTGGAGGGCATTGCATTCGGTGTCCGGCAGGGCAGCAATTTGACCTATCAGAGTGCCCCGGGGGATGCCACTGACGTACGCACCATCCGCCTCACCTTCACTCTATGGGGCGAGGAAACGCCCGGTGTGGACGAGGATGACCGCGCGATCCCCTGGATTGAGTTCACCACGGCGGTACGCAACCACACATTCCACCCGCTGGGCAACGACTAGGAGCTTCGGCCGATGGTGACACCCGCACAGCACCCCACAAGCCCACCACTGCAACGGCAGTCCCCGTCACAGGGGGGCGCCGCGCTGGTCGTGGCCCTGCTGATCCTGCTGGTGCTCACCGTGATTGGCATCAGCACAGCGGGCGTCACCCTGTTGCAGGAGCGGATGGCGGCCAATACCAAGCAGCAGACGGCTGCGTTGTTCGCCGCCGAGTCCGGTATCGCAGAGGTGCTCTGGTGGCTGGAGCGACCGAACAATCCCCTGACCTGCGAGACCAATATGCTCTCGGGGACCCCGGGTGGGCGCTTCACCCGTTTCCAGGTGGACTGCACGGAGGTGCTGCCCGGCCAGCTGGGTGGCTGCGGCCCCGGGGCGGATGCCTGCTACCGGCTGCTGAGCACTGGTGATCACCTGTCAGCCGACGGCGAGGTGCAGGCCCGGCGGCGGGTGGAGACCCTGGTCGGTATTGCCCCCGGGCGCGATTTCGGTGATGTGGCCGACGCCGCCGTGAGCTGTTTCGGGGTCAGCATTAGCTGCTCGGTCAACGCCGGCGGCTCACCCGGCAGTGTGGACGGGCGCGACTACCCCGTTCCCGCCGACTTCGAATGCGAGGGGGCGGGTTGTCGAACCAGCCTCGACCCCGATCGGAACGCCGAGGGCACAGTGGACAAGACCGGCGCCCGGCTTTGGGGAGACGGCGAACTGGCGGGTGGCAGTAATCAGTACGCCGGCAACCCGGCCAGCGAGATGATCTCTGAGCCCTTCCAGGCTGAGAGTGCGTGGAATGCCTGGTTCGACGCCTGGGTGGAGATCAGCGATGCCCTTGGTGAACCCGCAGTGGTGACCGGGGCGGTCAACCAAACTGGCGAGCTGGGCACCCGCACCAGTCCGCAGTTCAGCCGCCTTGCCAGTGGCTCGAGTGTCGCCGGCAACCTGTCGGGTGCCGGGGTGCTGGTGGTGGAAGCGGGGGTCAGCTTCGAGGGCACCATGAGCTACGAGGGCCTGGTGATCCTGATGCCCGGCGCCAGCCTGAACACCGGCAACTCCACCTTCTACGGCGCCGTCATCGGACTGGACGGTCAGGTCCTTGATGACCCTTCGGGGACGGGCTCGACCGCCATCACCATCTCCGGGAACGGCGAGATCCGGTTCAGCAGCCAGGCGCTGGACAACGCCCGCCGGCTGCTCGGTCCGGCGGGTGTCGAGGTGCTGTCCTGGCGGCACCTTTAACGGAATCCGCCGCCGGGCCATCCCGGCGGCAGGCAAAACGGCCCTAAGTGCAGGAGCAACCCATGGACACCATGAGGCACGAGACAAGACCCGGCCAGCGCCGCGAGGCAGGCTCCGCCCTGATCCTAGCGATGCTCATCCTGTTGGTCCTGACCGTCATCGGCATCTCCGGCGCGAACCAGGCGATGCTGCAGGAGCGTATGGCCAGCAATTCGAAGCAGCAGACGGATGCCTTGTTTGCAGCGGATAGTGGAGTGGCTGCTGCACTCAGAGAACTGCATGAAGCGGGTGCCGGCATCGACTGCAATGCAGCGGAAGGATTAATCGATGGATTAGCTGGCACTGTCGGAGAGCACGGAGAGTACAACTTATCTCTATTGACTCCGTGTGACGATACACACTCGGATTTCGAGGCGTGGTTAAATGTCCGCAGCGAGGGGAGAGTGTCAGGACAGGCTGGATCAGTACGGCGTGTAGACTTTGAGCTTTTCGTCCCGGCCCCAGTGTATACCGATGACAACCATCCTGCATTTGATCGTGGGATTTTTGCGGATGGCAAATTCGTGCAGAATGGCAAGTCTTACTATCTTACCGGTGTCCACTCCAATACAGCGATCGATTTCGCTAATCCTAGTACAGTAGAGGGGCTCGTATCTGTTGCAGGGGATGGGGCTGTTCATGGGGCTGGGTTAGAGGAAGGGGACTTTCTTAGAACCGACGTTTTGGACGTTCCGCGCGTCGAGGATTTCATAGCCGAGTTTGTTGAAGGTGGAATGGTTCCACCAGATGATGAGCCGAACTCTGAGGTCCGTTTTGGTGAAGAGCATTGTGACGCATTATCCAGTGGGGTGGACCGAGAAGATAATCCGACAGGCCATATAACCTATTATTGTGAAGGGAATGTGGAGGTTGGAGGTAGTTTCAGTGATGTGACGATTATTGCGACCGGTGATTTGACTCATAATGGTGCTGCGCAATACTCGGCGGAAGGGGAGTCGAATACCGCATTTATTGCGCAAGGAAATATGGAGTTTAATGGAAAGACGGGGCCAAGTACGGCGACCTACTGGACTGATGGGGACTTTGTTCACAACGGTTCTTCCGATATTTCAGGGTCAGTCGTTGCCAGCGGTGAGGTGGTGTTCAATGGAGGGTCAAGTTTTGTTGCTGAGGATGTGTCGAACCCATGGTTGCCGCCAGCCGAGGATGACGATGAGGACAATCTTGCTTTCGCTGGTTATTGGCGACAGACCACAGACTAGGTGACTATGTTAAATCGTCATTCCCTGTTTTATGTGCGCGCTCATTATTTTTCCTGGGGCCGGCCGACTGTTTTGCAACGTAATAACGGTTGATCCCATGTTGAAACGCCCCATTTCATGGCCTCGTGCTATGGTTGGCGCGTTGTCCGCCTCGTAATTGCTGTATTGCGCGCGGATTCCTGCCGGCGGGGTTATCTCCCCCGCCCACACGGTCTCAATACTCCCCACATTGATCGCCCCCACCAGCACCACCGCCATCGGCCCTCGGTCGGTGTCGAAAATACAGGCCACCCGCTCGTTGCGCGCAAACAGCTTAGGCACTGTACGCACGGTAAAGGGCGCCACGCTGAACAACCGCCCCGGTATATGAATCATCTGCCGCAGGGTGCCGGTCATCGGCATGTGCACCCGGTGGTAGTCCCGCGGTGACAGGTAGATGGTCGCAAACCAGCCATCCCGAAACTCCTCCGCCAACGCCTCATCACCTCCCAGAAGCTCGGCGGTGGTGAAGCTGTGGCCCTTGGCCTGGAAGATCGTGTCCCTCTCAATGGGCCCCATCTGGCTGATGGTGCCGTCCGCCGGTGACAGGATGGCGTCCGGGTCGTCCGGCAGCGGGCGGGCCTCGGGCTTCAGGGCCCGCGTGAAGAAGGCATTGAAGGTGGGGTAGGCGGTGGGGTCCTCCTCCAGTGCCTCGCTCATGTCCACCTTGAACACCCGGATGAAGGCCTTGATCAGCAGGTTCTTGAACCACGGCGTCTCCACCCGGACCGCCCAGTGCACCATCCGCGAGATGGCGTGGTGGGGCAGGGGGTAGAGCAGTGCGGCCTTCAGGTGGTCCAACCCGGTGGCGGGGCTTTCGTCTCGGTAAACACTCATCCGCGGTGGCTCTCAGGCAGTGGCGCGTGGCACGGTGGCCAGAGCATACCGGAAAAGCGCCCCAAGGCGGCAGGCCGACGCCAATATGACGGGTGATATACTCCTACTTATGCGATTGACCAGCCAACAGATTGCCACGATCAGGAAGGCTGTGGCCGAACAATTGGGCGAGGATGCGCGTGTGCGGCTCTTCGGTTCCCGTGTGGATGATGCGGCGCGGGGCGGTGACATTGATTTATTGGTGGAGACAGACCGTATACTGGCCAATCGCCCGGCCGAGGCCAGCCGGCTGGCGGCCAAGCTGCAGCTTGCCTTAGGCGATCAACGCATCGACGTGCTGATTATAGACCCCGCCACGCGTATGCAGCCTATTCATAAGGTCGCTCGAGAAACAGGGGTGGCGCTTTGACGCTTAGACCTGCAAGTGATCGGCTGATCTTCCTGCTGGATACCGTCCGGCGGGAGGGCGAACACCTGATACACACCACTCAGCGACTGCTACCCCATCCTGTGGACACCACCTGGGTTGCGGGCCTGGAGGAGGACCCGGATCGAGCGGAGCGCCTGGATGCGTTTGTCGCCCGTTTTTCCAGGATGCAGGATACGCTGGGGGATCGATTGCTGCCGGAACTGCTCCGGCAAATGCTGGAGACGCCAGGCTCCGCTCTGGATAACCTGAATCGCCTCGAGAAGCTCGGCTTGTTGGCGTCTGTGGTCGATTGGGTCGAGGCACGTAATCTCCGTAATCGGCTGGTTCACGAGTATATGCGTGATGCTGAGGAGTTCGCGGGCGCCGTGAACCGGGCACGGGAACTCGTGCCGATGTTGATCAACACGTTCAATACCATAAACCGGTACGCGCGAGAACACTTTTCCGGCCAAGGCTGGCCCGGGGAACTCAGTGGGCCCAGCTACCCCTCGTGATAGGCGCGCATCTGCCGGAAATCCGCCACGATACTCTCCGGTGCGTGGGGGTAGGGGAAAATGGCCTGTAGGTGCCCCCCGGGGTTGATCAGCAGGAACTGCGCACTGTGGTCGATCTGGTATTCCCCGCCGCCCGTGTCATGCCGGGCGTGGACGATGCCCAGGTTGCGGGTGAGCACCTCCACCTTGTCCATCTCGCCGGTGACGCCCAGGTAGTCCTCACCGAACCAGCCCACATACTCCTTCAGCCGCTCCGGCGTGTCGCGATCAGGGTCCACGGAGACGAACACCACCTGCAGGTCCTCGTCATCGCCGGTCTCGGCCAGCAGGGTTTCGATCCGGTTCATGGCGGCCAGGGACATGGGGCAGATGTCCGGGCAGTGGGTGAAGCCGAAGAACATGAAGGTCCACTGCCCCTCCAGCCGCCGGTTGTCGAAGGGCCTCTCGTGCTGGTCCACCAGCTCGAACGGGGTGATGGCCCGTCCCCCCTCCAGCCAGGTGGCCTCTGTCTCCGGGGGCTCGGGCGTGCCAGCGCCCATCCATGCGGCACTCAGGGCGCCGCCGCCCACGGCCACCACGGCCACCAGAACCCAGCCGAACACGCTCCTCATGCCTCGTCTCTCCTCATACTCGGTGCAATGCGTGGATACCCTACCGGGGAGTGTAGCGGTGTTACTATTGCACGGAAGTGAGGAGGCCGTTGCGACCATGGAAAATCTGCAAACCGTACCGCCGGAGCTGGAGACCCTGCGTGATTTCGTCCGCTACGCCGCCAGCCGGTTCAACGAGGGTGGGCTTGTGTTCGGGCACGGGACCGACAACGCCCTGGATGAGGCCGCAGCGCTGGTGCTGCACACCCTACGCCTGCCGCCGGACCTGCCGGCGGCGTGGTGGGACAGTCGGCTTACCGCCAGCGAGCGCCAGGCGATCGTGGCGCGGGTGAAGCGGCGTATCGAGGAGCGCCTGCCGCTGCCCTATCTGACCCACGAGGCCTGGTTCGCCGGCCTGCCGTTCTACGTCGATCGGCGGGTGCTGGTGCCGCGCTCGCCCCTGGCGGAGTACATCCAGCGTGGCTTCGAGCCCTGGCTGTCGACAGACCACGTACACCGGGTGCTGGACGTGGGCACCGGCGGGGGCTGTATCGCCATCGCTTGCGCCTACGCCTTCCCGCAGGCGCGGGTGGATGCGGTGGATATCTCCCGCGATGCCCTGGACGTGGCGGAGATCAACGTCCAGCGCCACCATTTGGAGGAGCGGGTGGCGCTCATCCCCTCCGATCTGTTCGACGGCTTGCCCCGGGAGAACCGGTACGAGCTCATTATCAGCAACCCGCCCTACGTGGATGCCCGGGACATGAGTGACTTGGCGCCGGAGTTCCGCCATGAGCCGCGGCTGGGCCTGGAGGCGGGTGACGACGGGCTGGATCTGGTGCGGCGTCTGTTGGCGCGTGCGGGTGATTTTCTCACCGAGGAGGGCATACTGGTGGTAGAGGTTGGCAACAGCGCCCCGGCGCTGGAGGCGGCCTACCCCACCGTGCCTTTCCTCTGGCTGGAGTTTGAGCATGGCGGGGACGGGGTCTTTTTGTTGACGGCCGACCAGTTGCGGGAGCACGCCTCGGCGCTGGCCTTGCCGCAGTGATAAGCCATCGGGTGAACGGTCATGCGTATCCTTAATCGTATCTTTGTTCTGGTGCTGTTGGCCCTGGTGCTGACGGCCTGCGCCGCCAATCCGGTCACCGGCCAGCGGGAGCTGGCGCTGCTCTCCGAGCGGGAGGAGGTAGCCATTGGCGAGCAGCATTACGACACCACCCAGCAGTCCATGGGTGGGCCGTATACCACCGACGAGGCACTGAACCGGTACATCAACCGGGTCGGACAAAGCCTGGCGGAGGTGAGCGACCGGCCGCACCTGCCCTACGAGTTCGTGGTGATCAACGACAGCACCCCCAATGCCTGGGCGCTTCCGGGCGGGAAGATGGGCATCAACCGCGGGCTGTTGCTGGAGATGGACAGTGAGGCGGAGTTGGCGGCGGTGCTGGGCCACGAGATCGTCCATGCGGCGGCGCGCCACGGTGCCCAGCGCGTGGAGCGGGGGTTGCTGTTGCAGGCGGGCATTATGGCGGTGGGGATCGGTGCCTCCGCCGCTGATCGGGATATCGGTCCGCTGCTGGTTGCCGGTGCCGGGATCGGGGCCACCCTGATTATGCAACGCTACAGCCGGCACCACGAGCTGGAGGCCGACCGCTTCGGCATGGAGTACATGGCTCGGGCCGGTTACGACCCCCAGGGGGCGGTGGACCTCATGGAGACCTTCCTGCGCATGCACGACCGCGGGGACCCTTCCTGGCTGGAGGGGCTGTTCGCCAGCCATCCGCCCTCGCGTGAGCGGCTGGAGGCCAACCGGCAGACGGTGCGGGAGCTGCAGAGCCGGTGCGGGGAGTGCCGGATGGGCCGAGAGGCTTACCAGCAGGCCATCGCCGGGCTGCGCGAGCGCCAGGAGGCCTTCGAGGCCCATGACCGGGCCCGCGAGGCGCTGAGGGCTGGCAACACCGCGGAGGCGATGCGCCTGGCAGACCAGGCGGTGCAGCGATACCCGGATGAGGCCATTTTCCACGGCCTGCGGGGCGACATCCTGTCCGTCCGGGGCCAACACGGCCAGGCGGTGCGGGCCTACGACCGGGCTCTGGTTAGAAACAGCGAGTACTTTGCCTTCCACCTGGGCCGGGGCATGGCGCACAACGAGCTGGGTAACCACAGCCAGGCCCGTCGTGACCTGGAGCGCAGCAACGACCTGCTGCCCAATGCGGTGGCCCACAATGCGCTGGGCAAGCTGGCTTTGGCCGCCGGCGATACCGACCGGGCCCGCGGCCACTTCACGGTGGCGGCCCAATCCAACAGCCCCGAGGGGCGGGAGGCTCAGGCCCGGCTGCAGCGGCTGCAATAACCCGGAGCGGCTGCAGTAACCGGTCACTGCGAGCCCCGCCCCCGTCACGCGGGGCTTGCAGTGACGGTGGGTGCGGGGCACCACCCCCCGTCATCGCGAGCCCCCCTCCCCGCTGCGCGGGCGCGAATCAACGAGGAACGGGGCACCCCCGGTCATCGCGAGGGCCGAAGGCTTTCTCCCCGTCATCGCGAGGGCCGAAGGCCCGTGGCGATCCAGAGGGGTAGACTGCCGCGTCGGCTTCGCCTCCTCGCAGTGACGGTGGGGGTGCCCCCACACCCCGTCATCGCGAGGGCCGAAGGGCCGTGGCGATCCAGAGCGGTAGACTGCCGCGTCGGCTTCGCCTCCTCGCAGTGACGGTGGGGGTGGGTCCGCGCTCGCAGTGACGGTGGGGGTGGGTCCGCGCTCGCAGTGACGGTGGGGGTGGGTCCGCGCTCGCAGTGACGGTGAGGGCGGTTCCGCGCTCGCGTGACGGAAGGGGGCGTAATGGCGAGCTCGCCCCCTTCCGTCTGCCCGGTTCGGATGCTATTTCTGTCGCCAGTTACCGCGGCTGTCCTGGTAGTACCAGCCGGAGGGGGCGCGGGTGCGCCAGCGCTCGGCGAAGGTCTGGCGGATGTCGCCCTCCCAGTCGGGGCGGTTATTGGCCTCGGCGATCTCCCGGTAGAGGGCATTGCGGTCCCGGTTATCCTGCTCCACCAGGTTGCGGACGGTGTTGCGCTCGGCGAGCGGGATCGCCCCCTGGTCGCGGATGGTGATCAGTCCGTCGTTGGTCAGGCCGATGGCACCGCTCTCGTAGTAGGGGCGTAGCTGCGTGTGCCGGTCGCGCATCTGGCGGGTGAGTTCCCGGATCCGCGGGGTCTCGATGTCCAGGTCCGCCTGGGCCCGGGCCGGGGGCACCAT